>NZ_JBEWZI010000002.1:0-355008 GCF_040566545.1 Uliginosibacterium flavum
GAAAACGCAAACCTCCTTTGTAGGGACCAATCGAGGATGAGTGCTGAATCCTGTAACCACGGTTGACGCGAACCTGGTTTTTATCGTCCACCCAGGAAACCCGGAAAATGACTATCCGTTCGGGCTCGACCAATCGCTCCAACAAACCGTTGGCAGCGTACTTCGGCTGATTTTCCAGAAAGGGCCACAGACTTTCCATCACCTCCGTCACAGCCTGCAGATACTCCGGCTGACCCGGATTTTGCTTGGCCACGCGAGCGACGAATTCTTCATGTGAGGCGTAATGCATGGACGTGCAGCTCCCTTGGCGAACCTGAATTCGCAGGTGTATTTGATGATCGGTGGGGTGACATATTTGGCGCCGCATTGGAAACAAAACAGAAACCAACAATCGTTCACAGGAGATGCTGCGACTGGCGCCGACAAATAGATTATCGAAAGACAGGACTGACTTTCCTGTACAAACGGCACTTTCAGCCTGAAAACGCGTCTTCTTGAAATCCATGAACATCATAAGGCCACACAGTTTGGCTTGATAAGCCAGGCAAACTGCACAACAATGTTTCCAAAATGGAAACAATGAGGCCTGTATGCACGACATCAATGACATGCTGATCTTTGCCCAAGTAGTCAAGGAAAAAAGCTTCACGGGCGCGGCCACCCGGCTGAATGTTTCCAAATCCCGGATCAGCAAATCGGTATCCCGACTGGAAAGCATGCTGGGCGTGCGTTTACTGCAACGCAGCACCCGCAGGCTCAGTCTGACCGAGGTAGGCGAAGCCTACTTCGAGCATTGCGATCGCATTCTGGATGAGCTCAGCCTGGCGGAAGACACCATCAGTCGTCTGCATCTGGAGCCGCGCGGCACGCTAAAAATCAGTTCGTCAGTCGCATTCGGCACACTGCATGTAGCGCCCGCACTGCCCGGCTTCATGGCGCAATACCCGGATCTTTCGGTAGATCTGACCATCAGTGACCGCTTCGTCGATCTGGTGGAGGAAGGCTATGACATGACCTTACGCATCACCGCTGAGCCTGGACTGAATCTGGTGGCGCGCAAACTCGCCCCGATCCGCAGGAAGATTTGTGCCAGCCCGTCCTACCTTGCCAGTCGCGGAACGCCGCAAATGCCAAGCGATCTGGAGCGCCACAACTGTCTGGACTACTCCTATATGAGTACCGGTGGGCACTGGCGTCTGTGCGGCCCAGATGGTGACATTGCAGTGCCGGTTTCCGGCACGCTGCGCATGAACGACGACGAAGCGCTTTCGCAAGCCGTACTGGGCGGGGTCGGTCTTGCGCTGTTACCCACATTTATCGTGGGTAAAGAATTGCAGGCGGGGAAGTTGGTGGAGGTTTTACCTGGCTATGTCCCAGTTGAACGCTTCCTCTACGCCGTGCATCTGCCTAACCGCCATCTTCCTTTGAAGACCCGGGCATTTATCGAGTATCTGCTGGCCCTGTTTGGCTCTGAGCCGTACTGGGACTAGACCTTGGCTTTTCAAAAAGCCTGAATATCCGCCGCCACCGGCCCGAAAGCTCAATGGCAAGCTGATGTAAAAAACAACAAAGCCAGCTTCAGCTTGGCTCAATCGCGACGAGCGCAGAGCGAAGCACCTGAACCACCTGAAGCGGCTTGCAGGCATCCGCTACGCGTAGCTTGCGTGCTTGGCGGAGTGCCGACCCGACCAGGAAGAGCCCGCAAGCGCGAGGAAGACTCTTTCTTGTTGTTGCGATTCAAGTCAGCCCCCCTGCACCCGAAAGCGTCACAGCCGTTCAAATCCCGCGTCGGCACGACACCTTGGCGTTGGCGTTGATAAACAACTTTCGTGGTGACACTTGCGGGCTCTTGCTGCCCGCAGGCAATGAACATCGCCGACCTTTTGGTAGCAATAAGCTCTAAGTCATTTCTGACTGAGCCAGCTTCGTTCTCATAGGAACGGGTGGCCTGTTTGCAGGCGCTTGAATTCGCCTTGTCTTCAACAGCCACTGCAGGCGGCTGACGTTGCGAGAGCTCGCTCTGCAAGTCCTGAACCTGTTTGCTCAGAACCTGCTCGCGCGACTCAGAGGAATCAATGACGTTCGGGCGAACGGCAATTTCAGAGCCAGTGCTATTGCCTGTGCATGAGATCTCCGAGAACGTCACTTTCCCATTTTCGATGCACTTGAAAACCTGAGCATTCGCCGACCCCATAACCGTCATAAAGCACGCGATGACAGCGATTCTGTTCCTCAGCATTGGACTCCCCTCGTTTTGTTTTGAAGACAAGGCATGCGCGCATGCCCCAAGCATCCATTGTGCAACCCAGAGCTGACTTACACCTGTTGCAAGGCTTGCATGAAGCTGACATGGAGATCCATTCCAAACACCTGAACATGCCCCGCAGTCGACCCGAAAGCGCCAAAACGCACCGACCACACAATCAGCGGCTCGATGCGCTGGATGCAATCGGCCGCACTCGTCACAGGCGCCGCATCAAAGCATGGCCGCGCACGCTCCAGCAGATGCGCCAGATCCGCGCCTTTGCCAACAATCAATTCCGTCACCCGCCCAGCCGCATCGCGCCAGCAGATCTGCGCATCGTCGGAAGCGGGCGCGGCCTCGTAACCTGACAGACATGACCACCTACAGAGGAGGTGGTTTCTAGAAGTCAATCAAGTCCGTCGAGCTTTTCGAACCGACCTGACGAGATCAAAAAAAGCCCGCGGCATGCCTTGGGCTTTTGATTATTGGTGAGACAGGTCTGTACATTCAGACATGCGCCTGCAGGCAGAGAATCAGAACACATCGCGGTGGATACGCCCTGCTTCGAGCAATCGATCCACCTGTTCGCCGCCCAGCACACTGCGCATCGCCTGATCCACACCCTGCGCCATACCCTGTGCACTGCCGCAGATGAGAATGTGGGCGCCCCCTTCCACCCAGACCTGAAGCTCCCTCGCGTTCTTCAGCAAGGCATGCTGAACATAGGACGTGATCGGATCGTCACGCGAGAAAGTCAGGTCCAGCTTCGTCAGGATACGACTGCGCCGCCAGGCCTCAATCTCGACATGGCAGGGGCGATCATGCCGCCCCGAGCGCTCGCCGAAGACAAGCCAGCAGCAGCGTTCAGGGGTGTTTTTTCCGGAGGCTGCGACAGCCTGTGCCCGGGCCTGCAGGTGGGCGCGCAAGCCGGCGATTCCACTGCCGGCGCCAATCAGGATCAGGGGCGTATCCAGACCGCATGCGAGGTTAAAACCAGGGTTACGACGAATCTTGAGCGAAGCCCGGTCATTGGCCCAGGCACTCTGATTGAGCCAGCCGGAAGCCAGGCCAGGCGTGCCATCTTCGCGAATCATGGTCCGCACGATCAGTTCAAGCCGCCCCTCCTCCGGCAGGGAAGCTATCGAATAGGTCCGCGCCCGGCCTTCCGCACCGGGCGGGATCAGGTCGACGAGATCCCCCGCCTGCCATGCCGGCAGGAGGCCGGCCAAGGGCTGCAGCTCCACCTTGAACAGCGGTGCGCCGGGGCTGCCGATATTCAGACAACGACGGCCAACAAAGCGCCAGTCCGAAAAGCCAGTATCGAGTGCAGGGGTCATCACCGCGGTCTGCGCTCCCAAACCCTGCAGGGCGTGCTTCCAGCGCGTCAGGCTTGGCGCATCCAGTCTATCTACATCAATACGCGGAAAGGCCGCAATGGCGCCGGACGCCTGCAGCCATTGATCGAGTTGAAGCCCGAAAGCGCAAAAGTGCGGGTAGCTGCGATCACCCAGCGCCAGTACGCCATAGCTCAGCCCCCGCAGAGCGGCGCATGCTCCGGCAGCCAGACGGGTCCGAAAAAATCCGAGGGCATGATCTGGCGGACTGCCCTCGCCACAAGTACTGACGACAAACAGCACATGGCGAGCGCCGGCGACTTCATTCAGCCAGGGCTGATCGATGCGGCGAAGATTGACAGGCACGCCCGACGCGCCCAAGGCTCGGCCAGCCAGCCGGGCGATTGCCTCGGCCTGTCCGGTCTGGCTTGCATAAATGATCCAGACCGGCTTCGCGTCAGTGCCGATATGCCTGTCCGCTTGAGGGCTGAGCCCCGCCAGCAACGCTCTGCGGTACATGAGGTAGCAAAGCAGCGCGTAGGCCAAGCTCAGCGCGAGCGCGACCTGTACGCGCCAGAGATCTCCAAATACGTATTCCATTACTTCCATTCCTTTAAGGCTGCAACGCCTTGAACTCGGTACTGGATGCCTCGCGCCATTTTCCATCTCCTCCCCGCCATTGCAGCAGGGCGCGCAGCCCTTGCGCTTCGGCGAGCTGCAGGCCTGCTTGCGCCCCCAGCACCATGATCGCGGTCGCCCAGGCATCGGCGTACATGCACTCTTCATGGACTACGGTCACCGAGGAGAGTGCGTGCGCAACCGGTGCTCCTGTCCGTGGATCGATCGTGTGCTGCATGGGGCGCCCGTCCAGCAGATAGCGCCGCCGATAATCTCCAGAGGTCGCCACCGCAAGCCCATGCAGCGCAATGCGTGTGGGCGGCAGAGGACAATCCACTGCGGGCGACTCCAGCGCCACCCACCAGGGCTGAGCATCCGGCTTCATGCCAGCGCCACGCAATTCGCCCCCCACCTCAACCAGGTGATGCACCAGCCCCAAATGCGTGAGGTAGCCAGATACGCTATCTACGGCGAAGCCCTTGGCTATCGCGGCAAGATTCAAGGAGATCCCGCCAGGCTGCTGCAGGCGCCCCTCTTTCACCTCCAGGGCTTGCCATGTCAGCGCTGGATGCGGAATACCCGTTGCGGGGGGCGTGAATCCGGCGTCACCAAAGCGCAGCGCCGCTCCGAAGCCCCACGCATCAATCGCGGGGGCAAGGGCCGGATCGAAAGCGCCCTGACTGAGCCGGGCTACGTCCAGTGCTGCGTGCATGACAAACGCAAACTCTTCCGGCAGCGCCATCCAGTCCCCCGCCTCCAGGCGTGCGAAGCGGCGCAGCACCGAGCTTTCGCGGAAGTGGCTCATCTGAGCCTCAATGCACTCCAGGATAGCTGCGATATCTGTCTGCAACTGACCGGGCACGGTGCGTTCCGAGATGACCACGTGCACACTCCAGATCGTGCCCATACAGGTCCCCGACAGCTTGTACACATCGCCCTCAGGCAGGCCGGAAGCGTGATCGATGCGGGTCGGAACCAGCACCCGGGAAACGGACGAATTCATCATCACACGCTCAGGGTTTGGTCGTCAGACGCACCAGACCGACTTCTTCCGCACCGGAGGCTTCCGCCTTCGCCGCGCTGCGAGGCGGCCACTGCATGGGTAAGCGCAGTAGTTCGTGGCCACCGTGCTCGCGTGCCACCTCGACCACAACTTCGTAGTCGCCCGGGGTCAGTTTCTTGACAGCGTCAGTCGCACCGAGATTGATCACATGATCGCCTGCCGGTCGGGTCGCCCCCGATACGCCATCAATCGGAAAGCTAGCCTGGCTACCACTCACCCGCCACCAGCTGCGCATATCGGGCAGCCACTTTGTGGCGCCGATATTGTTGGGCTTGGTCATGTCGTACCACACGGCAATGTTGCCAGCGAAGTCATGGCTGGCGGCCTTTTCCAGCCACACCGCGACGTAAGGGCGCTTGACCCGCGCGCCCTGAATCGACGGCAAATTGATTTCAAGCTGGGCATCAGCCGCCTGAGCAGGCAAAGCGAGCCCCACGCCGAAGAGGGACAGGATTGAAGAGCAGAGACGAGATTTCATGATTATTCCTTTCAAATTTAGATTCAATGCACAAAGAGCAGCATCAGCAGCAAGGGCAACAGCAGGCCCAGCCCCGTCACCGGCCACACTGTCCAGCGCGAACGTGCATGCACCTGCAGGATCAGCAGGCCGGTCACGCTGAAAATCACACAGGCGACGCCGAACAAGGTAATGAACCAGCTCCACACCCGGCCGGCATTTCGGCCCTTGTGAAGATCGTTAAAGTACGCAACCCAGCCGCGATCACTTGACTCGTACTGGATCGCCCCGCTATGCCGATCAATTGTCAGCGAGGCGTCCACGCCGGGGCTTTTCAGATCCACGAAGACTTCATCGGGCTGCCACTCACTCGCCTTCGGGAAGATCGCCAATTGCCAGTTCTCGCGCAGCCAGGCCTTGAGCGCGGTCGGCACCTCGCGCCCACCCTCACCCGCCTGCGTGTTCAGCTCGGTCAGCACGGCCGCAGGCAGCACGGCGGACTGGCGCGTCACCTTTGCCGTGGTGCTTTCGAAAACATCCGCGTTATTCAGCGTGATCCCACTGGCCGCAAAGAACAGCATGCCCACCAGGCTCACGGCGGAGCTGATCCAGTGCCACTGCATCAGCAACTTCAGCCAGACGGCACGACGCGTTGCCGCCTTCATGTCGGCATTGGAGGAAGGCGTCTCCTGCATCAGGATTTCATTACGTGCATTCATGTTCGCAGACTCTTGTTATGACAATCAAAAACTCACATCCACCGTTCAGCGGGCGGATTCCTGCGCCACCCGCTGAGCCGCCCCCTCCCACGGTGATGCTTCTCCAACCAAGGCATCAGGGCCCGTCCGATTGAGCTGGGATGGCTACATTGAACGACAGGTGTGTGAACCACATAGGGGACTTAGGCGGCGTTTTGTAAATGGCTTGTAAATACCTGTAACTGCATGTTCCCTATGCGAAAAAACCACGCCCCGCAGGCAGCTTCCGGCTATGCTGGAAAGCACCGAATTTCACGCGTACTGCCATGAACAAGAAAATTCTGGTCGTCGACGACGACCCGGAACTGACCGAACTGCTACGCGGCTACCTGGGCAACAACGGTTTCCTTGTCGAGACGGCGGGCGATGGTCAATCCATGCGCAAAATGCTGGAAGCATCTACCCCTGACCTGCTGATCCTGGATCTGATGCTGCCCGGTGAAGACGGCCTGACGCTGTGTCGAAACCTGCGTGCCGCCTCGCGCCTGCCGATCCTGATGCTCACCGCTCGCGGCGATGACATGGATCGCATCATCGGGCTGGAGATGGGCGCCGACGACTACCTGCCAAAACCCTTCAATCCGCGCGAACTGCTGGCACGCATCCGCAGCATCCTGCGCCGCGCCGAAGACCACGAACCCCGCGATCGCCCGGCCAAGGCGCTGCACTTCGCCGGCTGGACCCTGGATCTTGCCGCCCGAAATCTGATCGACTCGGATGGCATCGTGATTGCTTTGTCGACTGGAGAATTTCGCCTCCTGCACCTGCTGGCCGAAACGCCAAACTGCGTCTTCTCGCGCGATCAGCTGACCGATGCCATGGCCGGGCGTGACGCTGGGCCCTTTGATCGCACCATCGATGTGATGATCTCGCGCCTGCGGCGGCGTCTGAACGATGACGCACGCGACCCCCAACTCATCAAAACCGTGCGCAGTGAAGGCTACATGCTCGCCACCAGGGTGGAGGCGAGCGCATGAAATGGCTACCTCACACGCTCTTCGGCCAGATCGCGCTGGCGCTGTTCGTAGTCCTTGCCATCGTGCAGGTGCTGGGTCTGTGGTTGCTGCTGGAGGATCGCGGGCGCCTGAACTACAAATTGCTCGCCGAATATGCCGCCCAGCGCATGGCAGGCATCGCAACCGTGCTGGATCAGGCCGAGCCGACCGAGCGGCCAATGCTCGTCAAGGCATTGAGTGTGCAGCCGACGATGCTCTCCCTCTCGGTGCCTTGGGCCGTAGAAAAAATCGACGAATCGCCTGACGCCCGGCTCTTCGCTGCGGAAGCCACGCGTCAGCTCCCGCAGCCGCTGGAAATCCAGATGCTGGCACTGGAACGCATCGACCCCATGCTCATGGGTGTGCATCCACCGCCGCGCCCCAACCACCCGGAAGGCGGGCACGATTCAGTGCTTAGCCGGGGCAAGCTGTTCGCCCGTACCTACGTCGCCCAGATCCGTCTTCATGATGACGTCGTCGTCACCTTTCACCACCTGCTGCCGGTTCCGGCAACCGACCTGCCCTACCGCCTCATCGCGCTTCTGGTGTTGCTGGGTCTGGCGACGACAGCCCTGGCGATCTGGGCGGTACGGCGCCTGACCCGGCCCCTGGCCCACTTTTCGAGAGCCGCGGCCGGCCTCGCGAAAAACCTGAACCAGCCGCCACTCCCGGAAAGCGGGCCGCAGGAAGTTCAGCAGGCCGTGCGCGCCTTCAACACCATGCAGCGTGACATCAAACGCCTCGTGAACACCCGGGCGCAGGCCCTCTCGGCGGTATCGCACGACCTGCGCCTGCCCATCACACGGATGCGCCTTCGCCTGGAAGGCGATATCGCGCCGGAGCTGCGCGAAAAGATGGCGCGGGACCTCGGTGAAATGGACAGCATGATCGGCCACACGCTGGACTTTCTGCGCGCCGGCTCCGACACCGAACCGATGGTAGCGGTCAGCCTCAACGCATTGCTCGACAGCGTCATCGAAGACATGGAAGAACTCGGCGCCACGATCACCCGCCAAGGCCAATGCACGCACGCCATCAGGGCCCGCCCGCACGCTCTGCGTCGCTGCATTGCCAATCTGCTCGACAACGCGCGCTTCTACGGCGGCGGCAACATCAAGATCGGCGTCGAAGAAACGGATACGGCGGTACGCATCAGCATCACCGACAACGGCCCCGGCATTCCTGAAAGCGAGCTGGAGAAAGTCTTCGAGCCCTACTTCCGGATCGAATCCTCACGCGCCCGCCATACCGGCGGTACGGGCCTGGGGCTGCCAATTGCAAAGGCAATCGCGGAAGCCCACGGCGGCACCGTAACGCTGACATCCGGCATCGGCGAGGGCGTGACGGCAACCCTTGTCCTGGCCAAGCTTTCGGCATAATTCCAGACGGCACTCACCCGCACAACCTAGCTGAAGAGCCGCGCCTGCTGGCTTTCTGCAGGCATGCATCCCGAAGATCAAGACAGGACGGACCTTTTCACGTTTCCGGCCTGCAAAGCGCCGTTGCATGCGGGTCTACGGGCATCATCACGCCTGAGATCCTGCATCAGCACACCATTCACGAAACCGTTCAAACCACCAGCAAGCCACGTCGCTCCGCCAGGCTGATCGTTGCGCGCGTGCCGGCATTGAACTGCACGAAATCATGCTCCATGCCGTCGCTGAAAATCACGCCGTTCTCCGGCATTTGCGACACCAGCGTCAAGGGACTGGCCGGCGTCACCTGACCAAAGCTGATGGCGCTGGAGGACGTCTTGCTGGGCCACGGCTCGCGCACCGAAAAATACAGGTAGTCCGATTCCCAACTGAAATCAGCCATCTCGGCCGCCGCATCATCAGCCGCGCCTGACAGCGCCGACACGATGCCACTGGCGCCGGCGATCACGCTGCGCAGCCAGCCGCTCGCGCCCAGCCCCGTCGACACGATGATGCCGCTGGAGGACTGCTGCTCGGTCTGCCCGCCACAGCTGATTTCATAGCGGGCCGAAGTATGGGAGCGCGGGCCGATGAACAAGTCATTCACCGCGCATAGCGACTCGCCGGTGTTGAGCGTGGCTTGCGCCATGGTGATTTCGCGCACGCGGCGCTTCTCGGCGAAGACCTCCGGCAGCACGCGATCCAGATCACGCACGACGAAGGGCAACAGCACACCTTCCCAGCGCGCCGGGTCGGGATTCACGCCGACCAGCTTCTGGGTCGTCAGGTACTTGAGGACATTGGCCACCAGTCCATCCTGCCCCAGCGCCACGACCGTATCCTGGCCGCCGAACACGAAATTCGGCACGAACGCACGATCCACCACCTGCACGCGCCCATGCCGCGACAGGCTTTGCTCGGCATCGAACACGGCCTGCCGGTAACGCTGGTGTTCGAGCAGATAGTCCGAAAAATCCGCGCCCAGATGCTCGACATAGAATCGCGCCTGGCCTTCGGTATTGAAGCGTTGAATCAAGTCGTCCAGCCGGCTTTTTCGCGTAACCAGAACGATCTTGTTTTCAGTCTGCCGATTCATGCCTATTTCGTCTCGCGACTCAGCAAGCCATTCAGAAGCTCGGGCGAAATATTCAGCTCACCGATTTTCTCCGCATTCTCCGCCAGCTCCTTGAACGCCAAGGCGACCAGCTGCGCCGCATCCAGACGCGCGCAGGTCAAGGCTTGCAGCGTCTTCGGGTCGGTCTGCGACAGCGCCTTCATCATGGCCGATATGCCATAGGCTTTGGCATCCGACTCATCCCGCGCATTCGCGGTGGAGAGCGCCAGCAAATCCTTGTTCTGCTGCTCCAGGGCGATTTTGGTCGCCATCTCGGCTTCGCGCAGTTCGCGCTTTTTCTGCGCAACGGATTTCTCTGCGTCCATCTGCGCCTCCTTGATCTGGCGCTTCTTGTTCTCCACCGCGATTTCGGTATTCAACTCGTTTTCCTTGATCGCGCGCTCCTGCTCCACGGCGAAATTCCGGCGTGTAAACACCGCCTCATCGGCCTGCCGCAGGATGGATTCGCGCGTCTCCGCCTCCAGAGCGCGCGCCGTTTCCGGCGTCGGCTTGATGGCCAGAATCGACAGCCCCAGCACCTCGACCCCCAGCGATGAAATGGCTTCCGCCGCACGCAGACCATCGCGCACGCTGGCTACCAGCGTATCGGATCCGCCCAGCGCTTCGCGCAAAGGCGTCGAACGCAAGGACGTGCTCGTGAGCACCTGCGCATGGTTGATCAAGCGCTGCGGCAGCTTCTTCGAATCGTCGGAACTGAAGTCCCGGCCATTCGGCGCCAGCGTGAAATTCATCAGCTGCGCCAGCTTGCGCGGATCCGCCACGCGATAGGTCAGCTGGCCCTGCACCGTCACCTTCTGAAAATCCGCCGTCACCTCTTCAAAGATGAAGGGCACATCGACACTGCCGACGGGCACACGCACCAGCGACGAGGTCGGGCCGTAGTAGAAGAAGGACAGGCCGGCACCTTCGCGCACGACTTGCCCGCGCTTGAACTGGAGTACGAAATCCGTCGGTTCAACCTTGATGAAACGAATGCCAAACATGTTTTCTCCCGTCGTGTGTCGCTTGCGCAGTCATCCACCGTGAATGCCTGGCTGCGGAAAATCGTCTTTATTGAACCAAGCCCAGAAAGTGATTGAGGATATTGAAATGGTCCTCGAACAGCTCGCCTTCCATCGCTGCCAGCGCCGCGATCGGCACCCAGCGCGCTTCGGCCGCATCATCGGCACCGGCCACCTGCGGCGGACGGGCATTTTTCAGATCGAAGAAATGCGCGTGCGTGATCGTGCGGCCCCGCGCACTGCGATCAGGATGATCGAATACCGCCGTGCCCACCAGCGCCTCTTCCAGCGTCGCATCCAGCAGGCCGAAACCGGTCTCCTCGCGCAGCTCGCGGATCGCGCCCTGCAGCACCCGCTCGCGCCCGTCCAGAAAGCCACCGGGCAGTGCCCACAGACCCTTGCCCGGCGCGCGACCACGACGAATCAGCAAGATCTGGTCGGACGCCTTCACCAGCGCATCCACCGTGATGAACGGGCCGACACCCCACACCCGCTTGCTCGCCTCGATGGCCAGATGCTCTTCACGCAGCGCCGCGAAATGCGCCAGCCGCGCCCAGCCCTGCAGATACTCCAGCACCGCCGGCGGCAACAGCGGCGCCAGTAGCGCACGCGTCACGCAGGCATCCTCGCCCTCGAACCAGATCGCGCGCAGCGCGCTGGCCTCGATCTCGCCCTGCTGCGGCACGGCGATAAATGTCCAGTCCGGGAAGCGATTCAGATACTGGCTGGACGCATCCTTCAGATAACCGATCAAGGCCACCTGTGCGCCCTCACCCACGTGCGCCCGCACCAGCTCGCTGGCCTGCGCCGCCCAGCGCGCATCGTCATAGCAATCACGCATCGGCAGGAAGCTCACGCGAGCGCGCTGCGCCTCATCCAGCGTGCAAGCGATCATCGCTGCCCGCTCCTCCCAGCTGAAGGGGTTTTTGGCATTGCGCGCGGAGAAGGCCGAGCCCAGCAGCACCACGACTTGCGGCGCGGTCTCCAGCGCCTTGGCCAGCAGCGCGGCATGGCCCGAATGGAAAGGCTGGAAACGGCCGATCAGGACGGCGGTGGTGAAGGTTTGGGGGGTAGTCATGTTTTCTTTCTGGATATTCACGAACTACGGTCTTGTAGGGCGGGATTCACTCTGCACAAAAAACACCACTTTCCCGATTCCATAAAACGCTACCGTTGGGGGAAAAAGCCGGGGCGGCAATATCGCCAACAGGCCAAATTGGCCTTTTTGTCGTTTTGAAACAACTTTTGTACATAGACCTCATAGGACAATCAAAAACTTCTTCTCCATATTGAGCTTCAAGCAAAACATGTATTGCGGCCACCGAACTTACTAAAGAACCGAATGACGCTCGACAGAAATTGCTCCCCCTATCGTGCTTTGCAGCATTGTAATCGTCATACCATGGGATCGACTTAGTTGGGCTTTCATCGGACCATGATTTGAATGGCACAAACGTACCTAACAAAGGGTGCATCTCCAAAACAACCTCAAAAACATCAAGCTTCAAATACGGCAAAGCCCTTACAAAATCTTTAGTTGTGTATCTATTTTTCGGCTCATAATTATTTTCTTTTAAAAACTGAAGAAGAAGATACTCAACCTCAGCACACGCAATAGTAAGAACCTCTCTCACTCTATGGCCATACGCAGTCAAGTTTTCCATCACAGGCTCAAGCACCTTGAATATTTGCTCCATAGCCTCAGAAATGTTATGAAACGAACGAACCTCATCAATCAAAGAATTGCTAGTCCGTTTATATTGCTCATACAAGCAATAGCTACCGCGATTCATTCTTAAACTGTATACGCCGGATTCAAGTCGCGCCTTAGAAAATTCAACTATGTTTGGAGATATGTCCCCACCCGAAGACCAAACACTCCAAACAAAATAACTTGCCACCTTACTCATTGGGTCAGAATGCGTCGTTTCAGGAAAACATATATTTAAATCATCCTTTGCCGCAACCCAATGAGATAACTTGCACTCTGATTTTATCGGCAGAAAGTAATTGTTTGCCGCATATATATAGCAATCGTCGCCATCCACTTGAAAGTAACCCTGCGCGCCGCACATCGTTCTAAAAACATAGCTTTCCATAACGAACCCCCAAACCAGACTGTGTCAATTGCATAGGATGATACGCCGCGTAGGCACACCGTGCCCACCCTACATCGCCGGCTTTTCGGCCTCGCAGGGCGCACTTCAGGCTTTTAAAACGACCTGCCTGAAGACCCGCACCCAACGGACCTGAGCGGGCAGGCATGCCGCACAGACAGGCGCAGCGCGGATCTACAGACAGCCTCCTGAAATTCGCCAATCTGCGGCGTGGCAAGCCGCCAGCCTCACTCCGAAGCAGCTGAGCGCAAGACCGCGCGCACGCGCATCAGCACCGTGCCGAGCCGGTTCTGGCCTTGCCATTGGGCGGGATCAAGGGCGCGCGGGTCTTCCTCTTCGAGGCCGATACCCCAGATGGGATCGTCCGGACTGGCTTCGACCAGCAGGGTTTCGCCGCTGGCCAGCAGCTCGGCTGCGAGCGCGGGGTTCTGGCGGAATTTTTCGAGTAGGCCGATGAAGACAAGTTCTTCGCTGCGCGCATCCCAAATCGCAGCATCGAAACCGCGCACCTGCCGGCCGAGCAGTTTCTGGCGGCGCGGGTGCACTTCCTGCAGAATTTTTGCGGCTATTTCGTGATCGCCGAAGAGCATGGCTTTGGCATGCATCATCCACTGCTCGCCGCTATTGAAGCTCTGGCCGTCCACGACGAAAGTGCTCGGATACCAGTTGCCGAGGATTTCGTTGGCACGCCAGAAGAGGGTCATTTCAGGGGTGATGCGCATTGTGGTGGTCCTGACGGGTAATGTTTTTCGCGGCGCCGAGCTGGGAACAAAAGGAGAAGCAGCGGGCCCGAACATTCCCTCCTCATTTAAGGGGGAGGGCAAGGGTGGGGGTAAAAATGTCCAACAAAGGACACGCCTTGTTGTACGTGAGAACCCCCATCCCAGCCTTCCCCCTGCCAGGGGGAAGGAGCCGCGCGGGCCAGGCTTTTGGATTTGCGTTGACTAGATCCAGCGCAGTGGTTCATTTCATGTCGTCAAACCGGGTGCTTGAACACCTGCCGCAGATAAGCCAGAAAGGTTTCGTCCTCGCACAAGGTCTTGCCCGGCGAGTCCGATAGCTTGGCGACGGGCTGGCCGTTGCAGGCGGTGATCTTCATGACAATGTTGAGTGCCTTGTGCGGGGTGTCGTTACTCAGGTCGGTGCCGATGCCGAAGCTGGTCGGGATGCGGCCGCGGAAGTGGCGATACAGCTCAAGCGCGCGCGGGATGTTGAGGCCGTCGGAGAAGACCAGACGCTTGGTCTTCGGGTCGATGCGCAGCTTGGCGTAATGCGCCAGCGCCTTTTCGCCCCACTCCACCGGATCGCCCGAGTCGTGACGCAGGCCGTCGAAGAGCTTGGCGAAATACAGGTCGAAATCGCCGAGGAAGGCGTCCATGCCGACCACGTCGGTGAGGGCGACGCCCAGATCGCCACGGTATTCCTGCACCCAGCCTTCGAGCGCGGCTTTCTGGAAATCGCGCAAGCGGAAGCCGAAGGACTGGTAGGCCTGCAGGTATTCATGCGCCATGGTGCCGATGGGTGTGAGGCCATGCTGCTTGGCCAGATACACATTGGACGTGCCGCGAAAGTGCTGAGGAAATTCACGGGCGAAGGTCTGCACGACTTCTTCCTGCCAGGCGCCGGAGTAGCGCCGGCGCAGGCCGAAATCGAAGAATACGAAGGGTGAATCCGGATCAGCAGCCAACTCCGCTGCGTTGGCCTTGAGCAGTTCGATCTTGCCGCGCAGACGTTCGCGTGCCACCTCCAGTACGCCATCCTGACTCAGGCGGCGGAAGTAGAGCTCATTGACGATGTAGAGCACGAAAATCTCGAAGCCCATGACGTGCACCAGCGGCCCTTTGGCGACGACGGACAGATGCTCGCCCTCGGCGCGCACTTCGATGAAGCGGCGCTGGAAGCGGAAAACGGTCAGGAAGTCGACAAAATCACTCTTGATGAAGCGCAGGCTGGAGAGGTAATCCAGCTCGTCCTGCGCGAAGTGAAGGCTGCAGAGCCGCTCCAGCTCTAGTTCTACAGCCTCCTTCAATTCAGCCAGCGGGAAAGCCGTGGTATTGCGGCAGACGAAGCGATACTCAGCCTGCGCACCGGGATGACTGTGCAGCAGCGCCTGCCACATGGTGAATTTGTAGAGGTCGTTTTCGAGCAGGCTGCGCACGATGGGCGCTTGGTGGTTCTGATTCATGTTTGTTCTTTCAAGGGCCGTGTATTTTCCGGCCAAGATAATCCGGTTTCGTAGGTGCGACTTCAGTCGCACTTCTCGCGTGAATGGCCGACTGAAGTCAGCCCTACAAAATCAGATGTCCGCTTGCAACTCGGCAAGCACATCGCTCGCTCGGGCGATCTGCAAGCCGCGTGCCCGCATGCTGCTGAGAAATTCAGCCTGATTCACCTCGAAGCCGCCGACCGGGCTGATGCAGTCTTCGATCAGCACGAGCTTATGCAGATCGGCATGTTCGAAGTTATCGACGATGTGTTCAACCGTCGCCTTGACGCAATGACTGCCGGCCTCGCCCGCGATGTAGAGGCGATCCGCACGCTGGAGTTGGGCAATCAACTCGGCATTGAGCTGGGTGCTGACATCGGCGGAATCGGGCACCTCGGCCATGATGGCGCTGAAATGCTCGGTCCAGGGATTCGTGCCCTTCACGACTTTGCCGACAATGGCGAGGCGCTGCTCTTCCCAGCGATTGAGGGCGAGACGCAGGTCGTGGTGAATGTTGTGGCCCCAGGTGCCGATCTCGCAATGCACGGGCCAGACCATGTGCGTATAACGCCCGGCCGCCTCCAGCGCATCCAGATAGGCAAGCACGCGGCCCTGCGCCTCGGCGAGTCGGGGCTGAAACTTGCCGGCATACACGTCGGCAGCGGTGATCGGGGTGAAGGGCGCAATCGCCGCGCCACTGGCGTCACACCAGAAGGTGGGATGCGCGATATCCAGATGCTGGTGCGAATCCAGCGTGACGGTGATCTCGCTCAGCCCTGCCCGGCCCGCATCGATCAGCGCAGCCAGACGCTGCATGTCGGCGTGCGCGCCCGTTACCGGCAGCGCTGGCGTCATGGGAAGCCCGCTCAGCGGATCAGGCGGGCAATACGCCGCAGGCAGATCACAAAAATCATTCTGCGGATCAATGATCAGCAGATGTAGCCTGCTTTGCGCCATAAAGATTCTCCTGTCTTCTCGTGATTGCCATACATTCAGCCCGACTCTACACACCTTGGATTCGCCTCACAACGCCCGACAAGGGAATCGTGAGGGACTTCCACAGCGGCATAGCGCCTTGGCTTTGCGTCAATCAGATACTCAGGAAAAGTTCATGGAGGCGTCCGGAAACGACTTGTCGCCCTGGCGCGACGGGAACGCGCGCAATTTATCGTCTATGCCTGCAGCGCGTCACTGCAGCATGAATGTCTCGTACTCAAGACGACCCAATTTGTGATCAAGCAGATACAGGCCGACAAACAACGTCAGAAAGGTAGCAGCACAGTAGCCATAGCCGTACCAGACTGCGCCCATTTTTAGCGTCATTGCGGTGAATAAGACATTGCCCAGCACGAAGAGCGCACAGAGATTAAGAACAATGCGGCGCTGATCCAGATAAAAAAAGACGTTCAGCAAGGCCAGCAGCCCGACCTGAAGACTGGCGCCAACCGTCTGTATATAGAACAGTGAGAGGTAAAGCTCGGATATCCCCAGCGCCTTGAGCGCAGCCGGGCCAGTCACCATCGCCACGAGCACGGCCAGCATCTGTATTTTGCCGATTTCCAGCAAGCCCTGGCGGATCGCATAGAGCATCTCGTCACGCATGTTTTCGATATGCGTGAGCGAGCCGCCGGAGCGGACCGCGTCGTAGAAACGGTCGTAATACTCGACGAAATCAGTCTCGATACGAACCAGGAAAACGGCCATCCCTGGAATGATGAATATGTAGGCCATGAAAACGGGCAAGTCGTAAATCAGCGAGGCGCGCAAGGGGCCAATGATTGCAGTCGAGGTATCTGGATAAAACCAGAACATGATTTTGTCGGCCCAAACCCCAAGGTTGTAAAGCAGGCCAATCACCATCAGTGAAGGGAAAATCACCCCCTTGCGTAAAAAATCAAAGGAGATGAATTGTGGCGAATGAAACTGCCGAGCAATCAGCAGCCACACGCCAACCAGCAAGACGAACTGGCCCACCACGAATCCAGCCAGCAGCCCCTCCAGCCCCCATGGCCGGGCCAGCAAAGCCAGGCAGACCACAATCGCATAGGCGGAGGCATACAGCACGACGATAGCTAGATAGCGCTTCAGCCCGGAGAGCAGGATGGTCGCAATCCAGATGCCGCAGAGCATCACAAAGCCCGAAAGCATAAGAATTCTGTAGACCACCCCGAAGCCCGAAAACAGGGTCATCGCACAGAGCAGACCGAACATGCCGGCGGCTGCGAAGGTCACCAGGAATGCACCATTCAGATTGGAAAAAACCAGGTTTTCCTGATGTTCGAACATGCGGTCGGAGATGAATCGTGTAAACGCCAGTTGCAGCACGCCGGTCAAAATCAAGGACGACGCAATCAAGTACGTTACCGACACTTGAAATTGCGTTACCAGCACGTTTGGCTCGACGACTGCGTGCGATAGAGCGCCTACAATCAGAATGCCGACAATTGACAGCACCCAAGGCCCCGAACTAATCACGCCTGCATAGACATAGGCCTGCAGCAAACCCAGAAGCGTATCTTTGCGCAGCAGTTTTCGAAGCTCGAATCCAATGCCCGCCATGAGAATACCTACCCTCCGAATGGACAGCGCATAGGGGCGAAATCCGCGCCAGGAACACATGCGTGGTTCAAAGCACGCATGTACACGGCTCTGTACCGATCAAACATCAGCTCATCTGAATAATATTTCTCGACACGGGCAATGCCAGCGGCCTGCGCCGCGTACCAGTTATCCGGTTTAAGCAGGCTTATGGCGGCATCAGCCAGTTCTTCCGGATTCGCAATTCCCACGACGCGCCCACCCGCTCCCAGCGCGCGATCTTCCTCGTCCAGGCCATACACCAGCTGACGGCACGCACCAACATCCGTGGTGAGCGCTGGCACTCCGGCGGCAAAACCTTCAAGAATCACCAGAGGCAAGGCTTCTGATATAGACGTTAAAACCACAACCCCGATTTTTGGCATCAAATCTTCGATTTGCTGGAAGCCGAGAAACTGGAGCCTGTCACCCAGACCGAGGTTTTCAGCAAACTCGCGACACTCGCGAGCGTAAGCAGGGTCTTCATCTACCGGCCCGGCAATCCATCCTTCCACAACCGGCATGCGATTGGCCAGAATAAGCATTGCGCGGATGAAGGTCTTGACGTCCTTGATCGGCACAACACGCCCAATCAGACACAGCACCGGCGGGATCTTCTCTCCCCGCCTTTCCCGCAGCGCGGCCAATCGCCCCACGTTCACGCCATTCGGGATGTTGCAAGTGCGTTCCTCGCTAGCACCGTCTTCAATCTGACGCAGCCGGTTCTTTTCGTAGAGCGCGATGATCGGATCGGCGGAATCGTAGCAAATTCGCCCCAACCATTCGAAGAAATGAATCCACATCGTCTGGAAATGAGAGAGCTCCGAAGAATCCTTCTGGAAGGGGTTGCGGTTGTCGCGAATCCACTCACTCTGATACAGATCGATCTTGCGCTCCTTTGTGTAAATACCATGTTCAGACAAGATCAAAGGCAAGCCCCTTGAGCGGGCAAGCAAAGCTCCGAGCAAGCCGGCATAGCCTGTCGACACGGCATGCAGCGCTCTCACCGGAATCATGTTTTTCGCTATATCGGTAAGCTTCCACAGAGGCTGGTGCATGATGCGCACCGTCCAGAAATAATCAACGAAACTCGGGTCAGTGCAAAACCGCCGGTAAGAGTCCGTAATGAACGCCCAGGATTGCTCAGAGTGCAGAAAATCCTTCAAGGTGAGATTGCGGCCATGCATCATCCGCGCCGTGACCTCATCAAATGCTGAAAGATCTACGGCGCCTTGACGTCGAAAAGCATCGTGCAAATCACCCACCCGCGAAAACACTGCAGCGTCACCAGGCCTTGAGACAACGTCGACGCCGTGGCTGCTCAAATCGTCATACAAATAGTGCGTTTCCACGTGGACGACGTTGTCAGGCAACGCATATTTTAGATTGCCGTAGTCCTTGCGCCGGCTCCCCAGAAAAACCACGGCGAACCGGATTTCTGGAAACGCCTGGATGATCTGATTCACCCAGCTTGAAACACCGCCGGAAATGTATGGAAAGGTGCTTTCAAGCAGCAAGGCAATATCAGCATCCGCAGCCTTGGGAAAATTCTCTTCATTGCTCATGCTATCCCCCAGAAACGCAGCAATGGCTGAAGACGGCTCTGGTCAGGATAGGCTCGCAGCGTTTTCAGAAGTCGGAGGACTTCTGAAAAATCACGACGCGCAAACGCCAACTCGGCAAGGTAAGGTAGTACGCGTGGCGCAGGCAGGCCCAGAGAGTCTGCCCGATGATAGGCGGGACCAGCCTCTTCGATCCGGCCCATTTCCTGCAACAAGCGACCATGCCGCAGATGCAGGCCAGCATCCCTTTCTTTATCTGGCGTCTGTTCAAGAAAACGCAGAGCACTCTCTGCGGCATGACGACGCAGATCACCTTGCACCAAGCCTTGATAAATCAACTCCCAGTGCAACGCGGAAAGATGTCGCGCCGCCCCACGGCGTGAAGGCGCGTCCACAGCTTTTTGCCAGACAAGTCGCCATTTGTGAATCTGGGCATTAAGTCGCTTTTCCGGCGAATCGAGCATGCCATAAGCCAGCAAACGCAAATCGTCGGATTTATCCGCCAGCAGATCATGCAGAACCGGACTGGCACACTGCGTCGGCGCACCCTTTAGCGTTACCAAAGCCCTCAAGCGCTGATCCAGAGGAGCCCGATCATTGTGCAAAAAGTGACGCAATCCGGCCTGACGAAAAGCCCACTCGCCCGGTCGATCACGCGGATCCAGAAGTGGCAAGCCCAGCGCGGAAAAATGGGTCTTCTTGACGAACAAGGGCACTCGAAGCAGTGCAAAAGCAATACACATCACCACGACAAAGCCCAGCAGTGGCATGAATGCTGCAACACTAAAAAACAACGCCCAGAGCGCCTGCGATGTTTTTTTGACTTCTCCGGATACAATTAAAAGCATGCATGACGCAAGTGAAGCACTGGCAAGGAAATGCGTCATAAAAAACATAATGAATAGCACATCGGAAGCGCTATCCCGTGCGACGAACAGCCCCCATGCCGCGCACTCAAGCAGTAGCGCGTAGAGCGCAAGCATCGCTTTCAACATTGCATTCCTCCAGAACTTGACTGAGCAAAGTCAGTGGGGGCATGTCCCCGATTTGCCACGCGCGGAAGCTGATTCCAACCCCTTCAAGATTCGTTTCGAATTGCGATGCAAGCCAGCGCTCAGTGCGTGCGAGATAGCCGTCAACTGCTGCGGAGCCCGCCAAAGGCAGCAGCGCCAGCAATGCCCTCGGGCGTGCGGGATCCTTTCCAATCACCCAAGTAACATCCAGAGATCGTTCCTGACGCAGGATACGGGACGGCAAATCTTCGGAGGATTTATTGGCCGCAAAATTTAGTGCAATGAGAGTGCTGGGGACATCACTCTGGCGCTCAAGATGAGACAACCTTTGCAACTCGAGCGCAAACGCAGCCGGGCAGGCATGCCATTCAGATTGAATTGGGGCCACCAGTGCAGCGGCCGACAGACTATCTCCGTAGTAACCGAGCATCAAATTCAGCATATGCAAGGTTTCATCCTGCAATGCAAAAAACGGCAATGCATCCACGATCAAAAGCGCATGCATATTTTGTGAGACGTCTGAAACCGGAGCAACGACCAGGTAATGGCTGTCTTTTCGCTGATCACCATCAAGACTGCCGACATGGCAAAGAAGCTCTTCGTTCAACGCTCTGCACAGCAACGGATCATTCGTAACCAAAGCGAAACGAGCGCCGAGAAAGACTGCTTGTGAAGCCTGTAATGTCTTATTCTTGATTGGAACCAGCGCGGCTCGTTCGATCTGACAAAACTGTGCGGCCAATTTCAAAAACTCATCACTTGCAGGTAAGGATTTTTCAGGATCTGAAACAGAAGTCAGATCACGTAAACCGGTCAGCGCATCGCGCATCGACACGGGACGTGATCGCAGCTCTTGCTCCAGCTGATCATGAGAGAGCCGCAGCAGATAATGTGTTTGCGTCAGACTCCCCAGCCTGCGGTCAAGGTAGTCCTGAGTGGCTTCGGCACGACGCACTCGCCCTCGCCAGATTGATGCAAACTCACCCGCCAGCATCACCATGATGAGGCCACCTAAAAAGTAGAGCGAGGGGATTTCCTGCATGCCGAGATTAAAACCCTCGAGCCCATACCATCCCAAAAACAGACACAGCGCACCACCAAACCCCGGCAAGGGGCCGTATCGCAAAGCCAGAATAAGTGGTGTAAGCCACGGCCACGGAAATTGAGTACGGGCGAATAGCGGATCGTCGGGACTCAGCCACACGCCAAGCGCCAGCATTGCAGCAGGAAGCAACAGCATCTCAACCCCTGCTGCAACAGGTTTGCCAATCGGCGCAACGAGAATCGACAGTTTTGATGTCATGCTGGATCACATCCTGATCAATTCTTGCTGAACACAGGTTCCAGCATGGACTTCATTAATTTCTGCCCGGCGGCAGCCAGCGATTCGCGCGAGCCACCACTCTTCGCCCCAACTGCGGACCAGATAACGCGACCATCAGCCAGATCAACTATCCGCAAGCTGACCCCTACGACAGGCTCTCCGTCGACCCCCACCTTGTAGCGCCACTCTTGCACAGAGCCCGCCAATGCAAACCGGGCCTGCTGCGCGCGAGCCCACATCAGGGCCTGTTCTTGCGTATATCCCTGCCCCTGCCCGAACTCGAAAAGTTTTTCTTCCTGCATATTCTGTGGATAGCGCTGAATATCATTCACACCCAGCGTTTGAACCAGACCGAGTGCGACGGCTTCCGCGCGCTGTCCTGCTAGAGGAGTTTCTGTGCCATTTGAAAACGGCAAAACCACCCATCGAACCGTTCGGTCAAGTCGCACCAGCGGAGCGGAATCAATTGTGGTGGCGCAAGCAGACATCAACAAGCCAACCAGGCCCAGAAAAACAAGCCGACAAACCAGCTTCGAGTAAGCAAACATTTTCGATCCTTCCCTGGATAGATGTTGCCAAAACAGTAAATCAACGCGACCACATGGATATATCAATACGCAAGCCAGTAGCTGATGCCGAAAAGCGTGCTGCGTGGCAATGAGCGATGCCCCCCTTTCTCGGTAGTTACGCCAAACGCAAGTCTATCCGCCCCAAACACACTGCTGGCCACCCCTGCCGTTACGGCATACCCGACTCCTGAATACGTGTTATAGGTAACGTCAGCAGATCCATAAGGCCTGATTTTCCGAGAATACATACGCTCTTTTCCCATCTCAGAACTCAGCCTTAACCCGTAGAGCTCATAGCCAACAGGCATAAACGTTGCAACTTTTTCAGAAGAACTTTCATCTCCAGGAATACGCTCAGCAACTCGATCAAGATCTTCCGAATCAGAAAAATCTGAGCGCGCCTTGAAATGGTTATGGCTCAAGAACAACTCGGCGCTCAACTCTCTCGAATCAACTTTGAAACTATGGGAAAGGGTGGCTTCAATCTGCTGCCCCTTACCCAACCTTATTCCATTTTGCGTAGAGTACTGAGCCGCCTGACCTATGATCGTGAGTCGATCCTGATTAGTAAAATGGTAACTTCCATCAAATCCTGCAGAGTTACGCCAGCCGAAGGCCCGCAACTCCAGACTCTCCGACGTGGGCTGCCGCCAGCCTGCGTGCAACTTCAGATCCCAGTCGTCAGTCGCCACAACAGACTGAGACAAAGATATAGGCACCCAACTCGCAAAACTATCGTGCGCCCCGAGTCCAATCTCCGTGACATAAGCATTCCTGCTGCGGGAAAAAACGAGGTCGGCGTAACGCTCATTAGGTGCGTCGACCACTTCCTGATCGACATTTCGAACGATTCCTCCCAAAGCAAGCGAAAGGCGCGCCCCCGGAGCCACCCGAGACTCAACCTGCGCCACAGCCTCTGTTTCTCGCCACTCCCCATATTTCCTGTATTCCAGTTCAACGCTGGCACGTGCGGCTTGATTCAGCAAAGTGTCATTTAGCAACTCTTGCAGCGGCTCGTCGTCACGCAGAAGCATCTGGCTCTCGTAAGCGTCGCTCACCGCCACCTCAGGAGAGCCGAGCGTCAATGCTGAACTCGCCATATCGTATCTGGATGAAGGAACAGTCCGACGACTTAGCACCTGCGAAGCAGCGGGACGCCCACCAACCTCCTTAGCTACTGCGAGGGTCGCCCACTCTGGCTGAGAAACTCTGTCTGCATATCTTGCCCAGAGATAGCCGCGCGCCGCTTCCGTTTCATTTTGTGCGAGCAACCACGCCAGCAACAACTCATCAGATAAAGAACCTGGCTTGGTCTGCGCGACGCGATCCAGTCGCAAAAGTTCTCTCAACCCCGAAAGAGCGCGATCCCCCGGTGTCTGCGTCAGAGCAAGCCACACTCTCGCCTCGCGCAAGGCTTGGTCGGGTACAACATCAGGCGCTGCTCGCGGGCGCTCCTGCCACAGCGTTTGGCGCAACTGCCACGCCATATCGCCCTGCTGATCCTGCTCCAGCAAGTCAGCGTAATTCATCATCCACAGAAGGTCGCCCTTATGCTTCCCCACACGCGGGGTGAGATAGCGCTCCAGCGCCACGCGCGGAACGGATAATGTTTGCCAGGCAGCAGCGAGCGCGTCGTGCAGGCGCTCGCTGCGCGACCATTGTTCTTCATGTTTAGCCAGAAGCGACTTAAGTGCGCCTGCGTCACGGCCTTCGACCAGCAACCACAATACGCCTTCACATGCATCAGGATCATTCGGTGCGAGGGCTCGCCAGCGCTCGTAATCCGCAAGCGCCGCAGCCGTACGCCCCAAGGATCGAAAATACGCCGCACGCATTGCAAGAAAATGCACGTCAATGTCGCCTTTAGCCTTCCATTGGGGATTCAGATGAGCAAATACCTGACCGCTTCGCTCCTGACGCCCAGCCTGTGAAAAATAGTCCAGCGCTTGCAGAACGTGTGGCCAGCTATTGAACTGACGAGACGCACGAAGTGCAACTTCACCGGCTTGAGCGGGATCCACGTCGGACAATATGTCAATCAGAACATTGAAATCATCAACATCAGCCAGATCAAGATTTACCAGTCGTGCATAAGCTTCGCGCGCTGGAGTCTTGTCCTGCAGCCTTGCGGCCAACGCCCCTGACAAACGCCAATACTCCGTATCGTCGGATAGAACTTGCGAGCGTGCACTTTCCAGAGCAGCGTATGCGTCATCAATCCGGCCAGCCCCCATCAACATTGCAGCGAGCTTCATCGAGCGATCTCGCGTCGCGCCAAATCTGGTATTGATCTGCAGCAAAGTCTTGATCGCCAGTTCAGAATCCGCTGCACGCTCGGCCAGATCAGCCAACGCCTGCATGGGCTCCTCGGAGGGGTGCTTGGCAATAAAGCCTTGAAGAATGGCAATGCCTGCTTCAGGCTCGCCCATCCGTTCGTAAACATCGACCAATGCGGATAGCAACCGCAAGTCGTCGGGGTTTTGCGACAGCTCAAAATTCAGACCAAGCTGCAATGCCTGGTCATCGAAAAGCCCTGGTGCGAGACGTAAAAGAGCCTGTGCCACCTCGTCCTGCTCCCTGCGCAACCCGGAACCATGCTCAGCCAACCAGCGCCAATGAACAATCGCATCCTGCGGTCTTCCGGAACTCTCTGCGACACGCGCCAGCCTCCTTCGCCATGTCGCGTTTAGCGGTGCTTGCCTGACAGCGGACTCTGCAACCCGATAAGCGTCATCCAGATCGTTATTGGCCAAAAATGTTTCATACGCCAATGCATAGATTCGATTGTCAAATGGCAACTTCAGGTTGAGATCACTATTGGGGCTATCGGCAACAAATCGCCATTGCACCGAAAACTCGTCGGCGTCGGCCAGACGGTTCAGCTCGTCCTGCAAGGCGCAGCGCAACATCAAACGAACATATTTTGCGGCTTCTTTCGGTCGATTCGCTGCACGAGCCAGCTCAACCATTGAGACGAGACTTGTGAGGTCACTTTGCAGATCCTTGAGCTCTTTCTCAGCCAGAGCCAAAGCTTCAGCAGGCTGGTTTTGCGACAATGGAACACCAAACGCGGCAAAGAAATAGCTACGCTTGGCAGATACGGCCTGCGATCTATCTCGTGCAATCAGAAACAATTGAATGGCAGTTGCATACTCTCCTTGCCCTATCAGCTCCCTGGCGTGTTCCGCATACCAATCTGCACTGAACTGCAGGCCGTTGCTACCCAAGGTTTCAAACAGGCGCGTAGCCAAAGCTCTGTTTCCAAGATGGAGAGCGCCTTCTGCAATCTCAATCTGGGTTAGCTCATCAAGCTTGAGCACAGACAGAGCAGATAACTCAGTCATTAACTCCTGAAGAAGCTCCGCGTGGCGCGGGCTTCCAGGCGCCTCTCTGTGCCATTCCTTTTCACCAGCCCGCCACAGGAGCATCCGTGCAGAGATCCTGTCCGCCTCGCTTGCTGCAGTTAACACAGAATGCAAAGACATTCGCATAGACAAAAAATCCTCTTCTGCGAACTGATGTTGTGCCAGGCGCAATGCAAGATCGTTGTTTGACGGATCTGATCGCAACAGAAGATGTAAATAGGACACGGAAAGGTCCCCTCCGCGCTGATCACGCAACACCCCGTCAACCAGATCTTTGGCGGGAAACATCAGCGCTAGTGCCGCCGTCACCAACATTGATGACGATGCCAGAATCCAGGGGGAGATCAAACGCGGACGCTTAGCAAGCGCCACAGCAAACATTGAGTGTTGTCGCATAATCAGGGACTCGGAAGCGAAGCAGTTTGCCTTCTGGGGAGCCGGTTATGGCTCGTTTATTCGCCGTTACAGCACATCCAAGCGCATTGCTCAGGTCGAATTCGATTGGCACATTTCCTTTGATTTCTGCATGAACAGAACGCCCATTCCTGTCCCAGCTCAAGACGCGAGCATTTGAATTTGAGAGATAGACGGCCGTTTCAACCCCACCAACCTTATCGAAATGCAGACGCGCATCAGCAGCGGAGAGGACGAGATAACGGCCGTCCGGGCCTTCATTCCATCCGGCAATAGCACTGCTTGAAATCAAGCGTGGTTCACCAAGTGAAAGGGGTAGACGCATTGACCGTAACTCTCCGGCATTACGTACAAGAACAGAGCCGTCAGACAAATCACGCGCGAGCACGACGTGATTGAAGGAGTCCGCAATTGAAATGAATTCAGAGGCAAAAACCGGCCTGACGGAACGCGCCAATGCCCAGTCATACACTTTACGCAAAGCACCTAACGCGGCCGGCTTGGTTGCCGAATAGGTATGAAAATAGATATCAATCGGTTTTATTCGGCGAGGACTTCCTGTCATCTCAAACGTTTCCGTTACGCGTTGAAACCCATAGAATGGACCGCGCCATAAATTCGTATAAATATTCTCGTTGGTTATTGGTGCATAGACTTGGAAATACTCGTCAAGCCACGCACCAAGCGGAGAAATATTGGTGATACTGGGATTTGACCTAGAGATCAGAGTGTCGCCACCATTCATATTAAAAAGCTTGGCGGCCGCCATTACACGCATAGCCTTCACGTTAAGCACACAATCACCTGACCACAACATCACACGAACAGGCTTGCCCGCTGGCGCAAGGCGTGTGCGGATATAGTCAATAGATCCAATGATTTCGCGTTCAAACGATGGCGTGTAATTCGGAATGGCTAAACTGTAATCCTCGCCTACCTCACGGCTAGGCTCGTTCGCTTCGAATAAGCTCCAAACATACGGATGCGAATATGTATGACTTGCTATTTCAACATTCGGCAACTCGAACATTTTCCGCGCAATGCCTTCCAGTGCCGCACTATCCTGAGGATAAAGCCCTTGTGGGGATAGCTCTCCCTCAATGACAGATATCGTGTGCGGCACCATTGGATAACGTTTCAAGATTTCATCCAGCATGACCTGCGCACCGTAGGGACTCCCCGTAAACTCGGCTCGCGAGGGAAATCCGTCACCATCCATGTGCGCAAAAAGCATACGGCGGCCGGCATCGCTGGTTGTATCAGGAACAGGACGATCCTCCAAAGAGAGTGCTTGAGACAAAAACACCCAAGGATTCACAACCCAACGACTCAGATCCTCGGCATATTCATCCACAGAAAATGATCGCCAGGCAAAACCTCCCCAAGCAGTCAGGCCAATGCCATCAAATTTTTGACCCGCAGCATCACGCAAACTCAACCAGCTCTCACCAGCACCAGGACGCAATCGCAGCGCGACAAATGAACGGACCTGGGGAAATGGCTCCGACTCATATCCAACGCCAGCAGCCCGTTTATCAATCACAAGACGACCGGAAGGGTTGGGCGCCAATGCCAGCCCCAGTAACGCCAAGGTGTCGTTATCTGGAACGAAGCCCAGCTCATTAAATAACGCAATCCGCCAGCCTTCACCCACGCGTGCGCGCAGCCAGCGCTCGTAGCGACCCGATGATTCAGTAGTCTTCAACGGACCGTCAAACCACGCAACGATTCCGGCATATCGCCCCCGGTCTGGCGCCGGCAAGGCCCCGCTGGCATCAACATAGTCCGCCACATAGCCAAAATAGTTGAGTATCATTTCTACATAACGATGCGGGGAACGAAAATGCATCTCCGGGCCATCCCGACCGTCATATACGATCAGAATGTGCCGTGGAAGAACTTCTACTTTTCCAACGCCCAGAGTCGAAACACCTCCATCTGTAACCCACGGAACGAAGCCCGACTCCCGGATTTTTGCCGCAGTATCACGGGCCAGTCCGCGCGCATTCGGCGACACATAGTCGATCGCAATAACCGGAATTCCATAGCGACTTTTGACTTCATTCAACTGCGCCAAAAGCCATTCACGGCTCTGGGTTGGCACTTCAAAATAGACGCCTTTGCTGGCGTTCCAACCGCGAAATAGTGATTCAGCAGCAACCGCTTCAATCTCGCCGGCTAAATCAGGCATCAACTCGAAGCCACGATTTGCGATGAGCCGAATACCAGGGAAGCGCCGATGCAAGCTCTGTATCAGCGTGATCAAACCTGCTTGCTGGGCTGCGAGATCGGTTTTGGCACCACCAAGTCGGTAAGAATCCAGCGTATCAAGGAAGAATCCTCGATACCCACGTGTCCAAAGTGGCGCCATGATCTGCTCGACAAAAAAATCTCTCCACGCAGGGCTGCTCTGGTCAAGAATTCCTGTTCCCCAAATCGCGTTACCACCCAACTTCCAGTCGGCAGAAACCAGATTGGCATATGACTTGGAGGGATTGATTTCACCTACGCTTACATACGCAAAAAGTTCACTTGACGCGGTCCGATACGCGACAGGATCAAAACCATGATCGGGTTCCACAACGGCGACATCAAACGCGTGCAACTCATCAAGAGGAGCGTCAGCACCGTAATGGAATGCTATTGACTGCAAGGCGGCCTGCGCATTGTGGCCACACAATGCGAAAAGGAAAAACAGCCCAACTAAGCCGCTGAATAATATCCACTGTTTCATTGCTCGACCCCGCGCAGCCGAACCCGCCCCAAAGCAATTCGGCATATCACTGCACAATCAGGATCGAGCACCCCGGGGGCCGGGCAGTAATTAAGGCCCCAGATGTAGTATTTGCGACGCCGGTTTGGCAATTTATGCTTTTCGGAGTTCGCCGCCGCCGATGTAAAACCCGGCGTCCTTAAGATCATAGTCAGCCACGCCGGCAAAGCCCTACAGACAGAAGGGCAAGAAAAAAATATCGAAGCAACTTACAAAAATATAAATAGCATACAAATTTCAAACAATTCTGCAGCCACATTCATTGTCATGCGCTGCGCATACACGCCATTCTGAAGACAAAAAAAGCCCGCCGAGTCAATCCGGCGGGCGTCTTGTCATCCACACAGCGACTTACTTTCCGACTTTGGCTTCTGCCTCATTGATCGCTTTATCCAACTGATCCGGCGGCAAGTAGCCGCCCAAACGGCTGCCATCGGCCAGGAACATCGTCGGAGTGCCACTAATGCGGTATTTGCGCGCCATCTCGGCGTTTTTGGCGATGGGGTTGTCACACTGAGCATCCGCCGGCATCTTGTTCTCGGTCATCCAGTCGTTCCAGGATGCTGCACGATCCTTGGCACACCAGATGTTGCGGGATTTATCCATCGAGTCCGGGCTCAGGATCGGGATCATGAAGGTGTAGATCGTGGTGTCCTTCACGCCCTTGAGTTCCTTGGCAAGCTTCTTGCAGTAGCCGCAATTCGGATCTTCAAAGGTCACCAGAATGCGTTTGCCTGTGCCACGCACCTGCTTGACGGCCTGCTTCAAAGGCAAATCGGCAACATTCACGCGACTCAACTCGGCTTCACGCGCAGCGGTGACATTCTTCTTGTTCTTCAGGTCGATGATCTGGCCGGTGAGCAAGAACGTGCCTTTGTCATCGGCATAGACCAGATCACCATTGCTGAGCACCACCTCGTACAAATTGCCGTAGGGCACTTTCTGCAGGCTGACGATCTTGCCCTCTTCGCGCATGATGCTGGCGATGCCCTTGCGCACTTCAGCCTCGCCCGCCAAGGCAGGCAGGCTGATGGCGAGGATGCTGGCGGCCACGAAGGCACGACGAATTGATGATTTCAAAATACTCTCCACGCCGATTGGGCGACAGGTTAAAACAAGCCCGCAGCGTAACGTGCCATCACGCTGCGCAGCGGTGAAATCGCGCCGACCAGACTCATGCCGGCATTGCGTAAAAAATTCAGCGGCGCTACATCCGCCTTGAACAGACGCTGCAGCGCGTCTGTCGTGCCCCGCACCAGCAGGGTTTCTTCGGCCCGCGCCCGCGCATAGCGCTGCAGGGCCGTCACATCACCGCAATCGCGGAATTCCGGCAGTGCCAGCAGCACGTCGGCCAGTGCCTGCGCATCCTGAAAACCCAGATTGATGCCATGGCCTGACAGGGGATGCACAGCGTGCGCCGCGTCACCAATCAGGGCAAGGCGCGGTGCAACAAGCGTTTCAGCCTTCATCCAGCGCAGCGAAAAGCCAGCCGGCGCGGTCATCAATTTCAGCGTCCCGAGTTGCTGCCCGCCCGCCTCGGCGACCCGCGCGCAGAACGCCTCGGGCGCCAGCGCCAACAACTCCTGCGCGTGCAACTCAGGCGTTGACCACACGATCGAGATCTGGTTTCCCGGCAGCGGCAAATAAGCCAACACGCCATCCGGGCGGAACCACTGGAAGGCGGTACCGAAGTGCGGTTTCTCGCACTTGAAGTTCGCCACCACGCCCAGCTCGCCATACGGCCGCATCTCGGTTGCAATGCCGGCCTGGCTGCGCACCCAAGAATTCACACCGTCAGCGGCCACCACCAGCGAGGCTGTTATCCGGCGGCCATCTTCGAGCATGACTGTTGCAGAGGCGCTATCGACGGCCATCTCCACGGGGGATGCCGGGCACAGCACGCTGATATTGGGTTGCCGACGGACGGTCTGCCACAGCTCATCCGCCATGCGGCTGCTCTCGACAATCCAGGCCAGCGCTTGCAGGCCGCATTCGTAGGCCGAAAAGGCCAGCTTGCCGCCCGCATCGCCGCGCACATCCATCTTCTCGACCGGCAGGATGCGCTCGCGCGGCAGATGTTCCCAGGCGCCACAGCGCTGCAGAAACTCCACATTCGCCGGGCTGATCGCGTAAATGCGCGCATCCCAGCCCTCAACAAGCGACGGCGGCTGACGTTCGACCAGGCCGACACGAAAGCGGCTGCCACGCAGCGCACAGGCCAGGCTCGAACCGGCCAGGCCGGCGCCAACGATCAGGATGTCGAAATGGGTGCTGCTGCTCATGCGCGAGAGCCTTGCGGCTGAATCAGGAAGCGGGATTCTGCCATGTCTGCGCCCGCCACACCCAGACTGATATGCTTGGCCGACCAACGCACCAAGGATTCGCCATGCAAAGCCTGCGTATCGCCAGCTATAACGTCCAGAACCTGTTCGCGCGCCCCGCCGCGCTGAATGCCGACAACAGCGGCGAGGTGCTGCGCGAAGGCGCCGAACTCGCGGCCCTGCTGGATCGCCCGAGCTACGACGGCGCAACAGGGGAACGCATCCTGAAACTGGTGCGCAAATACAATCTGCATCGGCGCGACGTCGATCACCCCTGGTTCTCGCTCAACGAAGTCCGCGGCGGGCTTCTTGCCCAGCGCGACGGACGGCTCTTCGGCCTGCGCGCCAAAGGCGCCGCCGACTGGGTCGGCTGGCTTCAGTGGAAACAAGCACCGGTGGAAGAGCTGGGCATCCAGAACGCAGCCCGTGTCATCGGCGAGTTGCGCGCCGACGTGCTGGCCCTGACCGAAGTCGAAAACCGCCCGACCCTGCAGCATTTCAATCAGGGCGCGATTGCCGAATTTCTGCCGCCCTACCCGTATCAGATGTGCATCGACGGCAATGACGCGCGCGGCATCGACGTCGCCATGCTCTCGCGCCTGCCGCTAGTCTCGATGCGCTCCCACGTCTTCGACAGCTTCACCGCGCCGCGCACGGGTTTGCCGCACACCGTATTCGCCCGCGATTGCCCGGAATACGAACTGGCGCTGCCGAATGGCCAATCGCTGTGGCTGCTGGTCAATCACTTCAAGAGTCAAGGCCCCGGCCGGCCGAGCGATCCGGCGCCCGAAGACGAATGGCGTCGCGTGCAGGCGCAACGCGTCGCCGAAATCCTCGACCGCTTCGATCTGCAGAAAGACTGGGTCGTCGTCGCCGGCGACCTGAATGAAGATCCTGCGCGCGGCAATCTGGCGGCCTTGCTGAACAAGCCCGGCCTCACCGACGTGCTGACCACCGACAAGGCGCCGGCCGAGACCTGGACTCACCGCTTCAAGGACGAGCGCAGCCGGCTCGACTATCTGCTCGTCTCCGAGCCACTCCGCGCCAGGCTCGTTGCCACCGGCATCGAACGACGCGGCATTTTCTCGCCCTCCGGTCGGCAGGATGAACGCTTCCCGGAAGTCACTGATCGCGCCACGCAAGCCTCCGACCACGCCGGCATCTGGGCTGAGTTCACGCTATGAAGCGCCTGCTTTGCGCCATCCTCGTCACCCTGAGCTTCGCCGCCCAGGCCGAGCCCGCGCCCTGGTACTGGTGGGCCAGCAAGGCCACCGGCCAACAGGTCTGCAGCCAGAGCTCGCCCGGCGAAGGCTGGACGCGCGCCGGCGGGCCGTTCCGGGATTCTCGCTGCGGTCGTTGAGCAAACACTGCCTGAAGACCCGCACCCAGCGGTCCTCTACAGCCGCCCTATCCGCACTGCGAGACAGGGCGCCCCTGTGCAACAAGGCTGCCCTGCAAGGCAATACCGGAGCGGCTCTTCAGGCAGCCTGCATAGCGGGCGCTACTGGCGCCGACGCACTCTCCACCGAGCTGCGGATCAGGTGATCGAAGGCGGATAGCGAAGCCTTGGCGCCCTCGCCCATGGCGATAATGATCTGCTTGTAGGGCACCGTCGTGCAGTCCCCCGCCGCGAACACGCCGGGCACAGAGGTCTGGCCCTTGGCGTCGATTTCGATCTCGCCGCGCGGCGACAGTGCCACCACTCCCTTGAGCCAATCGGTGTTCGGCAAGAGGCCGATCTGCACGAAGATGCCTTCCAGCTTGATGCGCTTGATCTCGCCACTGACGCGGTCCTTGTAGTTCAGGCCATTCACCTTGTCGGTTCCCGTCACTTCGGTCGTTTGCGCCGAAGTAATGATGGTTACGTTCGGCAAGCTGCGCAGCTTGGTCTGCAAGACCGCGTCGGCACGCAGGATGCTGTCGAATTCGAGCAGCGTCACATGCGCCACGATGCCGGCCAGATCAATCGCCGCCTCGACGCCAGAATTGCCGCCGCCAATCACCGCCACGCGCTTGCCCTTGAAGAGCGGGCCATCGCAGTGTGGGCAATAGGCCACGCCCTTGGTGCGGAACTCGGCCTCGCCCGGCACGTTCATGTTGCGCCAGCGCGCACCGGTCGACAGGATCACCGTTTTGCTCTTCAACACCGCGCCGTTTTCCAGCGTAATCTCGACGCCGCCCTCAACCGGTTTCAAGGCGGCGGCGCGCTGCAGATTCATGATATCGACGCCATATTCCTTGACGTGTTCTTCCAGCGCCATCGCGAGCTTCGGCCCATCGGTCGCCTTCACCGAAATGAAGTTCTCGATGGCCAGCGTATCCATCACCTGCCCGCCAAAACGCTCGGCCACCACGCCGGTGCGAATGCCCTTGCGCGCCGCGTAAATTGCCGCAGCCGAACCGGCCGGGCCACCGCCAACCACCAGAACATCGAATGCCTCTTTCGCGTTGAGTTTCTCCGCGTCACGTGCGGCCGAGCCCGTATCCAGCTTGGCGAGGATCTCTTCCAGGCTCATGCGGCCCTGGCCGAAGAGCGCGCCATTCAGGTAGATCACTGGCACGCCCATGATCTGGCGCGACTCGACTTCGGACTGGAACAGTGCACCGTCGATCATCGTTGTGCGCACATTCGGATTCAGCACCGCCATCAGATTCAGGGCCTGCACTACGTCCGGGCAGTTGTGGCAGGACAGCGAGATGAAGACTTCGAAGTCGTGTTGGCCCGGCAAGGACTTGATCTGCTCAATGACATCCGCCTCAACCTTGGGCGGATGACCACCGGCTTGCAGAAGCGCCAACACCAGAGACGTGAACTCATGACCGAGCGGAATCCCGGCAAAGCGGATGCCCATGCTCGTGCCGACGCGTTGCACCGCGAAAGACGGCTTGCGCGGGCTGGAAGCCGGGTCTTCGCGCAGGCTGATCTTGTCGGAGAGTGCGGCAATCTCTTCAAGCAATGCGCGCACCTCACTGGATTTGGCACTCTCGTCCAAAGCTGCGACGAGTTCGATAGGTTGTTGCAAGCGCGTGAGGTAGCCTTGCAATTGAGTCTTGAGGGTGGCGTCCAGCATGGTCAGCTCCAGTCTTCGGTAAGGGATTCAGGGGCCGCCGGAGCGGCAAGGGTCATTTCATTTCTCAGCCCCCGAAAATAGGGACTCAGAAATGAAATCTCGCGGGGATATACAGCTTGGTGTGGCAAGGCGCCTGTAGGAGCTAACGAAGCTGGCAATGACCTGGCTGATCGCCAGCTCCTACAGGGGAAGAACCACTATTTAGATCTTGCCGACCAGATCAAGAGACGGCGCCAGCGTGGCATCGCCCTCGTTCCACTTGGCCGGGCAGACTTCACCCGGGTGGCTGGCGACGTACTGGGCAGCCTTCACCTTGCGCAGCAGTTCGGAGGCATCACGGCCCACGCCGCCGGCATTGATCTCGACGATCTGGATCTTGCCCTCGGGGTCGAGCACAAAGGTGCCACGATCTGCCAGACCGGCTTCTTCGATCATCACGCCGAAGTTGCGGGTGATGGTGCCGGTCGGGTCGCCAATCATCGGATAGTTGATCTTCTTGATCGTGTCCGAAGTGTCGTGCCAGGCCTTGTGGGTGAAATGGGTGTCGGTCGAGACCGAATACACCTCGACGCCCAGTTTCTGGAACTCCGGATACAGATCGGCCACATCGCCCAGTTCGGTCGGGCAGACGAAGGTGAAATCGGCCGGGTAGAAGAACACGATGGACCACTTGCCCTTCAGGTCGGCGTCCGAGACGGGCACGAACTTGCCATTGTGGAAGGCGGTTGCATTGAAAGGCTTGACGCTGGAATTGATGTAGGACATGGCTTATGGCTCCTGAGATGAATGTTGTCGGAAGCGACAGGAGTCATCCTACGGAGATCGAACCAATAGCTCTAATTTATTAGCACAACAATTGCGATAGCCGATGACTATAAAAGATCGCAGATATGAAAAAGCCGCCCGTCCTTGCGGACATCGGCGGCTCGGATTTACGGCCCCGCAAGAAGACGGCGCCGCAACGTTCGAAGGCTTCTGCAAAGCTCGCCCGTCAGCAACCGGGCCGTAAACGAAAAAGGGCTAGCCGAAGCTAACCCTTTGAATTTATTGGTGGTGATGGGCGGAGTCGAACCGCCGACCTATGGGTTATGAATCCGTGAGCCCATAAAACAACCAAGACAAACCAACCTTAACAAACCTATACGCAGCATAGCTTTCACGACATAATCACCTTAACAGGCTAGCATGAAATTTGATGAAATTTGCTAGCCCGTGCTAGCCCAGTGCTAGCCCACAAATCCGAGGTGAATATGGAACGTTTAAAATTCACGAAAACCGCGCTGCTTGCGCTACAGCCCCCTCCTATGGGCGCACGCCTGACCATTTACGACACAGAGATCCCTAAACTGGCCCTGCGCATGACTCACGCCAGGACACAAACCTTCTACGTCATAAAGCGGGCTGGCAGTGCTATGGCTTGGGTCAAACTCGGCATTTTTCCTGAGATGACGGTAGAACGCGCTCGCGAAGAAGCACAAAAAGTGCTCGGAGCCTTCGCCAGTGGTGCAAACCCTGCGGAAGCAAAGCGGATATTCAAGGCTGAGCCCACCCTCACTGAGTTTTTTGCTGAGTACGAATCCCGTCACGGCACAAAAAAACGGGCTTGGCCTGCGGATGAACAACGCTTTCGCGACTACCTGAAAAAGCCGATGGGCAACTACAAGCTGTCAGAAATCACCCGCGCGATGATTGCGAAGGCCCTGAGTGATGCCGAAAAAGGCACGGCAGAGAAGCCGGGCAAATCGGTAGCGACAGTGCGAAACATCCGGGCGCTGGCTTCATCTGTGTTCGCCAAAGCGATTGAGTGGGGCTACCTAGAAGCAAACCCTGTGCAGGGCGTAAAAGTGGCCGGAAAAAAGGTCAGCCGCGACCGCTTCCTCCTTTCTGATGAACTGCCTCGCTTCTTCGTGGCACTTGCTGAGGAGCCCAACGACACCATGCGTGACTTTATCTTGCTGGCGCTACTCACGGGCGCTCGCCGCGCCAACCTCTGCGCAATGCACTGGACAGAGATCGATCTGAGTTCAAGCACTTGGCGCATCCCTCGCACCAAAAACGACGAACCGCAAACAGTTACGCTTTGCCCTGAAGCAGTAACGCTCCTGAAGGCCCGTAAAGAAACCACCGGCAACGGTTTCGTATTCCCCGGAAACGGCGAAAGTGGGCACGTTGAAGAGCCCAAGAAAGCCGTCATCCGCGTTATGGAACGGGCCGGAATCCCCTACGGGCGCGACGTACCCAACGGCGTCACCCTCCACGACTTGCGGCGTACGCTCGGCAGCTGGCAGGCCCGTACCGGAGCCAGCCTTGCCATCATTGGAAAAAGTTTGAATCACAAAAGTCTGCAGGCCACAGCCATCTACGCCCGACTCGACCTCGATCCGGTACGCCAATCCGTCAATACCGCCACATCCGCTATGCGGGAGGCCAAGGCCGTTACGCCTGAAGCCGACAACCCTCAATCATCCGAAAACGAAGCGGCATGAACACATCCAAAGTCAGGAAATCCAGACCTAAACTCAGAAAATCCCGCTGGTCGCCAAACGACAAGGACGGGGCGCTCAGTTTGATGCGCCAAGTCACGCGTGCGTTTCTTGCGGGACATCCCTTGGATGACCCTACCCAACCACACACCATTGCGGCCAACATCCCGATCATGGCGGCCAACTACCTCATTGAGGCCTTTGCTGCCATTGAGGCGGGCATTGATGCGAACAATGCGCTATGCCTCAAGCAAAGCGTCGGCGGGACACAAAAGCAGGCACGCCACACAGTCATCGCCATCGAAATCGATGACCTCAGACGCAAAGGAATGCTGCGCGAGGATGCCGTTGAAGCTATTGGAAAAAAATACCATTTGAGTCCCAGCGGCGCTGATAGCGCATACCGTTTAGGAACACCGGGCGCACAACACTATCAAAACATCCTGCGTCAGGAACAATTGGGGGCCGAAGCTGCTGCGAACTACCTTGAATTTTTGCGCGAGTCCATGTGAAGAATTCGCCCCAATTCTTCACATTCGAGATTAACGACTACATGCCTATCCTCCGGAACCATACCGCAACACAGCGGGGTTATCTGGAGTTTTACCATGGCACAACGGACTGTCGTCACCGCGCAACTCGACGAACTTCTGGATGAAAAGCAGGCAGCAAACCACCTCACCGTAAGTCCGGGCACTTTGTCCGTATGGAGGAGTACCGGCCGCTACGCCCTGCCCTTTTTCAAAGTCGGCCGCATGGTTCGTTACCGCCGCTCCGATCTTGATGCATGGCTCGAAGCACGCGCACGCTCTTCTGGCGCAACGGCATAAGGGCGCGGCAATGAGCATCGAAACCATTCTTTCCCGCCTCGACAAACCCCGGCGTACCGGCCAGCACAGCTATGTTGCCTGCTGCCCCTCGCATACAGACAAATCTCCGTCACTCACACTTCGGGAGATGGATGACGGTCGCGTACTTTTGCATTGCTTCGGGGGCTGCAGCATTCATGAAGTAGTTGCCGCTCTCGGCCTGACGCTTTCGGACTTGTTCCCGGAAAAGGTTGATAGTCACCATACCCAGCGTGAACGTCGCCCCTTCCCGGCCGCAGACATTCTGCGCTGCATTGCCTTTGAAGCACTGGTCGTCGCAACCGCAGGGGCCGCCCTGCTCTCCGGGCATACCTTCTCTGATGTAGATCGTCAGCGACTGATGCTGGCTATCGGGCGCATTCAAGCCGCTCTGACGGCCGGGGGGTATGGGCATGGATAATCACATTGCACACGGCGCGTCATTCCTTGACAGCATTGCGCTAGGCATGGCGAGTGACGCCTCGCCCGAACACGCCTTCGGCAACGCTGACAACGGGAAGTGGCCTGATCCGCAACCCCTGTCCGTCAAAGTCAGGTCGGAGCCGTACCCGCTGGATGCGCTCCCGGATTCGATCCGCTACGCTGTCGAGGAGGTCGCAGGGTTCGTCAAAGCGCCGTTGCCGCTTGTGGCCTCGTCCGCGCTCGCAGCTGTGTCGCTCGCAGCGCAAGCGCATGTGGATGTGAAACGCGCCGAGAAGCTGACCGGCCCGACCGGGCTCTTCCTGCTGACCATTGCCGACAGCGGAGAACGGAAGTCCACCTGTGATGGTTTTTTCACGAAACCCATCCGGGAGTACGAAGACGCGCAAGCAGAAGCAGCCAAATCCCTGAAACGCGATCACGCGGCAGCCACGGAGGCGTGGGAGGCCAAGAATGCCGGACTGAAGGAACAAATCCGCGCGCTCGCAAAATCCGGCAAGGCAACTGATGGCATCGAAAAGGCCCTGCGTGACCTTGAACACGAAAAACCGGACGCTCTGCGTATCCCCCGGCTGCTGTACGCCGATGCGACACCTGAGGCTCTTGCCTATGGCCTCGGAAAACAATGGCCTTCCGCTGGCATCGTTTCAGCCGAAGCGGGCATTGTGTTCGGGTCACATGGCATGGGCAAAGATTCGGCCATGCGAAACATGGCGACACTCAACCAGTGCTGGGATGCCACCCCGCTGAACATTGACCGTCGCTCCAGCGATTCCTTTACCGTTCGCGGGGCAAGGCTCACGGTCGCTTTGCAAGTACAGGAAGCCACAGTGCGTGAATTCATTGGCCGCTCCGGCGCGCTGGCTCGCGGCACAGGCTTCCTCGCCCGTTTCTTGGTGGCATGGCCGGACTCCACCCAAGGTTTTCGCCCCTTCAGTGAGGCTCCGGCAGATTGGCCTTGTGTCAGTCGCTTTCATCAGCGCCTTGCCGCGATTCTGGAGATGCCTGCCCCGATTGATGCAGACGGAGCACTCAACCCGATCATGCTTCCGCTCTCCCCCGACGCCAAGGTTGCATGGATTGCGTACCACGATGCGGTTGAAGCTGAGTTGGCTCGTGGCGGCGAACTGTGCGATATCCGCGATGTAGCCAGCAAATCCGCCGACAATGCTGCGCGACTCGCAGCATTGCTCCACCTGTTTGAAGGCGGGGATGGAGCCATCAGCGCCGAAGTGTTCAACGGCGCCAGCCGAATCGCCGCATGGCACCTCAGCGAAGCCAAACGTTTCTTCAACGCGTTGGCCATGCCCGCCGAACTCGCAAACGCCTGCCGCCTCGATACCTGGCTGATTGCTTGCTGCACGCGCGAACAATCTTGCTCGGTCGGGAAAAATCATGCTCGCCAGCACGGCCCCCTGCGCGACGGCACACTCTTGGATGCGGCGATCCACGAGCTTGCACAACTGGATCGTGTCCGGTTGATCAAGGACGGCCGCCGCTCAAGCATTCAAGTTAATCCGGCCTTGCTCATGGGCGAGGTGACAGCATGATCCTCGCCGAACTGATCCGAAAGAAAGAGCCGTCAGCTACTGCTACACCTGCTACTTCTGCTACATCTCAGCGCACAAAGCCGGCAACCGTAGCAAGAATAGCAATCGTAGCAGTAGCAAAGCCTCCCGCAGTTAATGCGGGAATGAATGCTGCACGTCCTCGCCCATTATTCCCTGTGGAAGAAGATACCATCAGGGCATGGCTCACCGTGCTGGGCGAGGCCGACCCGGTCATCATCAATGAAGTCCTGCATGTCTGCCGCAGCGACGTAAGCGCTCGCGACTACTACCTCGAACGCTCACGCCCGCCCTCGGTGGCGCCAAATATCGAAGATGACAGACGAACATGCAACCAGTGCGCGCAACTGAGTCATAAAGGAAGATGCCTCGCAGCCCAGCGCAGAGAGATTGCCGCCAGCCCGAACTACGAACCGATCCGCGACTTACCGCGCCGCTGCGAAGGCTATAAGCCCGGCCCTGACGACAATGACAGACGCACGGGACGTGTGCGGTGGCCATTCTTGGTGACGCATGCGGACTGAAGCAGCCGAGGCCCGCAAGTTGTCAGCCAAGTTGTCGATGTTGTCGCTCCGCGCCAAAAAAGGCGCGGCACAATCAACTACCCAGAATCTGGGTAGTATCGCCCGATCACACGGTAGTCGGTCACGGTTTTCGGGGGCTTGCCACCGCCACCCGAATGGCAGCTTGCAGCATTTCAACCAGCTTTTCTGCTTCGGCGACAGTCATCTCCAATTCCGTATTGGAGGTGACGATGTCATCTGCCAAAACTTTGCAATTGGCATCAACTTCAGGATTAAGCCGCCACGTTTCAAGGTTAACAAGGCCAGCATGAATGTTGGGCAGTACCTCGACGAAGCCTTGACGATAGGAAATAGCTGCGCACCGTATTCTTGATTGATTCATTGCCATTCCCTCAGTTCAGCGCCGCCAGAGCTGGTTTTTTACCGCGTGCGGTTTGATGCCGCCAATGCCCGTAAGTTGTCGGCCAAGTTGTCGAAGTTGTCGCTCAACTCCTAAAAAGAGCGACAACCCAACCGCCATGTTCGGGCCAAAGGGGTGCGTTTGAAACGCGACCCCTTCCCGCAAATCTCAAGCAATCCTCGCCGCGTATAAATCAGCCAATTCCTTATCCGCCGCGCGTATTGAAAACGGCACTACGCCGCCCGCATCTCCATCCCGAGAAGCAATCTCACGGACGACTGAATGCTTGGCTTGGCCATGATTTCCAGCAGCATGTCATCGCCGCTGGCCTTTTTGATGAAGTCGAAAAGCATTACCAGCAGCCACTCGAAGAAAACGCACAGGTCGTCCCCCTCCCAGTTGGCTTGGTTCTTGATCCAAAACTCCCCAAGGGCCGCCCGCAATCGCATCGGCAATTTGACTTCAGTAAAGCCTTCGATGATCTGGTAATCAGGATTCCGGCCTGCAAAGATGTCTGCATACCGCCGTATTTGGGCGTTGCACTTATCGCGGAACATCACCTTGTCGAACCGGACAGGGCTCGAAAGTAGCTCCTCGAACTCGGCACAGAATCGGCCCACAAGCATGGTCACCACCTCGGGATTGCCAAGGTACGCCTGCGATTTCACCTGACTCACTTGGCGCATTCCTGAGCCTGAAAGGCATACATAGCCTCCCATACGCCCATATATGCATCGTGCCGTGGCCGCTCCTTCACGCTCGATTTGAAGTTGCCGTAATTCGTCGCGCGCACGGCATCGGCCATGCGCAGCGCGACCGCTTCACGATCAATGCGAGCACGGTACTTGTAATCTGTGCCGCCCCCAACCTGCACCTGGGCCTGCGGAAACACGCGCTCGATATCACCCTTGTGCCGCGCACGCACCAGCAAGGTCTGGCCCGTCGTGTCGCCCTTGTCGACCACCGACAGGTACGCATCATTCAGAAAAATCCACATATCTACAGTCCTATCCAATAGATGACGCATTGCAAATGCAGCCAGATTTCAGTCGCGTCAATACAGCTTGTGTGCCACATCCGTAGCAAAGTAATCCAGCATGTCCATCAACAGCGTCTTTGCCTTTTCTTCAGTCCCTTCGAAGTATTCTCGGTCGAGATTGGCCTCTGCCACCGTGGCAATGGCGCCCTCTTCCTGCGGAATGAAATACACCCTGAAGAAGTAGTGGCCCGTCCAACTGCGATACATGTGCAACACATTGCCGGAAAAATAGGCAAACCACTTGTCGTCATCTGAGTGAGGAATCATGCCCAGCCGCAGGTTTGCAAACTGCCGCGCACCGAAGTTCCGGTTGATTGCCCAACCCATCACATCGCGCCCGAAAGGCAATGTTTTCCAGTCCAGCGCAGTAGCAACCTTCGGCTTTACCTCTGCCGCCTGCGCCTTAAGGTGGCAACGCAAGGCCGATATCACCGGCGCGTCAAATTCGCTGGTCACGAAGGTTTCCAATTGCTGCGACGGCACCAAGTGCACCGCCTGCGACTCCCAGCACATCTCGGCAGGATTGCCGCCGATACGGCGGGCAAGGTAGTAGCGGGTTCGCGTAGATGTCCGGTCAGCATCAACCAGAAAACCGGTCAGCTCAATCATCAGCCCGGCTTCCTCGAACACCTCTTTCAGCGCAGTCGCGCGCAACGACAAAACGCCCTTGGTTCGCCCCTTGGGGACGGTGTTCGCGTAGCCCCCAAACTCGTTGCTTGGCGACACCACCCAGACGCGTCCGTCATCCTCAATAACGACAGCCCCGGCTGCCTCTTTCATGCCCTTGGAGAGAACGAAATCCGGCTCTTCAAAATCGTAACACCCCGCCCATTCCTCCCACTGCTCGCGCGTCTCCGGCATTACGCCAGAGGTGAGCGCTTTTCCGTTGATGCCAGCAGACATGTCGCAGTCAGGTGTTGCCGTGACAATGCTTGATGCATCACCCCAGCTTTTTAATTCGCTGGGCGTATGCGGTTTGTAGATTGGATGCTTCTGGCCCTGCTCGTTCAAACGAGGGTGATAGATCACGCTCACGCCTCCTTGAAAGCCTGCCTCTTGTCCCAAGGGCCAGACTTGAAGCTCTCCCCTCCGAATGCAGATTCCTCCGATGGGGCCGCCCACCAGTCGCCCATCCGTGCTTCCGGGCATTCGGCCGCACGTTCCTTCAACACTTGCAGCACTCGCTCTCGAACGCTGCTATGCAAAAACACCGGGGCCAGCATTGGCCAGTACGCACTCATTTGATCCAAGGCCTGCAGCGCCGAATCCCAATCGGCCAGCAAGGGGGAATCAGCCGCTACGCGTTCTGCCGAAAAGTCCTCGCCCAACAGCTCTTCAAAATATGCCGCGTCGGACTGCTTGCTGACCCGAAAGCCAATCGTCCCAAATGGAGTGATTTCAATGGACAGGTCAACCCCGCCGCCCTCGCCAGCCATCTCTACCAGCCTGATTCTCTGCAACTCGTGCATTTAAGCATCCCCTCAAAATTACGCCCGGCGTGAATGCCGGGCACATACTCACTCTGCCACACCACAGACTCACAGCATGAGCCTCATGCGAATTCCATTGCAAACAGCGTAACGGTTAGCGCAGTGAGTCTATTTTTTTCCCTGCATTCGCTTCCACAGCTCCTCGCAGGGCTTCGGATGGTCGCGTATGTCAGCGATCTTCTCCGCGCCAAAGCCCAGCGTCCCTTCCTTCGCATAGTTCATCAATTTCGCCCTGCGCTTCTCGCTGGCCAGCTTGCCATACTGCCCATGCACATCAGGCTTGAGGTAATCCTCCAGTAGTGCGTCCACAAATCCAGATTCGCTTTGCCCGTGTTCAGCATGTCGCAACGCCAAGTCGTGCCCCAGCTCATCAACGGGGATGAAGTAGGACTGCGCATCAAAAACCTGTGCCGACAACTTCAACACCTCATCCACAGAAGAGTCTTGCGTCAGCAGTCGCAGCACATCTTCGATGTACGGTCGGGTGCCGGGCTTCTGGAAGACGATACGAGCCCGCATGAAATCCCCTTCGTCAGGGAACACAGACAGCCCGTTTTCATCGTTGATTTTGAATTTCGCTTGGGCCGACAGACTATCCAGTGATGAGGTTGAGGCCAGCACCCCGCGCACCCGGAAATTCCAAACCTCACCCTCGAACTCCACCGGCTGCCCGCTGGCCAGAAGCTGCCTCTCAACAACGTGCGGCATGTAGAGCGTGGAGACGATTTTGTAATCCGACCAACCGCCACCCGCGCCAATCGTCAGCCCCTTGGGGTCAACAAAACCAAAGGTTTGAGTTTTGGTTTCGTGATCCAGAATCCAGACGATGAAATCCGGATAAAACCAATCAGAGTCGTCCACGCGCAGCCGGAAGGATTGATCGTTTTTTTCGATATTCCGTTTCAGCCAGATGTCCTTGCTGCCCCACTTCAGTGGCGTCTTGTCGCTTTTCGGATGGTCACCTGCAGGGTAGAGGTAGCGGATCAAGTCACGGACAAAAGCTTCCTCGTTGCTATCAAGCTTGCCCGGCCCGACATCAACCTCATCGCTCTTGGACGACAGCAGCAGCGGCTGATACACGCTGCCCGGAGCCAAGACTTCAATGCCGCCCATAGGCTCAACGATAATCGGCATGCCGCTCACGTTCGGGCAAGAAAGAGCCGCTCCGAAAAGCCCGGCCTGAATCGGCTGGTTCTTGTTTTTACTCGACATTCAGAAATTCCTTGTAATACAGGTCAGGGATGCCGCTCTTCACTGCCGGAATCAAGGCGTAGCGACTCCGTTTGTTTTCCTGCTTGCGGTAGGCGCTTTCAAACAAGCGGCGAACGATGGTGACGGCCAGCCGATTGATGCGGGCAATATCGGCCGGCTCGCGCACCCTCCACATCCCCGGCAGGCCTAATATCTCGAACTTGCTGCTGTTCAGCGCCGCATCAATCGCGCCCATGTCAAAAGCAAAATTCCAGAGCTGCTTGCTGCGCTTCCACTCCACCATTTCCCGGTACACCGCATCGCGGTCAATCAAGCCAAGAGCTTTCTGGAAGTCGGCGGTTATGTCCTGCCCTGCCACACCTTGCCGGGCTGACACAGCGCCGTCCTGCATCCCGGAGGTAGCAATCGAAGCCGCCAGAGAGACCGTCGTTTTCTTGACGCTGGAGAGCCACTGGCTGCCCGTAACGAGCGTCTGGAAGTCCGCTTTGTCAGGCGCAATGGCGCGCACCGACTGTAGCAACATGGGTGCGTGTTTGTGGACGCCACACTCCACCCGCTTTACTTCATGCACGCCGTTGTCTGACAGCCCCTGCAAGAAGGTGTTTAGATAGCCAGACTTCAACCCATAGACATAAGCAGTCTGCAGCGGCGCCAATACATCGGCAGGTTTTTCCAGCCGCTTGCCATCGCCACCCACGCCCGCAAAGCGCACCACGCGACCGAACATTTGGATGATGAGCGAGCCCTCGCCCTGCCCAAGTCGCAGCAGGGTCAAACTGGACGCCCGGTAGTTGTCCCAGCCCTCAGCGAAGCGCCGCGAACCAACCAGCACATTCAGGCCGCTGCCGGGCGCATCAAGGCGAGCAAACAGCGAGCCCGTCATGGCATCGTCTTCTACTGCCAAGCCTGTAGCCTCCAGCGCCTTTTTGAGCCCGGCAGCATCGCCTACATTGACCACGCCCCAGTAATGCGTCACGTCGCCGCGTAGCAGTCCCAAGCCCAGTTCGCCCGTTGCCGCTTTCACAAGCCGCAGCACCGGCTTGTCACCCGCCTGCCAGCCAAAACAATCCGCCAGCACGCGACCCGCCAAGCTCTTGGCATCCACCCCTACTACCACCGCGCGCACGCTGGCAGGCAAAAGGTCGGCGCCTTCAGTGGCCGTGGCCAGCAGGCCCTTCAGGTTCTCGTACAAACGATCCGGCTGAGACAGGATGCCGTTCAGATAGCACAGCACATCCACCACATCAGAAGTCTGCTCCTTGTCGCCATCGTTCTTAGTGCTACCGATGACAGACAAGCCAAGCAGCACCCAAAGGGGCGCCGCAACTTTAAGATTGGCCTGCTTCGCCGCTTTCTTGGCATCGGCAGAGCGGAAACTCGCCACCTGATGCCAGTACGCCAACAGCGCCGCCGTCAGCGTTTCATGTTGAGCTGCATCGTCGGCATCCGTGCTGGACTGCACGCGCACATGCCAGAAATCCTTGCCGTAGCGGTCTTGGTGGAAGCGGTCGTAGGCGTAATCAAAGACCACGGCTTTGGCATAGCGGGAGAAACTGTTTTCGCCCTCCACCACCTGGCCAAAAGTGGCCGAGAACTCGATCAGCAGCCCTCTGTGCTTGGCCTGCTCAGCACCAATGCCTGCCAGCGTGCTCTGGATTTCCTTCCAGACGCTGGCCTCGGACTTCTGCCCCTTGTGGCCTTCATCCACGAAAACCAGATTGCGCCCCTCACTGAAGACCGAAGTCGGCACCGTCACGCCCTCGCCCTTCTTGTCGGTCGCCAGCTTGTTGATGTCCAGCACGATCACCGTCTCCGGCGACAAACGCCCCATGGCTGAAGCATCGCCATCCATCGGGTAGGCAAACACCTCCCACTCGCCTAGCGCGCGGAGCTTGTCGGCATGCTGGCGCGTCAGGGCTTCCGAAGGCGTGATGACGATCAGCCGATCCCACGCCTGTTTTTCCAGCAGGGCGAGGCAGACATGCAGCACATGGGTCTTGCCTGCGGCAGTCGCCATCCAGAATGCCGCCAGTTGCAGGTCAGCCTCGGTGAAGTCCGGCACATCCTCGCCCTTGGGCTTGTGCGCCGACAGCCATGCATTAAGGCGTATCAACAGTGCGCCAGCATCATCCTGCAGCGCAGAGGCCCAATGCGCGAACAGCAGCAGAGCCAGATACTGGGCGTAACGCGGTGCAAGCTGTGCACGGCTGCAGGCGATCCGCACTCGACCATCCAATTCGGCCAGATGGCTTGTATCGCCCGTGCTGACTGAGGCCAGCGCATCCAGATACTTGCCTTCCGTCAATGCCTGCGCCGTGCTGACATTGCCTTCTACCGTGCGCAACTGTGCCATCGCGGCTGCGAGCGGCAAGCCCACCTCTTGCGCCAGCGCATCGCGCAGCACCAGCGCGGCTTTCAGCCGGGCATGGCCGGAACGCTTGGCCGCCATCACGCCCTCCCGAACTGCAGGGCAAACACCGCTTCGATGGCCTCTAGTCGCTCGCAACCATCAAAGCTCAGGCTGGCCGGATCGTTGGCATACACCCGGTCGGCCGGATGCTCTGCCAGCTTCGCCGCAACCCAGTCCGCCGAATCGCTGGCGGCGCAGTCACGGAAAAAAACCGCGACTTGCTGCTCTCGCCGATTACGGCCCAGCATCACTACGCCTTGCGGCTCGCGGTACAGGCGGCTGATATCCAGCCCCAGCAGATAGGGCAAGCTTTCCACCAGATCGACATCACAAGGCTGCGATTCACCGCCCCCCTGCGCACGCTTCAATTGATAGCCAAAGGGCGAGGCGAACTGGCCAATGCTCGTGTATAAGCCATGCGCCGTCTGGTCAAGGCGGTAGCGCAGGGCAAAAGCCGCATCCTCAAAGGGCAGGTCGCCGGAATCTCCCGCATAGCTCCCGGCATCGAGACTTTCCAGCGTGTCGTCGTATTGCTCCAGATGCTGCACGCGAACAAATCCGCCGGGGCCGCTGACGCTCACAGCCAAACCGCCTTCCCATTCGAGGGACGAAATGACTTTCTTGACCCTGTTGAGCGTTACAGACTCGAAATACTTGTTTGTCTCGACGACCAGAAATTTACGCCGCCCGTCATCATCAGCGTTCATTGCGACAACCGCATGAGCCGTTGTTCCAGAACCCGCAAAAATATCCAGACACCAACCCTCATCGTCTCGAAGCCCTGTGACCTTGAGGCAATCCTGCACCGCGAGAAATGACTTCGGATACGAAAACGCGTTCTTTCCAAACAGCTTTTTTATTATCGCAGTGCCATATTCTGTTGCTGAGTGTCGTGCCTCAGCCCAGATCGTTGTTGCCTGAACCCCTTTTTGGTTTGGACGATATTTGAAGTACACCCAGCGCCGACCAGACCGATCATCCTTGACTTGAAATTCGTCTGGATTGGCAGTTACTTCGTCATGCTTCCAGCGCCATGTTTTTTGCTGCCCTTCCTCATCGATAGGAAAAACAATTTCTTCGCCTTTCTTGGGCTTTTCCTGCAAAAGCCACTCCTTGCTGCCCTCATTCCAGACGATTTTTGGGATACGTAGCGACGAAGCAGAAAGAAACATCGGGTAGTAAAGCCGCCAGCGCGCCGAACGGTCGGAGTTGGAGCCTTGCCGACGAAAATTCATCCATTCGAACACGCCTTCTTCATCAGACTCTCGATAGCGATCTTGCTGCTTTTGGGTGCGCTCTATTTTTTCAAGGACGCTTGATGGATCGTTCCTGAAGAAAATGGCGTATTCATGCGCGACAGCCAGACCGGTTTTCGTCGGACGCCCTCGTGGGTTTGCACGAATGGCGACTGTCCCCACTCTGTTATCTGCTCCAAAAACTTGCTCCATGATGGTGTGCAACTCGCGCTGCTGGTAGTCATCAATGGTTGCGCATGCAATCCCGTCCAGACGCAACAAGCGTCTAGCCAACAGAAAACGGTCTTGTATCAAAGATGCCCAAGAGCCTTTTCGATATCCATTCTTGTAGTCAATAGGGCCTGCATCGGTGTTGTACGGAGGGTCAGCGTACAAAGCTTGAATCTGGCCACAGAACTTTTCTTGCAGCGTATTCAGCGCCTGCCAATTGTCCGACTGGATGGCGATGCCATCGATAGCCTCATCCAGTGCTGCCGCAGCGGTCACGGCAGCCAACAAACTCCACTTGAAATCCACATCGAAATTGCGCGTATCCACCGGCAGCGGCAGGTAACACGCGGAGGCAGGCGTAGCCAGATCGCCTTCCGTTTTGCGCACACAGGCATCCGGGGCGGCGTAATCGCCCAGCCCCAACTCCAGCCATTCCGCCCGCTGTTTTTTCACGATGGTGGCAACGTGCTGCGCCAGCCAGTCCGGGCAGTATCGCTCCAGCCGGTCAAGCGTGATGACGTAGCGGGTTTCAAAGACCAGCTTTTTCTTCTCCCACAGGGCTTTCTGGAAGCCTTCCAGCGCCGCAAGAAAATCGATGATCTGCGCGCCTACGTCACGAACGATGCGCGCGGTCTTGAATGCCCGTGCCGGTAAATCGCCGCCCGCCAGCAACTGATCGGCATCGAGCACTTCAGTCTTGATGAAGATGTCGAGGTCTTCGCGCAGGGATTCTTTCAGTCGCTTGTGAATGAAGAAGTCGCTTTGGTTGCGGGCAACGAAGACGTTGAGCCAGCGACGAATGTCTGCGTCCTCGCCGCCAACGGCATTGCGGACAGCAGCGACGATTTCGTTCTTCTGCTTGTCGCTCTGCGCGCCCTTGAGATAGTGCAGGCTGATCTTGTGCGCCTCGCCCGCTTTGCTGACGGTGTGCAGCTCGTAATGAGCTTTGTCATTGGGCTTGAGGGCGGCACGGGTTGTTTGCAAGCTGTCCGGCTCCACGCTGAAGACGATGCGCTGTCCACCGGCCAAGCGCACCGGAAAGTCGGTAAAGATGTCGCCCGACTTGATGTAGTACATGTCTTCCGTGGCCCAGTGGAACTCGGTGTCCTCGCCCGTGGACTTGATGTACCGCGAGCCACCTTTGCCGTAACGGCGTTCGACGATGAAATCGCCGTCCTGATAGTGGCGCGAGAAAAACTGGTACAGCCGGTTCAGCGCCTCGGCGCGGTCATCCTGCACGGTCTGCTGCCCGGCCAGCGTTTCGGTGCGGCTACGATACTCCGCCGCCAATGCCTTGACGGCCGGGATGCCCTCGGCTTGGGCGAGGGTGGCTTCGCGCTGCTGCTGGGTCATGCCGGGCTTGAGGCCGAGTTGACCTTCCAACTCCTTGATGCGGAGCTTGTCGTCGGCCTGCGCTTCATGGTCGAGCTGCAAAAAAGCCGTGTCCAGGAGTTCGGCCAATTTGCCGCCCTCAAGCTGTTTAAAGTCTTTCCCCTTGATTACTTCACCAAGGAAAGCCTTCACCTCCTTGTTGTGACGGCGAATCACCCGGTAGATGCCGAAATCCAGTGCCTCGGCTTCATCCATCTGGAAAAGTTCGGTCATCAATTCGACAAAGCGGGTTTCCTGCTCCTGCCGGATGGCTATGCCCATCGTGTGTGCTCCACTGGGTCTCGGCCGCAAACAGACCGGTAAAATTGGCGAAATCGCCAATTGTAGCCGAGCATTAGACATACACGCCTTTGCGGCTACGCCATTTGATTCTGAAAATTGGCGGATGATCGATATCGGCCAAGTTATTCGCGGCATGCGGAAAGAAAAGGGCGCCACGCTGGAGCAACTGGCATTTGACGCCCGTACCGATGCCAGCAATCTGTCGCGGGTGGAATTAGGCAAACAAACACCATCCTCTGAGTTGCTCATGAGGATTGCCGCAGCGCTCGGCACGAATGTATCCACGCTCTACCAGATCACCGGCAGCGTTGAAGCCACGGGGACAGCACTTCAAGCTGACGACTACGCCGAAGATGCCGTCGAGTTGCGCTGCACCTTCCGCGTACTCAACGCCGAAAACCGCAGACTGACAGTGGAATACGTCAAGCTCCTGTATCGGCTGCAGGAATCGAAACCCGCCTGACCGCAAGTGGCGGGGATTGCGTCTTGTTCGGTTGAGTAGCCCCTAGCTCCTAGAGGCCGCTCGCTTTCACCAGTACCCAAATTTGGGGAGTGGCTCTTATCCTTTTCACCGATACCGGAATTTCGGTATCGCTCCCTCGCCAGCAGCGACAGGGCCTTTTGCTCATTTTTGAGCGAAAGCCGTGACAAGGCTTTCCCACTACAAAAGGGATAGGCTCAGGGGCCTGCGAATCTGCCCGGACTAAGCCCCCTCGATCACGCAGGGATAGTCCATCGAAACTACCGGTTTTCCGGTAGTAAGGTAGGCCAGCCAGCAATGACGTTTGTCCCTGCTTCCGCGCCTGCGCCCCCAATACCGGGATTTCCCGGTATCCCCACAAATTGCCGTGCATGGAAGTTTGGCAACCGTTATCCCGATAACGGGATATCCAGCTATTGGTCACTCTCACGCACCAGCAGGGACAAACCTGAAACCATCTCAGGAACAAGGTGGATGAAAAAAGCGCCGCCCGGAAGGCTCTAGCCTGCGCCACATACAGAAAAAGCCAAGCCCTGAGGTTGCGCAAAGCGCCGTGCGGACGCTCCCGTAGCTGCTCGCCACGCTAGCCCGGTGCTAGCCCAGACCGTAAACGAGAAAGGCCTGCATCGCTGCAGGCCTTGGTATTACTGGTGGTGATGGGCGGAGTCGAACCGCCGACCTATGGGTTATGAATCCATCGCTCTAACCATCTGAGCTACATCACCTCCGAAGAGCCGGCGATTATAGGGAGAACAGTAAATCAGGTCAATCACCTTGCGCGACAAATCCTTATTAACGGAATGGCCAAAGCACCGTCAATTCATGCACTTGGGCGGCTTTGCATTGACTTTGAAGAGTTGATCATCGACCATGCAAACCTTACTTGAACCCCTGATTTTCCTGTGGAAAGCGCCATGAAAAAGCTCTTGAGCATTGCCTTGAGTCTGGGTTTGCTGCTGGCCTCGACCGTTTACGCACAATATTCAGATCCGGTTCGGCCGATTCCGGCGAATGCCCCGAAGGCCAAGATGATCGTGGCCGGGGAGCGCACCCTGAATCTGAACGGCAAGGACTTCATGCTTGCTCCGGGCGGGGTGATTGTTAATGAGAAAAACCTGAGCACGGTCACGACGGCGCTGGACAACGGCTACACCTACATCGTGCGCGTTAAGTTCGACAGTCAGGCGCAGATCCAGCGCGTCTGGATCCTGACGGCCGCCGAAAACGAAGTGGAAGCACCGAAACTGGCTGGCGATTCGTCTTTCTGGCAGTGGCTGTTCCCCTGGCTGTAAGGCCTGCCCCAAAACAAAGTGAAGTGATTCGATGAAGAAGCTGTACATCCGCACCTTCGGGTGCCAGATGAATGAGTACGACTCAGACAAGATGGCCGACGTCCTTGGCGCCGGCGAAGAACTGACCAAGACCGACACGCCCGAAGACGCAGACATCATCCTGTTCAATACCTGCTCGGTACGGGAACGGGCGCAGGAGAAAGTGTTTCACGACCTCGGCCGGGTCAAGCACCTCAAGAAGCTGAACCCGAATCTGATCATCGGCGTGGGTGGTTGCGTCGCCTCGCAGGAAGGCGCGGCGATTCTGACCCGCGCACCTTATGTGGACGTGGTGTTCGGGCCGCAAACCCTGCATCGCCTGCCGGCCATGATTGATGCGAAGCGCGAGTCCGGCAAATCGCAGGTCGACATCAGCTTCCCCGAGAACGAAAAATTCGACTCGCTGCCACCGGCCCGCGTCGATGGCGCGACGGCTTTCGTGTCGATCATGGAAGGCTGTTCCAAATTCTGCACCTACTGCATCGTGCCTTACACGCGCGGCGACGAGATCTATCGTCCGCTGGGCGATGTGCTTGCGGAAGTCGCCGGCCTGACTGAACAAGGCGTGAAAGAAATCACCCTGCTGGGCCAGAACGTGAATGCCTGGCGGGCGCCGATCGAACCCGGCTCGGACGAGATGGCGGACTTCGCCTTCCTGCTCGAATGCGTGCATGAAGTGCCCGGCGTGGAACGCATCCGCTACACGACATCGCACCCGCGCGAGATGACCCAGCGCGTGTTCGAGGCCTACGCCAAGCTGCCCAAGCTGGTCTCGCACCTGCATCTGCCGGTGCAGTCCGGTTCGGATCGTGTGCTGGCCGGCATGAAGCGCGGCTACACCGTCCTTGAGTACAAATCCGTGGTGCGCAAGCTGCGCGCGGCGCGCCCCGACCTGTCGCTATCGACGGATTTCATCGTCGGCTTCCCTGGCGAGACGGAAGCGGATTTCGAAGCGACCATGAAGCTTATCGAGGACATCGGTTTCGACACATCCTTCAGCTTCATCTTCAGCCGCCGCCCGGGCACGCCCGCAGCGGAGATGCACGACGACACCGCGCCGGAACTCAAGCTCGCGCGCCTGGCCCGTCTGCAGAAACGCATCGAAGAGATGGCTGCGGTGATCAGTGAAGATATGGTCGGCACGACCCAGCGCGTGCTCGTGGAACGCCTCTCGCGGAAAGATGCGAACGAAATGGCGGGGCGCACCGATAATAACCGGGTGGTCAACTTCAAGGGCAACCCGCGCCAGATCGGCCATTTCGTCAATGTGAAGATTACTTCTGCGCTGCCACATTCCTTGCGAGGCGAGGTCGAGATTGCTGAGTAAACGGTTTTCCTGGTTTGCCCTGTGCGGGCTATGTGCCCTGTTAGCCGCCTGCGCAGGCACTCCCCAGCACGCCCCTTCGGCAAAGCCCGTCAACACCAAGCCTTCAGCCATAGGGGCCGCCAAGCCAGTTGTGGCGCCGGTCGCCAGTGCATCAGCGCCGGCCATACCCAGCAATCCCAATCTGAAGCCTTACGCTGAAGTCATCAAGGATTTCACCCGTCTGCCGGGCTATCTGACGGTATACAAAAAGGACGAGCGCTACATCATTGAGCTGAAGGAAAGCGATTTCGCCCAGCCTTTCTTCTTCACCACCCAACGCAGCCAGGGGATTGGCGAGCGCGGGCTGTGGGGCAGCATGATGTTGGAATCCGGCGTCGGCAGTTTCGTGCGCTATTCGGACCGCATCCACTGGATCGAACGCAACACCAGCTTCGTCGCGCCGAATAACGCGCCACTGCAACGCGCCGTGGCCGACGGATTTTCGGACAGCCTGCGCGGCGCGGCCGCCATCCTGAGCCAGCCCGAGCCGAAAACCCACGCGATCCTGGTTGACCTGAACGCCCTCGTCCTCAGCGACTTCTCCGGCACGGCGACCCTGCTGCAGAGCATCTACCGCCAGCCTTATCAATTCGACCGCAACAACACCCTGATCCGGCAAGCGCGCGCCGAAAAAGCCGAAACCAGCTTCGACATCCGCGCCCACTATGCAGCAGCTGCATTGTCCATCGCCACGCCCGGCCTGCCCATCCCGCCGAGTGTGCCGGCCACCCTGCCCGATCCACGCAGCATGTTCTTCGGCTTCACGCTGAGCTTCTCGCCGCTACCCGATCTGATGACGCCACGCGCCGCCGATGCGCGTGTGGGTTACTTCAAGACCACCCAGCGCAATTTCGACAACGATTTTTCCGCCTCCAACCGTCAGCACCTGATCCACCGCTGGCGTCTGGAAAAGAAAGACCCGGCTGCCGAGCTGTCCATACCCAAGCAGCCGATCACCTTCTGGCTGGATCGCAACATCCCGGCGAATTATCGCGAGGCAGTGACGCACGGCATTCTGGCCTGGAACCCGGCCTTCGAAGCCATCGGCTTCAAGGAGGCCATAGCGGTCAAACAGCAGCCCGATGATGCCCAATGGCGCAGCAGCGAACGCGATTACGCCACAGTAAAGTGGTATCTGGCCACCGACAACGCCGTTGCCATCGGCCCCTCGCTGGTGGATCACCGCAGCGGCGAAATCCTGGATGCCGACGTGATCATCACCGACTTCTGGACGCGTGGCCCGCGCCAGCAGGCGGTACAGGACATCCTGCCACGCACGCACGCCCACGACGGAGAGGACTGCCAATACGCGGTCAGCGCCTTTGCCGAGATGCAGCAGGCTCTGGATCTTCGCGTGGCGCGCGGCGAAATCGCGCCGGACGGCCCCGAGGCAGAGGCCTTCGTGCAGGACGCACTGGCCGCAGTAGTCACCCACGAGATCGGTCACGCTCTGGGCCTGACCCACAACTTCCGCGCCTCCAACGCCTACACCCTGACCCAATTGCGCGACCCGGCCTTCGTTGCCAAGAATGGCATCGCCACTTCGGTGATGGACTACGTGCCCTACAACACGCCCGCCAAGGGTCAGCGCGACACCGAGTACATGCAGAAACGCATCGGGCCGTATGACTACTGGGCCATCGAGTACGGCTACAAGCCCCTGCCCGCCGACAGCGAAACGGCCGCCTTGCGCGACATAGCCGGGCGTGCTGCCCACAACCCTTCCCTCGCCTACGGCGATGATAACGACGCGGGCGGCGGCGGACTCACGGCCGGGATTGATCCGGCCACCGGGCGTTTCGATCTGGGCGACGATCCAGTCGCCTATTTCCGTCAGCGCCTGCTCCTGAGCCACGAACTCTGGGACGCACTGGCCCGGCGCGCCCCCGATGGCAGCATCAGCGAAGCGGCCGACACCCGCTCAACCGTGCTACGCAGCCTGAGCGCTCTTGGCTCTGCGGCCAGCAATGCGGCGCGCAACATCGGCGGGGTCAGCGTCACGCGCCACACCTCACCGGCCCAGCGCGAAGCCTTCAGCGCCCTGCCCGCCACGACTCAACGCGTCACGCTCGCCGCCCTGTCCCAAGGCCTGTTCCAGCCCGCCAGCTTCCGCATCGATCCGGCCTTGCTGCGCCGCCTGGCGCCGAATGCCCTCGACAACAACAGCGCCGAACAATTGCCGCTGGCGGGCCTTGTGCTGCAACTCCAGACTGGCGTACTCGACCAGCTCTTCTCTGATCGCCTCAGCATCCGTCTGCTGGAAGCGGAACTGAGCACAGCCGCCAGCACTGATCGTTTCCGCCTCGCCGAGCTGCACACCGGCCTGCGTCAGGACATCTGGCAGGAATTGAAGAGCAGCAACAACATCGACCTGATGCGCCGCAATCTGCAGCGCGCCCACCTCAGCCGCCTGAGCGCGATTGTGCTGCGTGCCAATCCCGGCACCCCTGCAGACGCGCGCGCACTGGCCCGCTACGAGGCACATGCCCTGCAAGCCACGCTACGAGCGGCTCTTCAGCAAGGGGGTCGTAACATCGAGACCCAGGCGCACTTGCAGGAAAGTCTCGCCACACTGGACGAAGCCCTGCGCGCGCCACTGCTGCGCACCAACCCCTGACAATCCGGCTTGCCGCCGAAGGCCCGGAAGGCGACAATCCGCAAATTGCCGGCGCCATGCGGGGCCGTACTGAAATATCCAATCACGCGTCGTTCAATTTCCGGGGACATTCATCATGAAGAAACTCAGCGCAGTACTGGCCTTCTCTCTCGCAGCAGGCCTGCTGCTCTCCGCTTGCGGCAAGAAGGATGAAGCCACGACAGCTCCGGCTGCGGCACCGACAGCCAGCAAGATCATCATCGGCCTCGACGACAATTTCCCGCCGATGGGATTCCGTGACGAGAAAAACGAACTGGTCGGCTTCGACATCGATCTGGCCAAGGAAGCGGCCAAGCGCATCGGCGCCGAGGTGGAGTTCAAGCCGATCGACTGGAATGCCAAGGAAGCCGAACTCAACGGCAAGCGCGTCGACGCGCTGTGGAACGGCCTGACCATTACCGAAGAACGCAAGGCCAACATCGCCTTCACCACACCCTATCTGGAAAACCGCCAGATCATCATCGTCACGGCCAAATCGGCGATCAAAACCAAGGCTGATCTGGCCGGCAAGGTCGTCGGGATTCAGGATGGCAGCAGTGCTGTCGAAGCTGTCGCCAAGGATGCCGCAACCGCCAAATCGCTCAAGGAACTGAAGAAGTTTGGCGACAACGTCACTGCCCTGATGGATCTGACAACAGGGCGTCTGGATGCACTGGTGGTCGACGAAGTCACCGGCCGCTATTACACAACCAAGAAGCCCGGCGAATACGTCGTGCTGACTGAAAATTTCGGCACCGAAGACTACGGCGTGGGCGTGCGCAAGGATGACACGGCACTGCTGGCCAAGCTGCAGACCGCGCTGGACGAGATGAAGAAAGACGGCAGCGCGGCCAAAATCGCCACGCAGTGGTTCGGCTCCAACATCGTCAAGTAATCACCCGAGAAACAAAGCAACACCCTGACCGGCCCCTCGCGGGCCGGTTTTGGTTACAAGGCCGAACACATGGACTATGTACTCAACATTCTCGGCCCACTGATTGAAGGCACGGGCGTCACCCTCAAGATGTTCATGGTGACGATCGTACTGGCCGTACCACTGGGCCTCGCCCTGGCGCTGCTGCGCATCTCGCGCTGGCCCTTCGTCAGCACGCTGGTCAATGCCTATATTTGGCTGATGCGCGGCACCCCGCTGATGCTACAGATGCTCTTCATCTATTTCGCCCTGCCTTTCGTGCCGGTGATCGGCATCCGTTTGCCCGACTTCCCCGCGGCCGTGGTGGCCTTTGTGCTGAACTACGCGGCCTACTTCGCCGAGATCTTCCGCGCCGGCATCCAATCCATCGACCGCGGTCAGTACGAAGGCGCCAAGGTGCTGGGTCTCTCCTACGCCCAGACCATGCGGCGTATTGTGCTGCCGCAGATGGTCAAACGCATCCTGCCACCGGTCAGCAACGAGACCATCACGCTGATCAAGGACACCTCGCTGATCTATGTGCTGGCCATGAACGATCTGCTGCGCGCGGCGCGCGGCATCGTCCAGCGCGATTTCACCACCACCCCGTTCATCGTCGCCGCCGCGTTCTATCTGGCCATGACCCTCGTCCTGACCTGGGGCTTTCAGTATCTGGAAAAACGCTATGCCGTCTACGATGAGTGAAGCCATGGCAACATCAATGATCAATGCCGAAAACATTCACAAACGCTTCGGCGCAGTCGAAGTGCTCAAGGGAGTATCCCTGCAGATCAGCAAGGGTGAAGTCATAGCCGTGATCGGTCCGTCAGGGTCAGGAAAAAGTACCTTTCTGCGCTGTCTGAATCACCTTGAAACCATCGACAGCGGACGCATCGAAATCGAGGGTGCCGTGCTCGCCAGCACCGATGCGAACGGCCATTGCCACTATGCACCGGACGCCGAAGTGCGCCAGATCTGCCGCAAGATGGGCATGGTCTTCCAGCACTTCAACCTGTTTCCGCACCTGACCGTACTGCAGAACATCATTGAGGCGCCGATCACCGTAAAAGGCATGAAACGCGAGGAAATCATCCCGGTCGCCGAAGAGCTGCTGCGCAAGGTTGGCCTGTTTCCCAAGCGCGACAGCTATCCGGCGCGCCTGTCCGGCGGGCAGAAGCAGCGCGTGGCTATTGCCCGCGCTCTGGCCATGGAGCCGGACATCATGCTCTTCGACGAACCCACCTCGGCCCTGGACCCCGAACTCACCGGCGAGGTGCTGCGTGCCATGCGCCAACTGGCCGACGAGCACATGACAATGCTGGTTGTGACCCATGAAATGGGCTTTGCACGCGAGGTCGCCGGCAAGGTTCTGTTCATGGATCACGGCGAAATCATCGAAGCCCGTCCTGCAGCCGAACTGTTTGCCAACCCGGAGCATCCCCGCACCCGGGCATTTCTCGATAACATGCTCTAAATCCGCTGCCGGGCAGCCTTTACCCTCATCGACACCGTGGTTACTAGCGACAAGATTCCTGCACTCAAGCCCCGCTCCCTGCAACTTGCACTTGAGCCGGTCGACAACGCCCGGCTGGCCAATCTATGCGGTGCGCTTGACGCCAACCTGCGCCAGATCGAAGCAGCCTATGACATCTCGATTGCCCGGCGCGGCGAGCGCCTGACCCTGCGCGGCGAGGCCGCCCAGTTGCAGATTGCCCGCACCGCGCTGCAGGAATTCTACAAACGCGCCGGACAACACCTCACGGTGGAAGACATCCAGCTCGGCCTGATCGAGCTGAGCAAGCACCACGACGACAACCTTACCGCTCCCGTCCTGCTCACCCGCCGAACCGACCTGCACGGCCGCACCCCGCGTCAGGTCGAATACCTGCGCGCAATTCAGTCACATGACATCACTTTCGGCCTCGGCCCGGCCGGCACCGGCAAGACCTATCTGGCCGTGGCTTGTGCCGTCGATGCCTTCGAACGCGAGCAGGTCCAGCGCATCATCCTGACCCGCCCTGCAGTGGAAGCAGGCGAGCGTCTCGGCTTCCTGCCCGGAGATCTGGCCCAAAAGGTCGACCCCTATCTGCGCCCGCTCTACGACGCGCTCCACGACCTGATGGGTTTTGATCGTGTCGCCAAGATGTTCGAACGCCAGTGCATCGAAATCGCCCCGCTCGCCTTCATGCGCGGGCGCACCTTGAGCAATGCTTTCATCATTCTCGATGAAGCACAGAACACGACGCCCGAGCAGATGAAAATGTTCCTCACGCGCATCGGCATCGGCTCACGCGCGGTCGTCACCGGCGACCTGACCCAGATCGATCTGCCGCGCGGCCACAAGAGCGGCCTGCTCGACGCCGTGCGCACCCTCAGCGATGTGCGCGGCCTGGCCTACACCCGTTTCACCAAGGAAGACGTGGTGCGCCACCCATTGGTAGCGCGGATTGTCGAAGCCTATGAGCGCGCCACAGCCAATGCTGGCGGCGGCAACGAAGAGGTCTGAAACATGAAAGCCATGATCCTCGCAGCCGGCCGTGGCGAACGCATGCGCCCGCTCACCGACATCTGCCCAAAGCCGCTGCTCAGCGTCGGCGGCAAGCCGCTGATCGTGTGGCACATCGAACGTCTGGCGCGCGCCGGCATCCACGATATCGTCATCAATCACGCCTATCTCGGCCACACCATCGAGGAAACCCTTGGCCGGGGCCAGCTGTGGGGCGTGCAGATCGACTACTCGCATGAAGACGAGGCCCTGGAAACTGCCGGCGGCATCGCCAACGCACTTCCCCTGCTCGGCAACGGCCCATTCCTCGTAGTCAATGGCGATGTCTATTGTGATCTGGATTACGGCACCTTTTGTGCCCGCGCCCTGACCCGCATCGCGCAAGGCAATCACGCCCATCTGGCGATGGTGAACAACCCGGCACAGCACCCGCAAGGCGATTTCGTCCTCGACGCCAGCGGCCGCATCTCGCGCGATGGCGGCTCGCTGCTCACCTTCTCCGGCATCGGCGCCTATCGTCCGGAATTGTTCAGCAGCATTGAACCCGGCAGCAAAGCCAGGCTCGCTCCGCTACTGTTCACCGCCATGGATCAGGGGCGCGTCAGCGGCCAGCACTTCCAGGGACGATGGGAGGACGTGGGCACGCCGGAGCGTCTGCGCATGCTGGATGAAGAGCTGAAGCTCAGAACAGAGCAATGAGTGCTGAGGACTGAGGACTGAGTGCAAGACCAGGCGCCTGGTGGGCGCAATTAAAACAACCACAAGAAAATCGCCCCGATGACCTTCGACCCCAGCCCCTTCGCCGCCCGCCGCACCCGCCTCGCCGAATACATCCGCAACGCAGGCGGTGGCATTGCCCTCATTCCCTCGGCACCGGAACGCACGCGCAATCGTGACAGCGATCATCCCTATCGCCACGACAGCTACTTCTACTACCTCACCGGCTTCACCGAGCCGGAGTCGACGCTTGTGCTGATTGCCACCGACAGCGAAACACGCGCCGTGCTGTTCTGCCGCGCCAAGCATGAAGAACGCGAAATCTGGGACGGCTTCCGCTTCGGCCCAGCCGCCGCCTGCGAACGTCTCGGCTGCAACGAAGCGTTTGCCAACGAGGAACTCGCCGAACGCCTGCCCGCCCTGCTCGGCAACCAGAGCGCGCTGTGGTACTCGCTGGGTCACGACACAGCTTGGGACGCACGCATCATGGAAGCCCTGAACGCCGTTCGCGCCAGTGTGCGCAATGGCGTTGCGGCCCCCGCCGACATCCGCGATGTGCGCGGGCCACTGGACGAGATGCGCATCTTCAAAGACAAGAGCGAGATCGCCACCATGCGCCGCGCCGCCGAAATTTCATCCGGTGCGCACCGCCGCGCCATGCGCGCCTGCCGCCCCGGCATGATGGAGTATGAGATCGAAGCCGAACTGCTGCACGAGTTCCGCCGCCACGGCAGCCAACACCCGGCCTACACCTCCATCGTGGCGGGCGGAGCAAACGCCTGTGTGCTGCACTACGTCGGCAATGATCAGCCGCTCAAGGATGGCGAGCTGCTGTTGATTGATGCCGGTTGCGAACTCGATAGCTACGCCGCCGACATCACCCGGACCTTCCCGGTGAACGGCCGTTTCGAAGGCGCCGCGCGCGACGTGTATGCCCTCGTGCTCGCGTCGCAAAAAGCTGCCATCAACGAATGTCGCATCAGCCGCAATTTCAACTCGCCACACGATGTCGCGGTCCAGATCCTCGCCCAGGGCATGCTCGACCTGAAACTACTGACGGGCAGCCTGGATGAAGTCATCGAGACCGCCTCATACAAGCGCTTCTACATGCACCGTACCAGCCATTGGCTGGGGCTCGACGTACACGACGCCGGTGAATACAAACGCATGGGCCGCTGGCGCGATCTGGAACCGGGCATGGTGCTGACCATTGAGCCGGGCTGCTATATCCGCCCCGCCGATGATGTGCCCGAAGCCTTCTGGAACATCGGTGTGCGCATCGAAGACGACGTGCTGATCACCGCCGTCAGCCCGGATGTGCTGACCAGCGCCACCCCGAAATGCATCAAGGATATCGAGGCCTGCATGGCAGAAGGACGGGCATGACTGAAAAGCCCATGACATTCCGCATCCGCTTTGACGGCGAAACCATGCCCGGCGTCACGCGCGAGACCGCACTGCAGAACACCATTGAGCAACTGGCCATGGCGCCCGCGCAGGCCGAAGCGCTGTTTTCCGGGCGCAGCTTCGTACTGAAACGTGGTCTGGATGCCGAACAGATGTCGCGCTACATGGAGCGTCTGGTCAAAGCCGGCTTGCGCATTCGCAGCGAACCGGAATTCGACGAACCGGCCGCAATGCCTCCTGCAGCCTCATCCGCAGCAGCAACGCTGACGCTGGCCCCGATCGCTCCACCGGCGCAAGCCCCTGCCAACCCGCCGCCACTGACACTCGCCGCGTCGCTCGCCATCGCACCGCCGCCCCCGGAAGCCGAAGAAATCGTCTGCCCGCGCTGTCAGGAGAAACAGCCCAAACGCACCCTGTGCCGCAGTTGCTCGGCCGACATCCCGCGCTTGCTGGTCGCCCAGCAAGAGGCCGAAACTGAACGCCGCGAAGAAGCCCGGGCAGCACGCGAAGCCGCCAAAAATCCGCGTGGCCAACGGCCACGTCCCAGCCACAGCGGCAACGAGGGCGATTCGCAGCCCGCCCTGCTCGGTTTCTCCTTCAACGGTCGTCTGCGCCGGCGCGCCTTTTTTCTCGCTGGCTGCCTGCAACTCATCGTGATGATTGCGCTGCTGAATTTCGCATTGCGCGGCTTCAGCCTCGGCACGGCCGGCGCGCTCCTCATGATCTCCTCGCTGCTTCTCATGTACTGGAACCTGCGCACTGCGGCCTTGCGTTGCCACGACATCGGCTGGAGCGGCTGGCTTTCGCTGCTGCTGTTCGTGCCCGTGGCGAACTTCATCCTGACACTGATCCTGCTCTTCATGCCGGGTCAGGAGGATGACAATGAGTTTGGCGAGATGCCCTATCCAACGCCCTGGCTCAAGGTCATTGGCGCCGTGGTCCTGCTGTTCATCGGTTTTGCGACCACCGCCTCGACACTTGCACAAAAGCTGCCGGAAATGGCGATGGTCGCCAAGGGCCAGAATCCTTCGGGCGCAAGCGCCCGCCAAGCCTATTCATACAACTCCGCAAAGAATGAAGTCGTAATGTACTCACTGACGACCTGCGGCTATTGCGTGGAAAAACGCCAGCAACTCAATGCCGAAGGCATCCAGTTCACCGAAGTCTTTCTGGATCAGGATCAGAACGCCGCCAACCAATTGCATAGCCGACTGCGCAGCACCGGCTACAACGGCGGCATCGGCACCCCGTCCTTTGAAATCAACGGCGAATTCCTGCTAAACAATCCCGACATGTCAGAGATTCACGCCAGGCTGCGCAGCTGAACATGGTCCACGACGCCAGCCACGACATCGCGATCATCGGCGCCGGCCCGCTGGGCCTGAGCATCGCCTTGGCCTTGGCCCGGCGTGGCCACTCGCCGCGCCTGTTCGATGCGCGCCCGGCGGAAGCGGTGAATACGGACAACCGCATCCTCGCCCTGTCGCAGGGCAGCCGCGAGCTGCTCGAACTCCTCGGCGCCTGGCCCGCCGCCCACGCCACGCCGATCCGCCGTATCCAGATCAGCCAGCAAGGCCACTTCGGCCAGACCCACATCGACGCCACCGAGCAAGGCCTGCCCGCGCTGGGCTACGTGCTGCCCGCCCGGCAACTGGCGGCCGCCCTGCTCGCCCGCGTGCACGCAGCTGGCATTCCGCTTGAATACGATTCAAACATCACCGACACCCACGCGGACGCGGATGGCGCCACCCTAGCCATCCGCAATGCCGCAGGCGCACAGCGCAGCGCTGACGCCCGCCTGATCGTCTGCTGCGAAGGCCGGATTCCGGATGCACAGGCCACCCTCAGCCGCGACTACGACCAGCACGCCCTGCTCTGCCGCGTCACCCCGGCCGCACCGCATGCCAATCTGGCGCATGAGCGCTTCACCACCGACGGCCCCATCGCCCTGCTGCCCTTCGGCAGCGATTACGCCGTGGTGTGGACCGTGCCCAGCACCCGTGCCGACGCCTTGATGACCGCGCCAGATGCCGAATGGATAGATGCTTTGCAAGCCGCCATCGGCCCGCAAATCATTCTCGGCAACATTCAGGATCGCGCGCGCCACGCGCTGGGCCTGCGCATGCGCCGCGAGGCCACTGGCCCCCGCTGCGTGTGGTTGGGCAATGCCGCGCAAACCCTGCACCCCGTCGCCGGCCAGGGTTTCAATCTGGCGCTCCGCGATGTCTGGGAACTGGCCGACACCTTGACCGGCGCGCCCGATCCCGGCACGCCCGAACTGCTCGCCGCCTATGCGCGCAGCCGCCAACTGGATCGCCGCAGCGCCGCCCGCTTCACCGATCTGCTGGTGCGCGGCTTCTCGAATGATCAGCCGCTGCTAGCCGGACTGCGCGGCCTCGGCCTGCTCGCCCTTGAAACCCTGCCACCCTTGCGCCAGTTCGTGGCGAAGCGGATGATTTACGGGGCGCGGGCGTGGCCTTGATGGCGGGGACTGGGAACTGGGTACTCGGAACTGGATAAAACCCGTCCCGCCACGTCGCCAAGCCCCGAGTTCCCAGTCCCCAGTCCCGAATCCCCAGTTCCCAAAAAATGAACCTCCACCTCCTCCGCATCTTCGCCGCCGTCGTCGAACAGAAAAGCTTCTCGCGCGCTGCCGAGGTGCAAGGCGTGAGCCAGCCGGCGGTTTCCAAGGCTGTGCGCGAGCTGGAGGATCAGCTGGAAGTCGTGCTGTTGGAGCGTGGCGGGCGCAGCTTCCGCCCCTCCGAAGCCGGCCAGATGCTTTACAAATACGCACGCGGCATCTTCGCGATGGAGCGTGCGGCCATCGAAGCGGTGCAGGCTTACTCCGAACTGGAGCGTGGCAGCCTGACCATCGGCGCCAGCACCACCATCGCGGCCTACTGGCTGCCGCGTTACATCGCCGAGTTCTCGACCAAACATCCCGGCGTGGCCGTGCGCCTGCTCTCAGGCAATACCAAGCAGGTCGCGCAATGGCTGCTCGACTGCGATGTGGACGTGGCGCTGGTCGAAGGCTCGATTGACGACGAGCGTCTGGAAATCCGCCCCTGGCGCCGCGAGCGCATGGTCATCGTGGCCGCTGCCAAAGCCTTCCCGGCCGGGCGTAAACAGCGCGCAGCCGATCTCTCCGCCCAGCTATGGCTGCTGCGCGAGCCAGGCTCGGGTAGCCGCACCGTGGTTGAACGCGAAATGACGCGGCTGGAGATCAAGCCGACCCGCACGCTGGAAGCCGGCAGCAACGAAATCATCGTGCAGATGGCCGCCGCCGGGCTGGGCCTCGGCCTCGTCCCCGAAGTCGCCGCCGCCGACGCCATCGCGCTGGGCCGGGTGCAGATCATCGAACTCGCGGAGGGCGAAATCAGCCGAGAACTCTTCCGCCTGCGCCTGCCGCGCCGGCCGATCAGCCAGGGCGCGCTGGCCTTTGAGGCGATGATTGGGTAGAAAACTCATCCGCTTGTTGACCACAAACCCTATTCACGGACTCAGACTGCCGCTCAAAGCCTTTCCGGGCCATGACCATTTTTTTCTACACATCCTCTTTAGGACTCTAACAATGCACATCTCGCGAATTTCGAACGGCGCATGGGATGGCTTAAAGGTTTCTGTCCTCGGACTGCTGATTGGTGGCTTAGCGGTTACCGCATACTCATTCAGCCTGCTAAGTAATGGCGCATTTGGTTTTTTGTTTATGTTGGGCTGGGCAACACTGATGGTCGGTTTTGTTATTCATGTCCGTCACATGGCTCGCAGAAAAAATAAAGAGCCACGTCAGCAACCTAAATACGCTCCATTTCGTAGGTTGGAAAAGCCGTAGGCGCCTTCCGACGTTCCGGCTTGGCGTGATGTGTGACCTTTCGAAAAGCCCAATCGTCGGAAGGCGCCTACGGCTTTTCCATTGACCTACGAAAACACGCAGTTTGAAGACCCGCACCCCGCTTGTCTTTCCAGCCACCCTTGCCGGTGAGCGCCGCTGCGCGCGGCTCTTCAGACAGCTTCATGTTTCTTTACATTCCAGAGAAACGCGGGCAATCCGTGGCGCCTAAAGTTCGTCATGCCAACCCGGCAAGACCAAGGAAGCCATCATGGACAAGAACACCGACTCACCAGAATCCTCGAAATCCTGTTGCAACAGCGACAAGTCGCGTTGCGGCGGCAAACGCTGCTGCGTGGGTAAGGCGCTGGGCGCGCTCGTCGTCCTCGGACTGGTCGCCGGCATCGCCTACTGCGCTGGCACCCGCCAGGCCCCGTCCAGCGTCGGCAAGCTGCCCGGCGCTGCGCTGGCAGCCCAAGCGAGTCAAGACAACATCCCGACGCTGAAACCCTGATGACGCCATTGTCGATCTTCGGGCAACATGCTCTCCTTCGGCATCCACACACGCGAAATGAAGGCATGAGCGAACGCATCCTGATGATCGACGACGACAGCGCGCTGGCAGCGATGCTGGCGGAATATCTGGGCCAGCGCGGTCTGACGGTCAGCGTGGCCGGCAGCCTGGCGCAGGGCGAAGCGCTGCTCGCTGCGCAAAGCTTTGACGCGCTGATTCTGGACGGCATGCTGCCCGATGGCGACGGGCTCGACCTGTGTCGCAGCCTGCGTCAGCGCAGCCAGTTGCCGATCCTGATGCTGACGGCGCGCGGCGAGGAAATCGACCGCATCGTCGGGCTGGAACTCGGCGCCGACGATTACCTGCCCAAACCTTTCAACCCACGCGAGCTGCTGGCGCGCCTGCGCTCGCTGCTGCGGCGCGCGCAGATGGGCGCGGCGCCGGCCGGGGAGAGCCTGCGCTTCGGGCGCCTGGAACTGGATCGGGGCGCAGTCGAAGTACGCCTCGACGGGCGGCCACTGAACCTGACCGCGCACCAGTTTTCGCTGCTGTGGACCCTGGCCAGCCATGCCGGGCGGGTACTCAGTCGCGAGACCTTGCTGGAACTGGCGCGCGGCGATGCGCTGGAAAATTTCGACCGTTCCATCGACGTGCATATCTCGCGCATCCGTGCCGAAATTGAAGACGATCCGCGCGAGCCACGCCGCATCCTCACCGTGCGCGGTGCGGGCTATGTCTTCGCCCTGCGTCAGGATGAGGACGCATGAAGAAACCCTGGCACTGGCTGCGCAAACACTGCAACGAAAATGACACGCAGAGCCCTTGTGACTGGCGGGCACGTCATCGCGAATGGCACGAACACCGCCGGCAGCATCGCCATTACGTGCATAACCGCCTGTATCGGCAGATCTATCTGAGTTTCATGGCGGTGGTGCTGCTGGTCGGCCTGCTCGCCGCTGCAGCCGGCTGGATGGCCGGTGATCGCGGTTCGCGGCCGCTGGACCAGAACACCCGCGCCCTGCTGATCCGCCTGCTGCCCGCCGATGCTGCCCAACAGACGCTGACCGCCACGCTGGGCGAAATCGCCAGCATCATGCATGGCGCGGTCGGGCTCTACACGCCTGCCGGCGAGGCCATAGCGCGTGCTGGTGAGGGCCTGCCACAGCAGCTTGAGGCCGCACAACTTGCCACGCCCGACCTCACACTGCCTGACGGACGCCTGCTACTGCTGGAATGGGGCCAGCGCGCCCACATCCTTTTCATTGTCTGGCTGGTGGCGTGTTCGCTGCTGATCGCGCTGGCGACCTGGCCCGTGGCGCGCCGCCTCACCCGACGCATCGAACACCTGCAGCAGCAGGCAGACGTATGGGGCGAAGGCCGCCTGTCCACCCGCATGCAGATCGATGGCTGCGACGAGATTGCCGAACTGGCGATCCGCTTCAACCAGGCGGCCGAGCGCATCGAGGCGCTGGTGGACGGGCAACGCGCCATGCTGGCATCGGCCTCACACGAGTTGCGCTCGCCGCTGGCGCGGATCCGCATGGCGACCAGTCTGCTCGGCGACGAACGCCCGGATCTGCAGGATCAGATTGCCCGTGACATTGCCGAACTGGACGCCCTGATCGGCGATCTGCTGCTGGCCAGCCGCCTGTCCTGCGAGGCGCCGAGCCTGACGCGTGAATGTGTCGACCTGCTCGGCATGGCGGCCGAAGAAGCCAGCCGTGTCGGCGCCGAACTCTCCGGCGAAGCAGTCACCCTGCAGGCGGATGCCCGCCTGCTACGTCACCTGCTGCGAAATCTGCTGGAAAACGCGCGCCGGCACGGGCGTGGCTCGGCCATCCGTATCGAGCTACGCCCCGCTGCCGATCAGCTCATCCTGCGCGTCTGCGACCGTGGCCCCGGCATCCCGGAGAGCGAGCGCGAACGCGTATTCGAGCCCTTCTACCGCCTGCCCGGCAGCGCCGAGAGCGGCGAAGGCAGCGGCTACGGCCTTGCTCTGGTACGCCGCATTGCCCGCCTGCATGGCGGCGAGGTAGTGTGTCTGGCGCATGAGGGTGGCGGCGCCTGTTTCGAGACGCGGCTGCCGCTGTTGGGTGGGTCCTGAGCGCAGCGACAACCCTCCGCTGGCGTACCTAGCAAAAGATGGAGGGTTGCTGCGCGAACCGCCCTACGCAAACCCGCGCCCAGCCTGCCTCTACAGCCACCCTTGGTGATGAATGCCGCTGCACGCGGCTCTTCAGCATGCCTCCCGCTGAGCGGCTTACCCACAAGCCTGTTCGGGCAGGCTATGGTTTTCCCGCAATCGACCGTTAAGCCTGTGAGGCCTATGCTCCTGCGCAGGCCTGCAGGCCCTGCGCATCCAGAAACAAGGAGGAAACGATGGCGTTCTCGAAGAAACCGGTGGCTTACCTGACGCGCGAGCTGGCGGGCGGCAATACACCGGAGCTGATGTTCGAGGGCATCCAGGAGGCTACGCACAAACAGGGCCAGAATCTGGTCGTGTTCCGTGGCGGCCAGCTGGGCAAAGACCACGGTGCGGCCATCTACGAACTGATCAACGACAGCTATCACGGGGTGATCACCTGGGCCTCGTCGGACAATGATGATTTCACCAATCAATATTACAAACGCTACGCGCCCGTTCCCGTCGTCACCCTGACCCTGCAGATCCCGCCCTTCCCGGTGGTCACGACCGACAGCTATGCCGGCATGCGTTCGCTCGTCGAACACATGATCCAGGTCCACCACAAGAAGAAGATCGCCTTCGTGCGCGGCCCGGAGGCCCATGTACTGGCCCGGGAACGTTACCAGGCATACCTGGATGTACTGAAGGAAAACGGCCTGCCCGCCGATGATCTGCTGATCTCGCCCTGCTGCACCTGGGACAAGACCAAGGGCGGCGAGATGGTCACGCTCTTTCTGGAGGAGCGCAAACTCGTCCCCGGCAAGGACATCGACGCGCTGATCTGCGTGAACGACAACATCGCCATCGGCGCGCTGGAGGCGCTACAGAAACGCGGCCTGCGCGTGCCGGAAGATCTGGCCGTCACTGGCTGCAACGACAGCATCGACGCCAAGGCCACGATGCCGCCGATCACCACCATCGGCTTCCCCAACGACGAGCAGATTGCCACGGCGCTGGATCTGATCAATCAGACCGGCACCGGTCAAAGGCCGGTGGAGCTGACCAAACTGTCCGGCCGCATCGTCATCGGCCAGTCCTGCGGCTGCCCCTCCCACCGTGTCGGCTTGGCCGCTTCAGGCCTGAGCTCGATCGGCCAGAAAGCCAGCCTGTCGACGCGTCTCAGACAATTGCTGCGGACCTTCCTGCCGGCCAGCAGCAAGAGCATCGCCACGGCCATGAAGGCGGCGATCCTCGAACATCTGGACGCCTCCCGGCTGCGCGAAAATGAACTGCTGGCAATCGCCGAAAAAATGCTCAAGGCCTTCCGCGAGGAGCTGGGCTGGGGCAGTCATCACGGCGCCTTCAAAGCCGCGATAAGCGAGGCTGTAAAAGCCTTCAGCACGGAAAGAGTACCGATTGACTTTCTGCATGACTACATCTCGATCATGCGCCGGCGCAGCCTGCCCTCGCTGTGGCGGCGCGGCCGCCTGCTCAAGGCCGAAGATATCTGGGCGCAGGGCCGCGTCATGCTGAGTGAAGAGGCCAGCCGGCTGAGGCTGGCGGCCAACCTGAAATCCGCCGCTCAGGAGCGGGCCGTCGGCCAGCTCGGCGCCAAGCTCGTCACCACCCAAGGCACCAGCGCCATCCTGAAAATCCTCCAGCAGGATCTGCCCAAACTGGGCATTCCGCTGTTCTATCTGGCGCTGTATGAATACGAGAAGGGCGGAGATCGCAAGAAGATCTCGCCGCGCATCAAAGTGCTTACCGCCTACGACTCGACCGGCGAAATCAAGCTGGAAGGCAAGCAGGCCCTGCTTGAGGCCAGTGCCCTGATCCCGTCCATCGTATCGAAAAGTACGAGCTGTCCGTCTTTGGTAGTACAGCCCCTGCACTCCAACGAGACGCAACTGGGTTTCGCCGTCTTTGGCATAGGCCCGGCTGACGGCGCTGTGTATGACTCAATCAAGATCCAGCTGTCGAGCGCACTGTACGGCGCCTTGCTGCGCCAGACCCTGCGCAACACCCTGTCGATCATGGAAGAGAAAATCACCGAAGTCTCGGTCAATTCCGAAGAAATCAATCTGAGCGTGCAAGGCGGCTCAACCGCCATGGAAGGCATCGCCATCAGCATTCGCGAAATTTCGCACAACATCAAGGAAGTGCTGGAGGTCGTCAGCAATGCCGTCAAGCTGACGACCGAAGCCAACAGCGAGATTGCCATCCTGAACAATCAGGCCCACGAGATCAGCAAGATCCTAGGCCTGATCGGCAATATCGCCAAACGCACCAATCTGCTGGCGCTGAATGCCTCAATCGAAGCGGCCCGTGCCGGGGACGCGGGGCGCGGCTTTGCGGTAGTGGCCGACGAGGTCAAATCACTGGCGCTGACCACGGCCCAGTCCTCGGAAAGCATTCGCAGCATGATCGGCAATGTGCAGCAGAACACCAGCCTGGTGTCCTCGTCGATGGCTGGCATCAACGACATCATGAAGAACATCTCGGTGCTGTCAGAACGCATTTCGGTAGCGGTCAACGAACAGGAGGACTCGACCAACGACGTCTCCCACACCCTGATCGAATCGGCGCGTGGCACAAGCATGATCAGCGATGTGCTGGCCGAGCTGGACATGATCGGCAAGAGCGCGGCTAACATTTAAGGCCATAGCCCGCAAAGCCGCACGGGGCTTTACTCTGCAGGCATGCAGCCGCAAGAAGTCCGCTGCACGCGGCTCTCAGAGCAGGTCTCCGTGGACTTTAAGTCGTTCCCACGCTCTGCGTGGGAACGACTCCAAACGGCCTCCCCCTTTGCAAAAGGGTGATGAGGGGGGATTGGGTTTGCTGCCGCCAGTGAGGCTTCACGCGGGCTCCAGCCAATTCAAACCAATCCTCCCTCGCCCTCCTTTTGCAAAGGAGGGAATGTTCGGGCCGCATTCTTGAGGTCGGGAATTTATTACGGACAGCAGTGCGCATTCGCGGGAATGACGGAAATGTAGCCTGAATGCAGCAAAGCGGAATCCGGGGATTTTCCGCTCTGCCACGTCCTCCCCCGGATTCCGCTGCGCTGCATGCCGGGCTACGTTCGTGGGCTTACGCGCCAAAGTTCAGGCTGTCGCGCGCCTCCTTCCCGGTACAATCCGGGCATGACAAAACGCTTTCTCCGCCTCGCCCTCCCCGCACTCACCAGCCTGTCCCTCAACGCCCACGCCGCCCTGCCCGAGCCCATCGCTCGCGTCGCGCGCGAGGCTGGCCTGCCACAAGATTCAGTCAGCCTCTGGATCGCGCCCGCTGCGGGCGGCGAGCCCACGCTGCAACACAACGCCAGCCAGTCCATGAACCCGGCTTCGGTGATGAAGCTGCTCACCACTTACGCCGCGCTCGATCAGCTCGGCCCGGCCTACACCTGGAAGACCAATGCCACGCTGCGCGGCCCGCTGGTCGATGGCGTGCTCGACGGCGATCTGGCGATTGTCGGCAGCGGCGATCCTTCGCTGACCTGGGATCGGCTCGGCCAGTGGCTGCGCGACTGGCGCTCGCGCGGCCTGCGCCAGATTCGCGGCAACATCGTCATCGATCCGAGCCTCTTCGCCCAGGCGCCCGCCAACGCGCCCTTCGACGAAGCCCAGCACCGCGCCTACAACGCCCAGCCGGATGCCTTCCTCGTCAATTTCGGCGCGCTGAGCCTGCGCCTGACGCCCGGCTCCGTGAATGGCCCGGTCGAAGTCCAGCCACTCAACCCGGCCTCCCCGCTGCGCATCCTCAATCGGCTGAAGACCAGCAACGGCACCTGTGCCGACTGGCGCAACAAGCTGCGTGGAAGCTTCGTGCCCGAAAATCGCGGCATGGTTTTGACGCTCGAAGGCAGCGTCTCTGCCAGCTGCGGCGAGCGCCAGCTCAACCTCAAAGTGGACGACAGCCTGCGCTGGGCCAGCCTCGTCATCCGCGCGCAGTGGCAGGAAATGGGCGGCAGCTGGATGGGCGAAGCCGTGCGTGGCAGCGTGCCGACCGGCCTCACGCCCTTCTCCATCTGGGAATCGCAGCCCCTGCCCGAGGTGCTGCGCGATATGAACAAGTGGTCCAACAACGTCATGGCGCGACAAATTTTCCTGACGCTGGGCGCCGATGGCGGCCCGCTGTCCACCGAGAAAAGCATCGCCCGTCTGCAAGCCTGGATGCCTGCGCAGGGGCTGGACGCCACGCAATGGTTCTTCGAAAACGGCAGCGGCCTGTCGCGCAATGAGCGCACCACCGCCGCCCAGCTCGGCACGCTATTGCGCAGCGCCTGGCGCAGCCCGCGAATGCCCGAATATGTCATGGGCCTGCCGGTGATCGGCAAGGACGGCACCATGCGCTCGCGCCTGATCGACACCCCACTGGCCGGGCGTGGCTACGTCAAGACCGGCACCCTGGATGGCGTAAAAAGCGCCGCCGGCTATGTGCTGGATGCCAAAGGCAACTGGCAAGCCTTCGCCTTGATCCTGAATCATCCGAAAGCGCCGGGGGCGGAGGCGATGGTGGAAGCGGTGTTGCGCGGGATTTACGGGATGTAGGTTTCCGTCAAAAAATCACACATTTCACACATTTCACACACTGTTAAATATTTTCAGGGCAAACCCAATGCACGCTTTCCGCTCACTACTCTTCGCATTCACGCTCATGCTCCCTGTTGCGTCCTTTGGGGCCACACAAACACCAGAAGATGCCTGCCGCACCTATTACACAGCACTGCAAGAGCAGGGGCTTGGCGTCGTCCCGGAGTACATGCACCCGGACGAACTTGCCAGATTCAAATCAATGCTAATGCCTATCTTCCAGACCAAACCCAACAGCAAGGACAAAGAATTCATGGCGGCGGTTTTTGGCGCCTCAGCTACACCGACAACCGTTGCAGCACTCCCACCCGTAGAACTGATGCGTGCTGTGATGCGACTTGTGTCGAAAAAAATGGATGCCGTCAACATCAGTTTCGATTCGGTAACGATCCTGGGCTCAGTCACAGAGGGAGATCTCGCTCATGTAGTCGTCCGATCAAAGATTGGTAGTGGCGACTTCAGCATGACGAAGATGGAGGTTGTCAGCTTCAAACCAGACAATAGCGATTGGAAACTCATGCTGACGGGCGATATGGAAGGCTTGGCAAAGGCGATTCAAGCCGCGGGCAAGTAGTCGCAATTAGGTCGCGCTTATTGGGCTCGGCGCGCCAGGCTGCTGAAAGGCGCAATCAAGCCCATGAATGTAGGGCGCACTGAGCGCAGCGAACTGCGCCGAATGAAAACGGGAGGTGGCGGTGGCATGCGGTGCAATGCGCTTCGCTTCGATTGCACCCTACGAAACCTTCAACGCGTGACGCCGTCCGGCCCGCGCCATGCAATGCGCCAGCCGGTTTCGCCTTCGGCGGCACGCGCACTCGCGGCGCCACCAACGCCGCCAATCCACAGCACTTCCTCGCCACGCCAGAGCAGCGGCAATTGTGCACGCCAGGCAGCGGGAATTCCGCTTTCCTGACAGAGCTGCTTGAAGAGCCGCGTGGGGCGGCCCTCTTCGAGGCGCATGCTCACCGAGCCGCTTCGTGCCTTGATCTGCAAGACATCTGCCGCTGGATCAAGGCGCAGTGCGCCTCTTGCGGTAGAGGGTGTAAACAGCAGTTCGCCTGCGCCCCAAGGCAAGGCGGCCTCGCCACGCCACACTTGCGCTTCGGGCTGCGGCGCCTCGGCAGCTTCGCACCACAGCATTTCACGCCAGGCACAGAAGGCGTGGCCGGCGTGAACCCAGCGCACAGCGCCTTCGCCACGCACGGCCTGCAACAATTCATCCAGCCGTGCTGCATCCGGCGCCTGCGCGCCGCTCTGGGCAATCCAGTAGCGCAACAAATTACGCGCACGCGGCGCAGATAGCGCGCGCAAGCGACTGCGCGCACCGGCCTCGCCAAAGCGCACGCGTGCGGCATCTTCGGCGGCCAGTTCCTGCAACAGGTCTTCAGCTTCAGCGAAATGCCGGGTGGCGCGCAGCAGGTTGGCGGGTGCGGACGGAAAACGCGTCTTCAGCGGAGCAAGGATCTGGTGGCGCAGGAAGTTGCGGGTCAGGCGCTCGTCGGTGTTGCTGTCGTCCTCCACCCAGCGCAAGCCCTCGGCCTGCGCCCAGGCCTGCAGGGTCTGACGAGTCTCGGCAAGCAAGGGGCGCCACAGGCGGCGCTCTGCATCGCGCTCGCGCATGGCTGCCGCACCGGCCACCCCGCAGCCGCGCAGGAGTCGATGCAAGAGCGTTTCAGCCTGATCGTCAGCATGCTGAGCGAGGACGATCCAGTCGGCCGTCGTCTGCGCCAGTACGGCATGGCGGGCCGTACGCGCCGCCGCCTCCAGCCCGTGACCCTCACGCTTCACCGCCACCCGGCACACCTGTAGCGGCACGCCCAGTGCGGCGCAAATCTGCGCGCAATGCGCCGCCCAGGCGTCGGCGTGGGCGCTCAGACCGTGATGAACATGGATCGCAGAAAGCACAAAGCCCGCCTCGGGAGCGAGACGGGCCAGCAGATGAAGCAGGACGGTGGAATCAAGGCCGCCACTGTAGGCGACGGTCAGGTGACCTGGCGTTGCGGCAGGCAGGCGCGCGAATCGTTCGCGCACCCGCAGCAAAACATCAGACAGATTGCTCCTTGAACTTTCCATAGCTCAGCAAGCGCGTAAAGCGCTGATCGGTGAGTTCCTGGGGAGACAGGTCGGTGAGCTGGCGCAAGGAATCCTGCAGCGCGCGCTTGAGCGAGACGGCCATCGCGCGGTAATCGCGGTGGGCGCCGCCAATCGGCTCATTCACAACCTTGTCGATCAAGCCGAGCGACTTCAGGCGCGAGGCGGTGATGCCCATGATCTCGGCGGCTTCTGAGGCCTTGTCGGCGCTCTTCCACAGAATCGAGGCACAACCTTCGGGCGAAATCACCGAGTAGGTCGAGAATTGCAGCATGTGCACCTGATCGGCCACGGCAATTGCCAGTGCGCCGCCGGAGCCGCCTTCACCGATGATCGTGGTGATGATGGGCACGCGCAGCTCGGCCATGGCATACAGGTTGTGGCCAATGGCTTCTGACTGTCCGCGCTCTTCGGCATCGATGCCGGGATAGGCGCCGGGGGTATCCACGAAGGTGAACAGTGGAATGCCGAATTTCTCGGCCAGCTTCATCATGCGCAAGGCTTTGCGGTAACCCTCGGGGCGCGGCATGCCGAAGTTGCGGATGATTTTTTCCTTGGTGTCGCGACCCTTCTGATGGCCGATCACCATGCAGCTCTGACCATTGAAGCGGGCCAGCCCCCCCACAATGGCTTTGTCATCAGCGAAGGAACGGTCACCGTGCAGTTCTTCGAAATCCGTGAACATGTGTTCAATGTAGTCGAAGGTATAAGGCCGCTGCGGATGACGCGCCACCTGGGCGATCTGCCAGGGTGTGAGCTTGGCGTAGATGTCTTTGGTCAGCGTCTGACGCTTGACCTCGAGGCGCGAGATCTCCTCGGAGATGTCGACAGCGGAATCATCCTGCACAAAGCGGAGTTCCTCAATTTTGTTTTCCAGATCGGCGATCGGCTGCTCGAAGTCGAGAAATGTAGTCTTCACAGGAGTTCGGCTGAGTCAAAAAGGTTGAGCATTGTAACCGATCAGCAGGCGGCCGCAGCCGATGAAATAAGCCTTGCAGATCAATCGCTTGAGTTACAACACGAAATAAATGGGTGCTGAACGGGCTTCAGGCAGCCGCCAGCAGATAAGTGCGGATCTCGTGATCCACACCAAATTCGCGACCCGGCAGAGGGATCAGCTTGAGCGCCTTGTGCTGGTCAAGCAGATACAAAGGGCGTTCGCTGCGCTGCGCCGACAAAGGCAGGATCAGCCGCACCGGCGCGCCGCGCTTGATGGGATCGAGCAGCATGACGTGAATCCGGTTGGCACCGTCATCGGCCAGGGCGCTCACCGCATCGCCCAGCATCTCGATGCCGATCTGGCTCAGACCCTTACTGGAACGCCACAGGCGGCGCACTGCGCCGATGCGCCAGCGATCACCATCCGCAGAATGCATGCCGACCAGACTGCCGATCTCGACGCCATCAATATCGCCACTCGGCGCATCCACACCGATCCCCTGCAGGCTGGCATCGCGCACCGCCCAGTCACGCGGCAGCGGGGCGGAATCACCGCCACTCAGACGTGCCAACATGCGCTCCATGCCGTCCACCACGAGCAAACGCCCCGGCATGGGATGACGGCGATGACGGCGCACTGGCGCCTCGTTCGACCACAGGCGAATCATGTGCGAGAGCACGCTGACCAGATTGCTGCCATCCGCGTCGTGCTGCAGTGCAAAGCCTGGCGGCAAACTGCCCACCGAGGCCAGCTCCAGCAACTCCTGCAAGGCATTCGCCGCCACAACCCCGCCAAAGAAACGTGCCTGCGCGGCATGCCTGGGAATCTGCACCAGTCGCGCAGGTGGCAGGGAATGGGCAGAATCGATCCAGTACAAGGTTGTGGTGCTGGGTGCCGTGCTTAATTCGAGCTTGGGCAACACGTAATGCACCAGGCGAGAAGCCAACTCCAGGCGCTCGGCATCCAGTTGATCCAGACCCACGCTGTGCAGTGCAATCGCGCGCACGTATTCGCGCTCTACCGTCGAAGTCACCTCACGATCCCGGCGCAGACGAATCGGCAATTGCGCTACACCGGCCCGCGAAGCCAGACGATAGGCCTGATTCAGGCGGGTCCACACCAACTCATCAATCGGACCGTGACGGAAAGCATCCCATTTGGCGCGATTGGACGCTGCGCGCATGGCGCGCACGGCCAGTTGTGCCACCAGGCCACTATCGGAAATTTCTGGCTCAGCCGCCTGAATGGCCAGCAATTCACCATACGCATCCAGCACCATCGCCCAGTAACCATGCGTGATCGACCACAAACGACGACGCGCGGCAGGCGAATCGGTGCAGGCGCTCAGGTACAGATCAACGCAATGGCGGGCGGGCCGCTGGGAGGCTTCATCAAGAGCGAAGAGCAAACGGGCGCGCTCGGTAAAATCCAGTTCACCATTGCCGATCAATGAATCGATCCACGGCGCGATCTCGCCGATAGCCTCTTCGGGGGCGCGTCGTGCGAGATCCACAAGCACTCTTTCCAGTGCGTGTTTTGCCAGCAAGGGATGATTCTGAGCCAGTTGGGGTCGCATTTTTGCGCCTCGCGAATTTGCCATATATCTCGAATTTTAATGAATTAATCAAAAAAACCAATTGCTCAGCGACAAACGGATGCGTTCGCTTCGCATCCGAAAGCACACGAAATTCGCTATAAACCGCTAGAATTCGCCCTCCAAACAAAGGGAATGCCATGCGCCAATACCTGGATCTGATGCGTCACGTGCTTGAGCACGGGCATGACAAGACCGACCGCACCGGCACCGGCACCCGCTCGGTTTTCGGCTGGCAGATGCGCTTCAATCTGGCCGACGGCTTCCCGATGCTGACGACCAAGAAACTGCACCAGAAATCGATCATTCACGAGCTGCTGTGGTTTCTGCAGGGCTCGACGAACATCCGCTATCTTCAGGAAAACGGCGTGCGCATCTGGGACGAATGGGCGGATGAGAACGGCGATTTGGGCCCGGTCTATGGCAAACAGTGGCGCCGCTGGGAGGCTTACGTCCCGCCGCAAGAGCCGGGCGGGGAGCCGACGGTCCGCATCGTCGACCAGATCAGCCAACTGGTCGAAGGCCTGAAGAAGAACCCTGATTCGCGCCGCCATCTGGTCTGCGCCTGGAATCCCGGCGAAGTCGACAAGATGGCCTTACCGCCTTGTCACGCGCTGTTCCAGTTCTACGTGGCCGGCGGCAAGCTGTCCTGTCAGCTCTACCAGCGCAGCGCCGACATCTTCCTTGGTGTGCCCTTCAACATCGCCAGCTATGCCCTGCTGACCCTGATGCTGGCGCAGGTCTGCGGCTACGAGCCTGGCGACTTCGTGCATACCCTGGGCGACGCGCACCTGTATTCCAACCACCTCGATCAGGCGCGCCTGCAGCTTACGCGCGAGCCGCGCGCGCTGCCCACCCTGAAGATCAATCCGGCAGTGACGGATCTGTTCGCCTTCCGCTTCGAGGATTTCAGCCTCGAAGGCTACGATCCGGATCCGCATATCGCGGCCAAGGTGTCGGTGTGATGCGCAAGCCGGAAGTCGCCATCATCGTCGCCCGCGCCCGCAATGGTGTGATCGGGCGCGAAAACACCCTGCCCTGGCGTCTGCGTGAGGACCTGCAGCTGTTCAAGCAGCGCACTCTGGGATGCCCGGTGATCATGGGTCGCAAGACCTGGGAATCGCTCGGCCGACCGCTGCCGGGTCGCCTGAATATCGTGGTGAGTCGTCAGGCGGACTACCTCGCCACCGGCGCCAGCGTGGTGGCCTCGCTACCGGACGCAATTAACACCTGCGGTAACGCAGAGAAGGTTTTCATCCTTGGCGGCGCGCAGATCTATGCGCAGGCACTGGATCAGGATTTGGCGGATGTCTTGTGGATCACCGAAGTGGATGCCGATGTCGAAGGCGACACGCGCTTTCCGGACTTTGATCCGGTCTGGTTCGGTGAAATCAGCCGCGAGCACTTTGCCGCCAGCGAGCACAACCAGTTCGCATTCGACGTCGTCGAATACCGCCGCAGGACATGAAAAAGGGACGCTGCGGCGTCCCTTTTTTGAACAGCCCGGACGGAAGTTTTAAACCTCCGGGTGCCCCACTTCTTTCATGACCTCATTCACCCCGATGTGCCGTACATCGCGGCCACGCACCTGAAAGATGGTGTACTCGGAGATGTTTTTGGCATGATCACCAATGCGCTCCAGCGCCTTGGCGGCGAACACGATATCGATGCTGCGCGTAATGGTGCGCGGATCTTCAATCATGTAAGTGATCAGTTGACGCATCACGGCCTTGAACTCGTCATCCAGTTCGCGATCTTCCTTCACCACCTCGGCCGCCGCATCGATATCCAGGCGGGCAAAACCATCCAGCGCCTTGCGCAATTGCTCCACAGCCAATGAACCGATGTGCTTCATCTGCGTACGCGGGCGTCCGCCGCCATCGTCGCGGTGCAGCGCGCGTGCCACCTTGGCAATTTTCTTGGCTTCGTCACCGATCCGCTCCAGATCCGTCACGGTCTTGGAAACGCTGATGATCGCGCGTAGATCCCTTGCCGTCGGCTGACGTCGCGCGATGATCTGGGCACAAGCCTCATCCAGCTCGATTTCCAGCTCATTCACGTGCTTGTCGTTTTCAATGACGCGCTCGATCAGATTCTGGTCACCTTCCAGCAGACCCTCCATGGCCTTGACGACCTGCTGTTCGACGTAGCCGCCCATCTGCAGCACACGGGTACGTATATTCTCAAGTTCAACGTCATACTGGCGAACGGTATGGTCAGTCATCTCAACTCTCCGGATTCAGGCTGCAACAACAGGGCATTATCAGCCAAACAGATGACAGAAATATTTCAGTCACGTTCGAAGACCTGCACACCCTCAGGCGTACCCAGCAACAATACCTCGGCCGGGCGTACGGCAAACAGACCATTGGTCACCACGCCAACAATCTGATTGATCTCGGCCTCCAGCCTTGCCGGCTCGGCAATCGCCAGACCATGCACATCCAGAATGATGTTGCCGTTGTCGGTCACCACGCCTTCGCGCCACACCGGACGTCCCCCCAGCGCAGTCAAGGCTCGCGCTACATGGGCACGCGCCAGCGGAATCACCTCGACCGGCAGGGGAAATTTACCGAGTACAGGCACTTTTTTGGACGCATCCGCAATGCACACGAAGCGCCTGGCTACGCTCGATACGATCTTCTCACGCGTCAGCGCCGCGCCGCCGCCCTTGATCATGCAGAAGCCTGCGTCGATTTCATCGGCACCGTCCACATAAACCGGCATGGACTCCACCTCGTTCAGATCGAACAAGGGAATTCCATGTGCCGCGAGGCGTTTGGCGCTGGCTTCCGAACTGGCGACAGCACCGCGAATGCGATCACGCATGCCGGCCAGACCATCAATGAAGAAATTGGCCGTGGAACCGGTGCCCACGCCGATGATCTCGCCCTCGGGTACGTACACAAGGGCGGCGAGGGCAACGGCTTGCTTCAATTCGTCTTGATTCATGATTCAGTCAACATTGATGGCTATGCTGCGCATTGTAGTGGAGCCAGCCTGAAATCAGACTACTCGCTCCCCCAAAATCAACACGGAGAAACATCATGGGACTTTTCGATCAACTGGCCGGCCAGGCGCTCGGCTCACTCAACTCCGGTTCAAATCAGAACGCTGACAACCCCTTGCTGCAGATCGCTGGATCGCTGTTGCAAAGTCAGGGCGGGCTCGAAGGCCTGCTCGCAAAATTCCAGCAATCAGGCCTCGGCGAACAAGCGGCTTCCTGGGTCAGCACGGGTGACAATCTGCCCATCGATGGCGCACAGATCAGCCAGGCGCTTGGCAACAACACCGTGGCCGATCTGGCCAGCAAATTCGGTTTATCGGGAGATCAAGTCTCCAACGGCCTGTCCGCGATCCTGCCGCAACTGATCGACAAGATGACGCCACAAGGCACAACTGACAACGCGACCGATCTGGCCGGGCTGGACTTGTCGTCAATTCTGGGCGGCTGCCTGAGCAAGGCCTGAGCGTCACCCGAAAAGCAAAAAGCGCGGAACCTGTCCGCGCTTTTTTGTTTGCCTGAAAAACGGCATCTAGCGCTCTACCGACAAGGCCACGCCCATCCCGCCGCCGATACACAGCGTTGCCAGACCCTTCTTGGCATCGCGCTTTTGCATCTCATGCAGCAAGGTCACCAGAATGCGGCAGCCGGACGCGCCGATCGGGTGGCCAATGGCGATTGCCCCACCATTCACGTTGATCTTGCTGGCGTCCCAGCCCAGCTCCTTATTGACGGCCAAAGCTTGCGCCGCGAATGCTTCGTTACCTTCAACCAGATCCAGATCCTCAGCTGTCCAGCCAGCCTTTTTCAAGGCCAAGCGGGTTGCCGGCGCCGGGCCGATACCCATGATTGCAGGATCGACTGCGGCCGAGGCGAAGGATTTGATCTTTGCCAGAATCGGCAAGCCCAGCGCCTTGGCCTTGGACTCGCTCATCAGCATCACCGCTGCGGCGCCGTCATTAATGCCTGAAGCATTACCCGCCGTCACCGTGCCAGCCTTGTCGAAGGCCGGACGCAATGCCGTCATCGCCTCCAGCGTGGCGCCGGCCTTGATGAATTCATCCGTATCAAAAACGGTATCGCCCTTCTTGCCGGGGATTACCACCGGCACGATCTCGTCCTTGAAACGTCCACTCATCTGCGCAGCTTCGGCCTTGTTCTGCGATGCCACGGAAAACGCATCCTGCTCTTCGCGCGAAATTTCGTATTTCTTGGCGACGTTTTCCGCGGTCACACCCATGTGGTAGTTGTTATAAATGTCCCACAAGCCATCGTTGATCATCGTATCAACGAGCTTCGCATCGCCCATGCGGAAACCATCGCGCGAGCCATTCAGCACATGTGGGCTGGCCGACATGTTTTCCTGACCACCAGCAATCACGATTTCCGCGTCGCCACACTGGATCGCCTGAGCACCCAGCATCACAGCCTTCAAGCCGGAACCACAGACCTTGTTAATCGTCATGGCCGGAACAGTCTCAGGCAAACCCGCACGAATCACAGCCTGACGCGCCGGGTTCTGACCGACCCCCGCCGTCAGAACCTGGCCTAGAATCACATCGCTGATCTGGTCCGGCGCCACGCCGGTCTTGGCCATCAAGGCACGAATCACGACAGCACCGAGCTCTGCAGCCGGCACCTTGGCCAGCGCACCACCGAACTTGCCTACAGCCGTGCGTACCGCCGCCACGATCACTACGTTTTCCATTTGACTCTCCTTGTGATTCGCTCAATGTATTTTGGAGTTGGCAGCATGCAGCCGCCTGAAATCTGACCGTTCCGATGTTAGCCCCGATTGAAGGCAAACAAACCTCCCCATTCGGGCACCCACAAGGCTATCAGCGCCACTTTCAGCACGCAACGAGCACCGATAATCTCGCCAAAAACAGGGCAATTCGACCTGTTCGCGCACAAGCCTGTACAGCCGCTCCGACCCTTGCTCTACGGAATGCACACCTGAAGACGTCCGACAGGAGCGGCTCTCCAGCCATCCATCCGCACAGGTCAAATCTTCATCGAGATCCCTCTGCACAGACACGGAAGGAGGCACACACGGCGGCCGTTTCAGTACAGATGACATGTCACGGTACTGCAACAAAGCGGCGACAGAATGCGTGCCATGCCCAGCGTACGTACCCTCTTCCTCTCCGACATCCACCTCGGCACGAAAGCCTGCCAGGCGGATCATCTTCTCGAATTCCTGCGTGAATACACGGCCGAAAATGTATTCCTGATCGGGGATATCATCGATTTCTGGGCAATGAGCCGCTCGGTCAACTGGAGCCCCTCCCAGAACACCGTCGTCCAGAAGATGCTGCGCCGCGCACGCCACGGCGAGAAGATCATCTTCATCCCCGGCAACCACGACGAAGCCTTGCGCGCCTACAGCGGCACGAGCTTTGGCGACATCCGCATCGAGAATGAATGGATCCACGAAACAGCAGACGGCAAGCGTCTGCTGCTGGTGCACGGCGACGAGTTTGACGAGGTGACGCGCTACCACAAATGGGTCGCGGTGCTCGGCGACATAGCCTACAACCTGCTGGTACGCATGAACATCTGGCTGTCTTTCGTGCGGCGCTGTCTGGGCGTATCCGGCTACTGGTCTCTCGCCGGCTATGCCAAGCGCAAGGTCAAGAGTGCGCTGGAATTCATTTTCGATTTCGAACAGAGCGTCATCCACGCGGCCCGTGCGCGCGGGCTGGATGGCGTGGTCTGCGGGCACATTCACTGGGCTGCGATCCGCGAAGTCGAGGGGCTCACCTACGTCAATTGTGGCGACTGGGTCGATAGCTGCACCGCCATCGTCGAACACCACGATGGCCGCCTTGAACTGATCAACTGGGCCAGTACCGCGGCGAAAGCCCCTGCCAGCGCCTCCGACCTCATTCCCCAAGAAAGCTGATCCCGTGCGCGCCTTGATGCTCTCCGATGTCTATTTTCCGCGTGTGAATGGCGTCTCCACAGCCATCCAGACTTACCGGCAACAGCTGCCCGCCCAAGGCATTTCCAGCACCTTGCTGGCGCCCCGCTACGGCACCGAGGAGAACGACGAAGACATCCTGCGCCTGCCCGCCTGGACCGTACCAATGGACAAGGAGGATCGCATCGTGCGCCCCGGCTTGTTCCGCCAAGAAGCGATTCGCGCCGCCGCGCAATGCCAGGTCGTGCATATCCAGACGCCCTTCGCCGCCCATGGCGCGGGCGTAGCGGCTGCACGCAAACACGGCCTGCCGGTGGTGACGAGCTATCACACCCTGTTTGAAGAATACCTGCAGCATTACGCGCCCTTCGTTCCAGCCGCCTGGCTGAAAGGCTTGGCCCGGCGCATTTCGCGCCAGCAGTGCAACGAGATGGATGCGGTCATCGTGCCCTCCCTGCCGATGCAGGAGCGCCTGCTCGAATACGGCATCACCGCGCCGATGCACATTCTGCCCACCGGCATTCCACTGGCCCGCTTCGCGAGCGGCAGTCGTGACTGCTTCCGGCAGAAATACCAGATCGAAGCAGACCGGCCGGTGGCGCTATACGTCGGCCGCGCCGCCCACGAAAAGAACATCGACTTCCTGATCGACGCCACGCGCATCGCCCTGCGCACACACCCGCGCCTGCTGTTGATGGTCGCCGGCGAAGGCCCGGCCCTGCAACGCCTGCAGGCCCAAGTCCAGAACCAGGGGCTGGACGATTCGGTGCGTTTCGTCGGATATCTGGATCGAGCGCGCGAGCTGCCGGACTGCTACGCCGCCGCCGACCTTTTTGTATTTGCCTCGCATACCGAAACGCAAGGCCTGGTACTCCTCGAAGCCATGGCCGCTGGCTTGCCGGTGGTCGCACTGGCCAAGATGGGCACTTGCGACATCCTGGTCGAAGCCTCTGGCGCGCTCGCCCCGCCCGCCGAACTGGACGCCTTCGCGGCCGCCATGGTGCAGGTCGTCGGCAATCCCGAGTTCGCCCGAGGCATGGCCGAAAAAGGCCGCATCTGGGCCGCCACCTGGTCAGACGAAACCCTGACCGCCCGCCTGGCCGACCTGTACCGCCAGCTTGCAACCCGCACCTCACCTGCAGAGATCCCATGGAAAGCCCATTCAAAGGCAAGACCGGCCTGACCCGCCTGTGGAACGCCCTCCACTATTCGCTTACCGGCCTCGCCGACGCCTACCGCCTTGAAGACGCGTTCCGCCAGGAAGTGCTGCTGGCGCTGATCCTGCTGCCCGTATCGTTTGCTCTGCGGATCTGGCTGCATCTGTCGGGCGCCGAGCACGCGTTGCTGATCGCCAGCGTACTGCTGGTGCTGATCGTCGAACTGCTCAACTCGGCCGTCGAAGCCACCGTCGACCGGGTCGGGCTGGAACTGCACAAGCTGTCCAAACGCGCCAAGGACATCGGCAGTGCCGCCGTCCTCATCACGCTGCTCAACGTCCTTGCCGTGTGGGCCTGCATCCTCATCGGGAAACTGCCATGAACCGGAAACTGCGCGTCACCCTGGTCAGCGAAACCTGGCCCCCGGAGGTCAATGGCGTGGCCATGACCATGGCGCGTCTGGCCAATGGCCTGCGCGAGCGCGGCCACACGGTGCATATCGTGCGGCCCCGACAAAAAATCGAGGCCCCTGAATCCTCACAGGAAACCCTGGTGCGCGGCCTTCCCCTGCCCGGTTACAAAGGCCTGCAATTCGGCCTGCCTGCGGACGGACTGCTGCGCAAGTTGTGGGCGAAAGAACGGCCGGATGTCGTTCATGCCGTCACCGAAGGCCCGCTCGGTTGGTCAGCGCTGAGTGCAGCCAAATCACTCAGCATACCGCTGACCTCCAGTTACCACACCCATTTCGACGGCTACAGCAAGCACTACGGTGCGAGCTTCATCGGCCCGCTGATCAGCGCCTGGCTGCGCCGCTTCCACCGCCGCACCCTGGCCACGATGGCGCCCACCACCACGCTAGTCAACAGCCTGACCGCCGCCCATGTCCAAGGCGCGCGTCTGCTCGGGCGAGGCGTCGATACCGAACTGTTCACCCCACAGCGCCGCAGCGATGCGCTGCGTGCCGAATGGGGCGCCGGCCCGGACGATCTGGTCGTGATGAATGTCGGGCGCCTTGCCCCCGAGAAAAATCTGAAACTCGCCGCCAGCGCCTTTGAAGCCATGGCCGCCACGAATCCAAGCGCACGCATGGTCTGGGTGGGTGACGGCCCGACACGGGCCGGGCTGGAAAAGAAATTCCCGCAGCACGCGTTCACCGGCTCACGCCACGGCGAAGATCTGGCCCGCTGCTACGCCAGCGCCGATATCTTCCTGTTCCCCAGCCTCACCGAAACCTATGGCAACGTCGTGCCGGAAGCCATGGCCAGCGGTCTGGCTGTCGTCGCCTACCACGACGCCGCTGCGGCCGAATTGATCACGTCCGGCAAGAACGGCCTCACCGCCGAGGCCGGCGTCGCCCAAGCCTTCATCGCCGCCGCCTGCCGCATGGCCAACAATCCCGAGCTGCGTCAGCACTGCCGCGACAATGCCCGCCAGCGCGTCACCCCGATCAGCTGGGATTCGGTCATCGGCGAATTCGAATCGGTGCTGCGAGCGGCGTCGAACGGCTCGCTGCAATAGGGCTGCCTGAAGAGCCGCCCAGGGCGGATTTCTCCAGCCATACCACCTGAACAGCGCCGCCCAGAAAGGCTCTTCAGGCGACCTGCTTTCATAAACGCCATTCATGGCTTGAGATTGACGTGGCCTTGCGTGTCTCTCCACGTTCCGAAGGGCTGCTTTCGGGTGAGATGGTGAATGCGTACAATCGGCCATCAACGGACGCTCACCACCTCCACGAACTCGCCATTCGGATGACAGCTTCGCTCATATATCCGACGCTTGCGACGCTACTACCGCTGTTTTTATTGGGCCAATTTATTATTGAAGCGCAGGGAAAAACTGGTCCGCAATATGCAACAAAGCGGACGTGGGTTTTATGATCAAAAATTCTTCTTAACGTCATCAGGAAGCTGGTGCTCTGTTTTTCAGTAACCAGCCTCCCGCGTCAATAGTTTGAACTCGTGGTCACTCAGGTGCAGTCCGTACCCGGCTTTTCAAGAACCGATCGGCGTGCGGTCACAGCATCAATACACCTCACGGGTGGCGACACCGGGGCGCGCGAGCATTCGTGCGATGTCGTAAGCCACTTTGCGGCTCAACTCAGTCAAGTTATGGCAACGATTCATGTAGCCGCCCATTAGCCATCCAGACCCACGTCCAAGGTCCACCGCGACGCCGCCATCAAGCAGCTCGGCATGGATATTGAGCCACTTGGGGCCGGTAAAAGAGCTACCGCCTATTACGTGGCTTGCAACAAGCGTCAGTTTTAGCGTACGTCCGTTTGGATTTTCAAAGGGCTCCGTGCGTATCTCGATCTCTGGGGCGGGCCTTTCGAGCTCCCTCAACTCCCTCTTATACGCATCCAGGATCATGGGGCGCATGTAGTCTTGCCAGCCGCACTCAGCAAGCATCTCCGGATCCGCTGATTTTCCATCCTGCATCTGGATAGGAAACGCCACCAGAATGGGTGTCTCTGGGTGCAAGCCAGTACAGCCCTCCGTGCAGGGACGCAATTCGACGTCTTGCGTCCAGCTATCCAGACTTTTGCTGATGGAGATCGCAAGAGCGCGCATGGCCGGACAAGGCGTCTGATTCGGTTTGAAATATTCGTAAGTCTTGAAATCACGGGTCGCTACAAGCTTGCCCATGTATCGGATTTCCCCGCGCACATGCGCAGCAAACCGTGAATTACGTCCTTAGCCTTCAAACTCTGCACTGAGAAAATCAATACTCAGCGTGTAAGGCGTTGCGCGCGGATCACTTGCGGGTATTACAACTTCGCCATGCTCAGCCAAGGTAAGGAAGTGCGGAAACATTAGCTTGATCCAGTCACAGCTACTCCCTTTTTGATCAATCTGAATGCTCGGGGAGAATCCGATCATTTCAGGTGCGCGAATGAGGTAGTCCTCATCAGCAAACACTGCTTGCAATGGCAGCACACAAAATAAAAACAAAATAAACCGAGAAAAATATTTCATTAGAAAATTTCTATTGTTATTAACTTGATAGCCAAATATCCGCCAACAGGCGATTGCATCAAGGCCGATTTGATGATGACGGCTTGGGTTTTTATGAAGTCGAAAAAGAGGCGTCGTATGACGCCTCTCTGTTTTTCTACCGAAACCACAAAACCCCTGCTGGCTTGGCGATCAGTTGATCGTCAGCGTGGCCTTCGTGCCAGCGATAATTGCTGTGAGCCCGGAGGGGGTGAAGACGAATGTGCCAGGCGTGGACGGCGTTAGCGTGATTGTATTTGTGCACGTTGCCCCGACAGGCATGCTGAGCCCCGTTAGCGCAAAACCTGAAGTGCCAACGCTGAAGCCCGTTGAGGTGCAAGGCGAGCCAACCGCAAAGGCCGACGTGCTTTTTGTGCCGGCAGGCAAGGGAATCGTGAGGGTTCCGCCGGAGACTGCGACACCGCCTTCATTAGTGAGCGTGACCGTCAAGACGACCGAACCTGCTGGCGAGGTAACGGATGAGGTGCTCAGCGAGGTCGATACACTGGCAACGCCCATCGCCGCTGGCGGTGTTGACGTACTGCTGCTTTCGCCGCCACCACCTCCGCCACCGCAGGCGCTCAGTGCAACTACCGCGCTTGCCATCATCAGGGGTTGAAGTGTCTTGAACATGTGAATCCTTTCGGGGTGATTACAAGGAAGCCGTGAAGGGCTTCGGGGTCTAAAAACAATTCGAGGTGTGGGCTTGAGAGCGGCTACTGGTAAGGCTTTCAGGGCCGCACGCCCGCTTGGATAGGCGGGGTGCGGGTTTCATGGATGGTGTTGAAATTCGTGCTTTGCCAAGAACCACTCTGGTTCTACCAGTGGATTTTTCAGTGCCACGCAGGCTCGCATCCATTCGGCACATTCAGTTTCCAAACCTTGCGCCCGCAAAGCCGATCCAACATGAAACAAAGCCACGCAGAGTTGACGCCGGCTCAGGATACTGTCCGCCACCGCCTGCGAAGCTGCTGCGATGTGAGAGTGTCCACACGCCTCATTCAACAATGTCCCCGCATCTAATTGGCCAAGCAAATGTAGTGCAACAGGCCCAGGCCAATGTTTGATCCGACTTTTTTTGCTCAACCTTCGCAGATACGCCAAGGCATAGTCAGCCGCTTCCGAGTCATGGGTTGTGATGCCCATGAAATACAGCAACGCGCCTTGCTGCACGCCGCCAGCCAGATCGGCGAACTGGATCGTGCGATCCAGTATCCCATCCACCAACCCTCGCATCAGTTGCTTGGCCTCCTCGCGCCGCCCCAAACACCATTGCACGCAAGCCATGTCCGCCTTGCGGCCAGCGCTGCCCGGCGTACGCTGTCGCTCGTATTCATCAACGCGCTCGAACAGCGGCAAAGCTGCCTCGTAGTCGCCGCTTGCTTGCAAGACGCGAGCCAAACCAGCGAATGACGCCCAATCATCTGGCGTCTCTTGTAGGTTTATCCTATAGGCATTAATCGCCTCTTCGTAGCGGTGCGCTTCCAGCAGTTCAAGTGCGTCCATACTCAGTTCCCCCGATACAGATTGCCCTTGCTGTCGTAGTAGATGGGCTTGACGGTCTTGGGGTCCAAGCCCCAATTGCTGACCTGTGTTTCATAGGCCTTGATGCCCGAGGGTGACAAGGGTTTGATCTCCGCGTGCTCAAAACCGACTCTTTTCGCATATTCCACAGGCACCGAAACATCCACACCTGTCTGCCCCGGCGCAACACGGAAGGTAAAAGGCACGTCCGGATACTGGCTCTGCAGCAGCTTGGCGGCTTGGACGTGTGCATTGTCGCCAAACAATGTCGTGCCAGGAAGTAGGTTTGTGGGGGGCGTAAATTGTCCAATCGGCTGCGGTCCTGTCAAAGGCGGGCTGGCAAGCTGACCGCCCGGAGTCAAAATTTTGACCTCTCCTGTCGCCAGTTCGACAACTGGCTTCGACCCCGCAGGCAACTGTGCGCCCGTCCATTCTATAGTCCGATAGCCTGCGGGAATCGAAGAATCCAACGCACCCTTTGCCCCTCCCTCAACAATCCGGACTTCAGACACAACCCCAACAGCGGCCTTGCCTTCACCGGCTTTCAACACCCCCGAAACCGTTGCCTTTACCGCTCCGGCCGCACTCTTGATCAAAGGGCCTGCGCCAATCAGATTGCACTCTGGGCAGACCTGCTCCGCGCCACCGCTGCGGCCGCGATAGTAATCCAGCAGATTCTGCTCAGTCGTGCCTACCGTAGCCTGATCAATCGCAGTGGCTGCACCTGATTGCCGCGCTTGGGCATTTCGGGCCTTGGCCAAACTATCAAACTGGGCACGGTAATCTATCTGAGGATCTGTAACGCGTTCGGGCGCAAATGCAAAAAGGGTACTGTCATTGTACTGTCGCGTTGTAGCCTGGAAGGTTTTCAGCTCGCTGCCATCGGCAATGATGGGTTTGTTATCCAGACCAAGAATGGTCTCTCCCGCCATGGACTGCACAATGCTGCGGGCGTAGTTTGCGTTATCCAGATAGTTGCCAGCGCTGTAACCGCCATTGAGCAGGGATTGGTCCGTCGCCGCAATTTGCTGGAGATAGCTATTTCTAAGCTTCAGATTTGTCGGATCAACCAGCGCACTGGCTTCTGATTCAAGCTGTGCGTACCAATAATTCTCGGCGGCCAGACGTGTTGATTCGGTAACCTGAGAGGCAGCGTCCTTGGATATTTCGGACAATTTGCTGGCAACAATATCCTGAGCCTTCTTACGCAGCCGCGCACGCTCCGATACGTGCAACTGCCGATTAAACCGCTCGCCATCCAGTGAGGTCGTCGCGCCTGATCCTGCCCCTGCCAACGTGCTGCCGCCGGTGGCTTGCGCGGTTAGCCCACCCACGGCTGCGCCGGAGATGATCGCGACCACTTGCTGGATAGCCTTGCGATCCACTTCGCTGAGCTGCTCTTTCGTAAAGTTGGCGCTGAGGTATTGCTCCACCAGGGTGCCGGTTACTTCGGTGACGCCTGCACTGAGCCCGCCTGCGGCGGCATTGCCGCCACCGGCGTTTGCCACCACTGCACCGATGGCGCCGTGCAAGGCCGTGCTATACAGGCCACCATCGCTCCAACGGGTAAGGCTTTGCGTGGCACTGGCGAGGTGCTGGTCGGCAGCGCCAAGTTGTTGATGGGCAGAATCGACCCGCTCTTGTGCGGCTTGCCGGTCCGCTTGGCTACCGTTAGGGTCAGCGTCGATTCGCGCCTGCGAGGCTTGCGCGGCGCTCAGCTCGGCGTTGGCGTTGATTTTTTCTACATTGGCGGTGGTCTGTTCGCGCTCGGCAGATTTTTGCATCTGCAACTTCAATTCGCCGACGGCAGTAAAGGCTACCTGGCTGAGCTTTTGTGAGTACTCCGCCTTGCGCCTGATCTCACCCTGGTCGAAGATCGGATCGATCTTGCCGTTGGCATTCGCGGTGTCGCGCGAGATGTCCGTGCTCTGGCCGGAGCGAATCTCCAGCCTGCCCTCAGAGATAGCGCTGGTGGTGGTGCCTTCGACGGATTTGGATTGCGGCAAGGACAGGCCGGCGCTGCTGCTGTTTTTGGTTGTGGTGGTAGTGGTCGTGGCGCTGCCTGTTTTGCCACTGCCCGTGCTGTTACCGCTGCTCGTGCTGCTGTCACTCGTGCCTGTCGTGCTGCCCGTATTAGCACTGCTGCCGGTCGGGCTGCTGCCTGCGCCGCCGCTCTGGGTTGTGTTTTCTTTCCTTTCGTAGCTGCTGGAGAAGCTGAGCGAGGCGCCGTAGGCAAGGTACTTGGCTTTGTTGTCGATATCGCTGTGGGTCAGCGTTTCGGTGGACAGGCGGTTCTTGTCGGATGTGGCGCTGCTGGCAATCACTGCGCCTTTGAGGTCGGTGTTCTTGCCGACATAAATGTCGTAGCCGCCCTTGCCGGCATAGAAACCGGTTTGTTCCAGCACGCTCTTGTACTGGCTATCGAGGTGATTGAAGCTGGCACTGCCAGTGACGCCACCCTGGCCGGCACCAAAGGTTCCGGCGATGCTGCCGGCGTAGTCGTTGGATTTGTAGTCGTCGCGATCTTGCTGGCTGGCCAGATTCAGATTGCGGCCCACGTCGACTTTGATGGTTTCACCGACAGCCTTGGCGCCGATCAGGGTGGTGTCCTGGCCGCTCTTGAGGGTGAGTTTGTTCTGGGCGGTGAGCTCGGTTTCGACCTGGTTCTCTTCAGTGCCCCGACCATGGCCGAGGCTGCGCGATCCACCGGCGGTGATGTACCAGCCGGCGCCATAGCCGACGCCGACGTAGCCGCTGTGGCTGCTGCGCCGCTCGCTGAGAATGTCGCTCTCAGTCAGGCCGACAAGGTTGATGTCTTTGGCCGCCGTGATGCTGATGTTCTGCCCATCGAGCTTGCTGGCGGTGAGGGTAGCATCGCCCTTGGTGGCATTCAGGTCGATGTCACCACCGGCCTGGAGGGTGTTGGGGCTGATGGTCTGACGATCATGCACGTTGACCACGGTGTTGCGCTGGTTGCCTAGGGTGACTTCGACGCCGAAGGTGGTGGCGCTTTTGCCATTGCCGTTGGCAGCGGAGTAGGCCTTGTAGGCATCGAGTGCGGTCTGCGCGCCTTGCAGCGCGGCCATGCGGCGTTCGTGCTGGGCGTTGGCGCTATTGTCGGCGGCCTGATAACGCTCCACCGCGTCCAGCGCCATGTTGGCCAGATCAATGAAGGTGCTCTTGGCCGCGACTTTGACGCCACCATCGCGGGCGCTGGCGCTCTCAGTCAGCACGTCTTGCCCGGGCATGGCGAGGATGTCTATCGTGCCAGCCTTGCCGGTGATGTTGCGGCCCGCAACAAGATCGCTGGCTTGAACAACGAGGGCGTCATCGGCTTCCATCGTGATGTCGCGCCCGGCGACCAGAGTGGCACCCTGGGGCAGGACGGTCACCCGTTCGTTGCTCTGTGGGGTCTGCTTGGAGCCGATGGTGGCGCTGGTACGCCCGGATTTGTAGATGCCCCGGGTGCCATCGACGCGGCGGGCGTCCTGTTCGACGATCTCGGCAGCGGCGAGCAGATCAACGCGTTTGCCGGCCTTCAGCGTAAGGTCTTCCTCGGCAGTGGCCAGCAGTGCAGTGGCGCTCAGATTGTTACCGGCGGACACCGTGACGTTCTTGCCGGCAAGCTCAGTGCCGACCGGGCTTTCGATGGTGGTGTGGCTGACTTCGGTGATGACGTGGTTGTTGGGTAGCGTGGCGCGACGGTCGCGGACATGCGATTCGCTGGCCTCGCGGCTAGTGGCAACGTCGAGATTGATGTCGTTTGTGGCAATCAGGCTGAGATTGCCATTCGTGCTGCTGATGCGCGCGCCCTGGGCCGTGATGTTGTCAGCGCTGATCAGGGTGTCACCGCTGCTGGTGAGCTGGGTGACGCGGGCCGTTGAGGTGGTGATTTCGCTGATCTCGTCTTGCTGGGTGCGACTGTAGTGGCGCTCGACGCCTTCAGTGATGGCGGCGTTGTTCTTCTGGATGACGCCGTTGTCGCGGGCGAAGGTGCGGCCGACGACCTTGCCAAGACGATTTTGTGTGGCGGAATCGTCCGGCTTACCGTCCTTGTCATGCATCTTCTTGGGAATGATGCTGTCTTTGACAATCCCCTTGCGATCCTTGGCATTCAGAGCCATGAGCTCCATGCCGGTGGCGTTCTTGATGGCGAAGGTGGATTTGGCAAGCTCGCCCATGGCGCGCAGCTGGCCGGCCAATTCGCGGCCCGGGTTGTTGATGACCATGTTGCGGCCACCAACTTCACTCCAGGTGCGGGTGTGTTCTTCATCGTTGGCTGCTTCGAGGCGAACGTCTTTGGCGAGGATTGTGAGTTTTCCGCCTGCCGTATCGATGCTGGAGGTGCTGACAGCGCTCTCGGTATGGTCCGTCTGTTTGGCTTCGCCGATTGCCGAGAGATTTTGTGCGCTCCCTGTATTGCCGCCCGCGCTGGCAGTGGTGGCGCGCAATACGATTGCATCATTGGCGAGCAGGGTCAGATTGCCGCCTGCACTCAGATCGCTGCCGACGACGAGTTTGCCCTCGTAGGTTTCGCCGGCATTCAGGCGTGAGCTGCTGTAACCGACCGAGCCTTGACGGACGTTGACGCTGATGCCCTTGGAACTGCTGGTGACGCGATGGTCTTCCTGTACGAGATTGCGGGCTTCCTCAGAACGGATCGTGCCGCCCGCGCTGGCGAGGATGTCCTGGTCTGCGGCGATCTGGGCGCCGCGCAGGGTGATGTCTTGTCCGGCTCGGAGTTCGACGTTTTTGCCGATGACGGTGCTGGTGACGGCCAGGTCGCGTTTGCTCAGATCGTAGGTGCTGGAGCTGCTGCTGGAGAAGAGGCCTTTTTTGCTACTAGAGGTAGCCTCTTCGCTTTCGTGGCGCTCGCGGGCTTCGGTGATGCTGATGTTGCCAGTGGCGCCTACGGCGATACTGCCATTGGTGCTGATCAGGGTGGCGCCCTGCATGGATAGGTTGTTGCCTGGCGTGGTGCTGGCAGCGGGGGCTTGCTGCGCTCCTGCCGTGCTGACCGCTTGTGCTTGGGAGCCCGAAGAAGTTGCGCCCGCCTGAATGTAAATATCGCTGCCCGCGAGAATGCTAGTGCCGGTGGTGGTTTCATCAAGTTTGCGATCGCTGACCTTGTTGCCGCTATAGCGCGAGCTTTGTTGCGCGGTTGCGGCAGTGAGTTCGATATCGCCCTTGGCAATGACGGCCACGCTGCCATCGGCACTCAGCTTGGCGGCGGCAAGCTTGAGCGTGTCACCGGCTTCGAGTCGCAGGTCGGTGCCGGCGGCAATCTGGCTGGTGAGCTGGGCGGTCTGGCTGAGTTCGCCGGTGGCGTTGGTCATGCGCTCGGTGGCGGTCTGATGTTCGACAGTGAGATTGCGTGCAGCAGCGAGGCTGACACTGCCTTCAGACTTGAGCTTGCTGGCGGCAAGCGTCAGGTCGCGACCAGCGTAAATATCCAGCGAATCCTTGGCGGAAATATCGGAGGCCGCGAAGACGCGGGTGGTGGAGACACTGCCCAATTGCACGGCCGTGGGGGCAATGCGTTCGATGCGCAGATCGCGCCCGGCGGAGAGCTGCACGGTATTGCCGCTGATTTTGGCGGAACGGTTGATGAGGTCTTCTTTGGCATCAACCAGCGTGAGGCCCTTGCTGGTGATGATGCCGCCTTCATTCGTGACGGAATTGCCGAGCAGAGCGGTACGCACGTTGCCACTGATCGTGCCGCTGTTGGTGATGGAGCCACTGGCCCGAATGACAACATCCTCGGCCGCGATCAGGGCACCACTGGGGCGCAAGTCATCGGCGTGCAGGCGGGTCAGGTAGACGACCGGAACAAGGACGATTTCTGTTTTGCTGCCGACGGTGACTTCGCGCTCTTCGAGCCAGACGATGTCGCTGGTGAGGCTGGCGATCTGCTCACCCGTCAGCGTGACGCCGACGGTGATGCCGAAAGCGGTGGCCGAGGCGATACCGGAGTCCATCAGGGCCTTGAACTGGTCTTCGGCGGAGGCGAACTGGCCGAGGTAACGGCGACCGCTCAGTTGCAGGATCTGGTCGAGAACCGTTTGCTGTTCGTAAAAGCCATCGCCGAAGCGTTTCTGCGCGCCTTCCGGGTTGATGCCCAAACGGCTGAGCATGTAGTCGCTGCTGATAAAATTTGAGTAACTGGCAAAGCGTGGGTCGGTTTCGACGAGATAGCGCTGGCCGGGCTCGGTACGCACGGTGTACAGGGCGCTGCCGGGTGCGGTGAAGCCGGGAATGCTTTGCGGGGCGGGGGTGACGGGCGTGGCGCCGGGGCCTGTTGCGCGCGCCGGGTTGCCGGACTGGGTGGCGCCAAGGGTGCTGGAATTCAGGCCGGGGGTGTTGCCTGCGCCAACGGTTTCAATGGTGACCTTCGTCGCGTCGATGTTGATGGCGCCGTTGGACGTGATGGTTGCGGCGAGGGTACCGACTTGATAGCTACGCGTGTTTTCGAATGCGTAGGCGTAGTTGTCCCAGCGGTAAAAATCGGTACAGCCGCCGAAAGTCGAACAGGAACGGTGGTCCCAGACCTCCTTCCAATTATCAATCTGGCCACTCTGGATTTCCTTTTCCTGTAACGATCGTGAAGTCTGTTTGAGGATTTGATCCAGTTGCTCTTGGGATGCTTGCTTCAGCAAAAGATCGCCAAGCCAGAGATCTCCACCGGCAGCAATATTGCTGTATGCATTGGTCACAGACCCCATCAGCCACATATTTCCGCCAGATAACAATCTGGCCGCCGGAGTAGTGCCAGACTGCACCTGTTCAGTCTTGTAAAACGTGGTATAGCGGGTACAGTTGGTATGACTCCCCTGTCCACATTGCGCGGGTGATGGAAGAACAACACTTTCTCCAGTTCGCTTTTCGCTTTCCTCAACGATAACCATCGTGCGTTCATTGACGGTCTCGTTTGCCGCAATCAGCAGATTGCCACCAGCCTGAATGGTCGCGGAGCTGTTGAGAACTTCACGGCTGTTGTTGATCAGCAAGCCATCCACATCTGTTTTGCCATCGGCCGAGATCATCAACGTCTTGGCGCTGTAAAGATTGGCGCCGTCAGTATTGCTGAGCTTGCCGGTGACTTGCAGGTCCATCTGTTCGAAGGCGGCCATCTCGGCAGCCGACCCCTGATTGACCAGATCTGTTGTGCGTGCAGTGAGGTAGCGGCCGGTAATCAGGCTGGTGTTGCTGAGCTGATTGGCGCCAAGATCGACAAACTCTCCCTGAATGCGCCCGGCATTATCGAGGCGGCCGCTGATGTTGGTCTGGATTTGCTGCGCGAGGATCTTGCCGCTCGCGCGGTTATCCAGCGAAGCGGCGGTAATAGTGGCCTTTTGAACAGCGCTGAGTTCGCCTTCGTTGGTGATGCTGCCACCCGCTTGCAATGTCAGGTCGCGATTGGCTTTGACGACATTGCCGGCACTGTTGGCAAGGCTGCCAGTGGTGGTAATCAGCAAGTCTTGTCCGGCATTGATCTGGCCGAGGTTGTTGATACTGGCGGCGCTGAGCTTGATATCTGCGTCGGTTTCAATCTTGCCGGCGGCGTTATCAAACGAGGCAGCGTTGAGATCAAGGGTATTCGCGAGAATCTGGGCATTGTTCTGTGCCGCGCCGCTCAACTGCACGCGGAGTGCGTCACTGGCAACCAGTTGCCCATTCTGGGTATTGCTCAGCGAGGCGGCGGTGAGGCTGGCTTTCCCCTGTCCGCCGATGATGCCTTTGCCTGCCACGCCTGAGGCATTGCTGTTTGTGATCGAGGTTTGGCTGCTGATGTTGGCATCGCCCTGCCCGAGGTTAACGATGCGGCCGTCAGCATTGTCGATGGAGGCTGCCGCGAGCGTAAGGCTGGATGCGTCGCCACGGGCTTCGATGGTGCCGGCCTGGTTGGACACGGCGCCTTGTGCTTGCAGATCAAGATCGGTGTAGCTGGCAAGCGTGCCGCTCTGGTTATTCAGTGCGCCGGTGAGCTTGATTTCAGTCTTGGCCGAGGAAGCGACGAGACCATTCTGATTGCCAAGCGTCGCGGCTTGCAGATTCAGGTGGCCGTTACCGGCAATTTCAGCTTGGGAATTGTTGATGTCGCTGGCGCTGATGCGCAGCACTCCGGTGCCGGTGTGCTGAATACTGCCTTGTGCATTATTCAGCTTGGCGGCACTGATTGTCAGATCGCTACTGGCGGCGCTGATGCTGCCGCTGCTGTTTTCGAGATCACCACTCAGGGTGATCTGGCTGGCACCAGTGATGCCGGTGGCTTTGATGCTGCCTTGGCGATTGTCGAGTGAAGCGGCTGCGATGTCGGTGCGCGCCGCATTGATACCGCCCTGGGTGTTGATCAGTGCAGCGCTTGCCCGCACGCTGGCTGTGCCACCGGCGTCAGTACTGGCGGCGCTGAGATCAATCTGGCCGGCAGTGGCTGTGAGGGAGAGATCGCCATTGGCTGAGCTTCGACTGCCGGCCATACGTAGTTCGCTGGCGCTCACTTGCAGCTTGCCCGCCGCAAGTTGCTGGCCACTCAGTGTGGCAATGCCTTGGCTGGTAAGAGTGAGATCGCCTGTCGTTGCGGTGGAATTGTCGGGACGCAAACCGGCCATCAGCACGCCTGCGGAGTCGACCGAGCCGGCATCGATAGTGAGATTGCCTTGGGCGGCGATCAGACCGGCAGCCGTGTTGCTGAGCTTGTCGCCACTGCGCAGGCTGGCGTTTTGCTGGCTATAGAGGCTGCCGCGATTGACGATAGCCTGGGCTGCATTGATCTCCAGATTGCCGGTCGAGGCGACCGAGCCGCTGAGGATGACATTGCTGCGACTGGTGATCGTCAGATCGCCGGGCGTGGTGGCGGCGTCGGTGATGCCATCCGCCTTGAGGCCGGAGGAGATTTCGCCGGCACTTTCAACACTGGCGGCTTGAATCGCCAGACTGCCACGTGCGCCCACCAGACCTGTCGAAGCGTTGGTGAAAGCGCCATCGGCTGCAATGGTAGTTTGCTGCTGAGCGTAAAGCGTGCCGCTGTTGATAACGTCCTGGCTGCTGGTGATGCGTGCATCGCCTGTGGCACTGGCCTTGCCGGTAATGGTGATGTGTCCCTTGGCGTCGATTTCCAGATTACCGTCGAGAGCGGAGATGTTGCCGGCGTTGGTGACGCCGAGGCCTGCCTCGGTGCCGACCAGCTTGATCTTGTTGGCGTACATGCCGCCCAGTGAACCGACGTCGATCGCTACGCTTGGCTGAGCGCCATCGCCAGCAATGGTCTGAGTGGACAGGTCGGAATGTTTGACCAGGTTACTGCCCGCAATCAGGTTGAGGCGGGTGCTCCAGATGTCGGCATTGATCGACAGGCTGCGGGCAATCAGGTCGACCTGATCGATGTTGCTGGCGTTGAGTCCAGCGCCGCTGACCAGAATGCTGCCACCCGTGACGCGATAGGCTTCGAGACTGCCGTCGCCGCCAAATTGCGGCACGCCCGTCGTCAGCACGCCGCGCGTGGTGTTGATGAAGCCACAGCCATCGCAAGTGATGCCGTTCGGATTGGCAATGATGGCTTCGGCGCGACTGCCGGCTACCTCGGTATGCCCGCGCAGGAAACTTGGATGGCTGGAGGTGACTTCGTTGAGGATGACACGGGCGCTGCCGCCAGAGAGATTGCGGTTGCCCTCGATCCAGCCGGCTTGCTGAGTCTGGACATTGGTGGTGCTGTTGTTGAGGATCAGCCCTTGCGGCCCGACGTTGAACTGTTGGTACTGGTTACGCGACACTCCGCCAGCCGAGGGCGCAGTGATCTGCACGACCGGGACACCATTGGCTGCGGCATCGATCTGCGGCCGGCGTGCGCCGGCGTTCGGATCCGCCACGAGCTGCGCCGTAGCGAGGCCGGGCTGCGCGATGAAGAACACGGCAGTGACGAGCGCGGTTGCCCTGCGCCAGAGCTGTTGCGGCTCAGCTGCGGAGGTGGTGGTTTGCAGCGCGGACGATGTATGTGTGTTCATGGCTATGGATCGCAATAAGGTCAAAACAGGCAACCGCCTGACATGCAAAATCAATACTGATAACTGGCCTGAAAGCCGACAGTGGGCTGGGGCGTGCGGAAACTCTTGGGACGTTCCACGGGCCAGCCGGCAAAAACCTCGTAGCTGGCGCCTTGCCACGTCCCCCTGAGGCCGACTGCGACACCGCCCAGCGTTTTGCCAGCCAGGTGTGCAGCGCTGGGGCCGGCGACTTCGCCGTGATCGTAGGCAAGGAAGATGTTCTGTCCGCTGGCAGCGATGGGCAGCTCCATCTCGTTGCGCCAGTACCAGCCGCGCTCGGCCGCCAGTGTGGTTTCGCCATCAAACCCGCGCACGGTATAGCGCCCGCCGATGGAGAACATTTCATTGGCGTACAGACGGGAGCCGGTTGATTGAGCCCGGAGTGCGCTGATCCAGCGCAGAGGCAGCTCCCCTACAGCGAAGGGCACGCTGGCGCTGATGTCAGCAAACTCCAAGTGGTAATCAAAGCTGGGCGCTTCGGCAGGCAGGTCAGCGGGATCGTTCTGGCCGCCAAACCAGGAATTCCCTTCCTTGTAGCCGAGCGTGAAATCCATTTGCGCACGGCCCAGGTATTGCCGGCGGTTCAAGGCGAGTTCCAGCGCAGTGGTGTTGCGGCGCTGGACTTCAATTTCGGTGTCATCGATGAAGCTGTGGCTCTTGCGCTTGATCAGACGCGCGTACGCACTGGTTTTGCTGGTCTGGTCCCGATGCAGCGTCCGCAGGATTTTGAGATCGGTCTGCTCGCTTTTGCCGCTCGAAACAAAATCCTGATTTGCGCCCGCAATGGTCTGGTGAAAGCGCGAACGACTCACCCCTGTAGAGATCAGCCAGTAGCCGAAGGGAATGCTGTAGCTGGCAGAGTTGCCGCGTGAACCGAGTTCGTCGCGATCCCGTTGCGCATCGCTATTGGTGGTCACGCTGAGAAGATCATTCAGCCCGAGTGGATTATCCAGACTGAGAGACAGCGAAGCCTGATATTTTCCGGTCGCCTTGCTGCCAGCGTCGTCGGCCGACACAGCCACTCGCCAGGGTTTGCTACGCTGGGCTTTGATGACGATATCGCTCTCGCCGGCATGCTCGCCGGGCTGAATCTCGAAGTCGACGTCTTGCGAAGGCACGCGTTTGAGTTGCTCAAGGCCTTGCTCCAGATCGCGCAAGTTCAGTAAATCGCCGGGCCTGATCGGAAATGCCGTGCGCCAGGAGACATCCGGACTGCCGTCTGCCATGCGAACCTTGCCGACCGTGCCGGGAATCAGCAGCAAAGACAATTCACCCTTTGAAAGATCCTGCTCGGGGATGCCGATTCGTGTGGTGATGTAGCCGCGATCAATCAAGGATGCTGTGAGCTTCTTGACGATACGGCTCAGGCCTTCCTTGCCCACGCATCGGCCGGTGGCGTACTCGAACTGCTCATTCAACCAGAAGAATCGGTCCAGCTGCTTGCCTTCAAGCTTGATGCGGGTAATCCGGAAGCAAGGCTTTTCGTCGGGCAACTCGAAGCTCTTGGGGTCCGCAGCCGCTGGGCGTTCAAGCTCAACGCGCGGAGCATTCAGGCGGTTCTGTCGATCCTCTTCCTCCTGCTGCGCACGGCGGCGCTGCTCCTGCGTATCGGCAGGAGTTTGCGCATGGGCCCAAGCCGCCACAAAGAGCAAGACACAGGCAAAGCCAAGCGCGATCAAAGATCGCACACGCAACAAGTACAGATTCGTCATTTCAGGATCAGTCGCTAAATACCGCACGCCTTGCGCGGCATGCACCCTCGATCCGAATTCTGCGTGCTGCCTGAACATTTACAGGGCAACACACAGCAAGGACGAAGCACTTCAAATGCCCTACGGGTTTACCCAAGAGCGGAAGTTGGCTATTTAACTATGAGACGGAAAAGATGAGTGTGAAATATGTCACGCTTTTTAAAAATAAGTCATATTAAACAAACACTTACAAACAACAAATACAACTATTTCATCAAATTCAACAATACCCACGTTTGAAAGCTGGCTAATTTGTCAAATTCACAAACTATCGACAAAATGACTTCCGTCCTCATCTTGATGGCAACCGCACCTCGCCAACCTTGGATTTGGCTTTAGTGCAGACGTCATCGTGACTCATAGCTAGGGCCAAACCTTAAGGCCGGTGACAAGTGAATAGCGGACGGAGCTCACAGAATCCGCGAACGCCTTTTAGCCTGACGATTTACCCTGGGGATTGCTGGGACGAAAGGCAGCTCAGCTTTGGAAGCTGCCGTTCATGGAACTTGGGACCGAATGGCTGTTGTGGGTCGTCTGCACACATTCACGGCATCAATAACGGACATCCCCTAAAAACCCCACCAGCCGGGCCTCTCCAGCCACTCTGATTGCTCAACGCCGCCCCGCGCGGCTCTTCAGCCACCTCGCCCCACAAACGAAAAGGGCTGCCAAATCTGGCAGCCCTTTTCGTTTTCAGCAGCAGTACTGCTTACTTTTTCTTCATCGGCGGAATGTCGGTACAGGTACCTTCAAACACTTCGGCCGCCATGCCGATGGATTCGCCCAGGGTCGGGTGCGGGTGGATGGTCTTGCCGATATCCACGGCATCGCAGCCCATTTCAATCGCCAGAGTGATTTCACCGATCATGTCGCCCGCGTTCGGGCCGACGATCCCGCCACCGATGATGCGATGGGTTTCCGAATCGAAAATCAGCTTGGTGAAGCCGTAGTCGCAGCCGTTGGCAATCGCGCGGCCCGAGGCGGCCCACGGGAACTTGCCGACACCGATCTTGCGGCCGGTGGCCTTGGCTTCGATTTCGGTCACACCAACCCAGGCCACTTCTGGCTCGGTGTAGGCCACGCCCGGAATCACTGAGGCGTCGAAGTAGGACTTCTGACCCGCCGCGACTTCAGCGGCCACATGCGCCTCATGCACGCCCTTGTGCGCCAGCATGGGCTGACCCACGATGTCGCCGATGGCGAAGATGTGCGGCACGTTGGTGCGCTGCTGCTTGTCGACCTGGATGAAGCCACGATCGCTGACCAGCACGCCGGCCTTCTCGGCGGAGAGCTTCTTGCCGTTCGGGCTGCGGCCCACAGCCACGAGGACCATGTCGTATTTCTGCTCGTCGGCCGGCGCCTGTTCGCCATCGAACTTGACCAGCAGACCGTCCGGACGGCAGGTAACGCCGACGGTGCGGGTCTTGAGCATGATCTTGTCGAAGCGGTGCAGGTTCTGCTTCTCCCAGACCTTGACCAGATCGCGATCCGCGCCGGGCATCAGGCCATCGCCCATTTCCACGCAGTCAATGCGCGCACCGAGGGCGGAATAGACGGTGGCCATTTCCAGACCGATGATGCCGCCGCCGATGACCAGCATGCGCTTCGGGATGCTACGCAACTCCAGCGCGCCGGTCGAATCGACGATGCGCGGATCTTCGGGCACGAAAGGCAGCTTCACCACGGATGAACCAGCGGCGATGATGCACTTCTCGAAACGGATGACCTTTTTCTCGCCGGTGGCGGTCTGGCCTTCACCCGAGGTCACGGACACTTCAACGTGATGCGCATCAATGAAATTGCCATAGCCACGCACGGTCTCGACCTTGCGCGCCTTGGCCATGCCAGCCAGCCCGCCGGTGAGCTTGCTGATGACTTTTTCCTTGTGCGCACGCAGGCGATTCAGGTCGACCTTGGTCTCGCCGAAGGAGACGCCCACGTCCGAGAAATGGGAGGCTTCTTCGAGCACCGAAGCGACGTGCAGCAGCGCCTTGGACGGGATGCAACCGACATTCAGACACACGCCGCCCAGCGTCGCATAACGCTCCACCAGCACGGTCTGCATGCCCAGATCGGCCGCGCGGAAGGCGGCCGAATAGCCGCCAGGGCCAGCGCCAAGCACCAGCATCTGGCATTCCATGTCGACCTTGCCGGTATAGCTGCCACCGGCAATCGGCGCCGCTGCTGGCGCGGCAGCCGGCGCCGACTCCGCCGGTTTGGGCGCAGCAGCGGCAGCAGCGCCGGAAATGGCTTCCATCATCAGCAGCACGCTGCCTTCGGAGACGCGATCACCGACCTTGACCTGCACGGACTTGACCACCCCGGCAGCCGGCGAAGGCACATCCAGCGTCGCCTTGTCGGATTCCAGCGTGGCGATGCTGTCATCCACGCTCAGCGTATCGCCGGGTTTGACGAACAGTTCGATGATCGGGATGTCCTTGAAGTCCCCGACATCGGGGACCTTCACTTCAATCAATTGGCTCATGGTTCAGTCCTCGCCTCAGAGCAGCACACGGCGAAAGTCTTGCAGCACGCCGGCGAAGTAAGCATTGAAACGGGCGGCAGAAGCGCCGTCGATGACGCGATGATCCCAGGACAGTGACAGCGGCAGCATCAGGCGCGGTGCGAATTGCTTGCCGTCCCACACCGGACGGATCTGCGATTTGCAGACGCCCATGATCGCCACTTCCGGCGCATTGATGATCGGCGTGAAATACACGCCGCCAATGCCGCCCAGCGAGCTGATCGTGAAACAGCCACCCTGCATCTGGTCGGGCTTGAGCTTGCCTTCACGGGCCAGCTTGGCCAGATCGCCCATTTCCTTGGCAATCTCGATCACACCCTTCTTGTCGGCATCCTTGATGACCGGCACGACCAGGCCATTTGGCGTGTCCGCAGCGAAGCCGATGTGAAAGTACTTCTTCAGGACCAGATTGTCGCCGTCCAGAGAAGCATTGAACTCGGGGAACTTCTGCAGCGCCGCCACGGCCGCCTTGATCATGAAGGCCAGCATGGTGAGCTTGGAGCCGCTCTTTTCCAGCTCCTTGTTCATGCTCACGCGGAAGGCTTCCAGATCCGTGATGTCCGCATCGTCATGATTGGTAACGTGCGGAATGACCACCCAGTTGCGATGCAGATTGGCACCGGAAATCTTCTTGATGCGCGACAGCGGCTGCGATTCGACCGCACCGAACTTCGCGAAGTCGACCTTCGGCCAGGCCAGCAGATTGAGGCCACCCACGCCGCCACCGGCGGACGCAGAACCGGCCGGAGCTAGCGCGCCCGAAGAGACCTGAGCGAGGATGCCCTTGACGAAGTTCTGCACGTCATCCTGCAGGATACGGCCCTTCGGCCCGCTCGCAACGACCTTGGTGATATCCACACCCAGTTCGCGCGCAAAGCGGCGCACGCCGGGGCTGGCATGCGACATGGCGGCGGAGGCCGTCGCCACAGGGCCTGCAGCCAGGGCGCCAGTAGAGGCAGACGCAGCGGGCGTCTGCGCGGCAGCTGCCTGCACAGCGGCCACGGGTGCGGCTGTCGGAGCAGCGACCGGTGTGGCTCCTGCTGCGGCAACACCTTCCAGTACGGCCAGCACGGCGCCAACCGCGACACGATCGCCGACCTTGACCAGTACTTGCTTGACCACGCCGGCAGCCGAGCTCGGCACTTCCATGGTGGCCTTGTCGGATTCGAGCGTCGCCACCGGGGCATCGACCGCAATCACGTCGCCCACCTTGATGAACACCTCGATGACCGGTACATCCTTGAAATCGCCGATATCCGGCACGGTCAGTTCAATCTTGCCTGCGGCGGCAGGCGCCGCAACGGGGGCAGCCGCAGGCACGGCCGCGACAGGCGCCGCGGCCGGAGTCGGGGCAGCTGCGGGGGCGGCGGCTACTCCAGCAGCTTCCAGCACCACAACCACCGCGCCTTCGCCAGCGCGATCGCCAACCTTGACGCGCACTTCCTTGACCACACCGGCGGCCGAAGACGGCACTTCCATGGTGGCTTTGTCAGACTCCAGGGTCAGCAGCGGATCGTCGAGTTTGACCGTGTCGCCAACTTTGACGAACACTTCGATGACCGGCACATCCTTGAAATCACCAATATCGGGGACTTTTACTTCGATGAGTTGGCTCATTGTTTTTTCCTAGTGAGGAGTGAGGAGTAAGGAGCAAGGGGCGGAGATCAGCGATAAAAAGACCTGCTGTAGTCTCGCCCCTCATGCCTCACGCCTTACGCATACATCGGGTTCGGCTTGTTGGCATCGATGCCGTACTTGAGGATTGCCGCGGCAACCTTCTCGCGGCCAATCGTGCCTTCGTCGGCCAGCGCCGATAGCGCAGCGATCACCACCCAGCGACGATCCACTTCAAAGTGGTCACGCAGTGCTTCACGCGTATCCGAACGGCCGAAACCATCCGTACCCAGCACCACATACTTGTTCGGCACAAAGGGACGAATCTGCTCGGCATACAGGCGGATGTAGTCGGTGGCCGCAATCAGCGGACCAACCGAGCCCTTGAGCTTGGCTTCAACATGCGAGAGCTTCCTTTCATCCATCGGGTGCAGCATGTTCCAGCGTGCCGTGGCGTTGCCTTCGCGGGTCAGCTCATTCAGGCTAGGCGCGCCCCAGATGTCGGACTCGACCCCCCAGTCGGCCTGCAGCATGTCAGCCGCGGCAATCACTTCACGGAAGATCGTGCCGGAGCCCATCAATTGCACGCGCGGAGCTTTGCTCTTGGCGCCGTTACGGAACTTGTACAAGCCCTTGATGATGTCGGCCTCGGAGCCTTCCGGAAGCGCCGGGTGCTCGTAGTTCTCGTTCATGACGGTGATGTAGTAGTACACATCTTCCTGCTCGCCAAACATGCGGCGCAGACCATCCTGGAAGATCACAGCCAACTCGAAGGAGAAGGTCGGGTCGTAGCTGATGCAGTTCGGGATGGTGCCGGCCAGAATATGGCTATGGCCATCTTCGTGCTGCAGACCTTCGCCGTTCAGCGTGGTGCGGCCAGCCGTTGCGCCAATCAGGAAGCCGCGAGCACGCGAGTCGCCTGCCGCCCAGCACAAGTCCATGGTGCGCTGCATGCCGAACATCGAATAGAAGATGTAGAACGGAATCATCTGCACGCCATGCGTGGAGTAAGCCGTTGCGGCAGCAATCCAGTCCGCCATGGCGCCGGCTTCGTTAATGCCGTCCTGCATGACTTGACCGTCTTTGCTCTCCTTGTAGAACATGAGCTGGTCATGATCCTGCGGCAGATACTTCTGGCCTTCCTGATTCCAGATGCCGTACTGGCGGAACATGCCTTCCATACCAAAAGTGCGCGACTCATCCACCACGATTGGCACCACATTCTTGCCGATCTGCTTGTCCTTGAGGATGGTGTTGAACATGCGCACGATGGCCATCGTGGTCGAGAACTCGCGACCTTCGCCCGACGCCTTCAACTGCGCATCGAAGGCTGCCAGTGCGGGCACATCCAGCTTGGCGGCGGTGCGGCGACGGCTGGGCAGATAGCCCCCCAGATCCATGCGGCGCAGACGCATGTAACTCAGCTCCGGCGAGCCTTCCTCGAACTTGATGAAAGGCATCGACTCGAGTTGGTCGTCAGCCACCGGAATATGGAAACGATCGCGGAAAGCTTTCAGCGAATCCAGCGTCATTTTCTTCGTCTGGTGGCTGGTGTTCTGTGCTTCACCGGACTCACCCATGCCGAAGCCTTTGACGGTATGCGCCAGGATCAGCGTCGGCTGGCCCTTGGTGTCGACCGCGGCCTTGTAAGCGGCGAAGACCTTGAACATGTCATGGCCGCCACGATTGAGCTTCCAGATGTCGTCGTCAGTCCAATCGGCAACCAGCTCCTTGAGTTCAGGCGTGCTGAAGAAGTGCTCGCGCACCCACGCACCGTTCTTCGACTTGTAGGTCTGGAACTCACCATCCACCACCTCGAGCATGCGTTTTTTCAGCAAGCCCTTGGTATCACGGGTGAACAGAGCATCCCAGTTCGAGCCCCACATCAGCTTGACCACATTCCAGCCAGCGCCACGGAATTCGGCTTCCAGCTCCTGAATGATCTTGCCATTCCCGCGCACCGGACCATCCAGACGTTGCAGATTACAGTTGATCACAAAGACCAGATTGTCGAGCTTCTCGCGACAGGCCAGGCCAAGCGCACCGCGCGACTCGACTTCGTCCATCTCGCCGTCGCCCATGAAAGCCCAGACCTTGCGGCCAGACGTATCCTGAATGCCACGATCGCTCAGATAGCGCAGGAAGCGCGCCTGATAAATTGCCTGCAACGGGCCCAGGCCCATCGACACGGTCGGGAATTGCCAGAAATCCGGCATCAGCCAAGGGTGCGGGTAGGACGAGAGACCCTTGCCCGAGGTTTCCTGACGGAAATTATCGAGTTGCTCTTCAGTCAGGCGGCCGAGCAGGAATGCGCGGGCGTAAATCCCCGGGATGGAGTGACCCTGAAAATAAATCAGGTCACCTTCCTGCTGTTCGGTCGGCGCCTTCCAGAACCAGTTAAAACCCACGTCATACAGGGTGGCGCTGGAGGCGTAAGAGGCAAGATGGCCGCCCACATTGGTGTGCTTGTTAGCACGCACCACCATAGCAATGGCATTCCAGCGCAGATATGCCTGAATCCGCAATTCCAGCTCGGGGTCGCCCGGATAGTTGGGCTGATCGGCGGTAGAGACAGTATTCAGGTAAGGCGTGTTGGCGCTGTAAGGCACCACTAATCCGCCATCGCGCAGATCTTCGATCAGGCGCTCAATCAGATAACGGGCGCGTTCGGGACTCTCATGCGCCGAAACTGCACTCAGCGCTTCCAACCATTCTTGGGTCTCTTGCTGATCCGTATCGGTCTGCAACAGGACGTGGGGCACTACCGCCATCATTACTCTCCTCACCAGGGGTTCATGGACCCGCTCCAGTCGGAGGAACCGGAGTGGTTTGCTTTTTTATTCGACTTGCTCGCGCGCTAATGCTGACCCGGCCAAACCGGAGCGAGAGCAAGCCTGCGGGACACTCGTCACCCGCGGGCGCGAAATCCTTCGATCTCACAATATAAAAGAACGACCCTCCCTATGCAATGACAAGCCTCCATCAAATTTCGTGACCGCTCCATAAAAAACCTTGAACAATCATAATGTTGCGGCGCAACATTATGACGATTTGCTAGCACGTCCCGCACTCTGAATTCGACGAGTCTGCCCGTAAGTCTCTAAGTCGCCTTGCGCCTAGGGGAAGCCCTGATGCAGCAAGCCTCGCGCTATCCGGACAATCAGTCACGCGATCGGCATCGAAGGCCCGCAAGGCAGCATCGATCAAGCGATAATCTCTCACCCCCAGCACACAGCACCACCCTGGATGAAACCCCGCGACAATAACGAACATCCGCCCCCCTCACCCCGGAGCCCTCTGTCATCTGCCCTGTCGATCCTGATGCTGGCGGCAGTGCTTGGGCTGGTCTGGTTTGCCGCGCTGCCCGCCGAAGCATTCAAGGGAGGTACGGACCCACTGCGCTTTACCCTGATCATCATCATCGCGCTGGTCGCGGTCGCCACCTGGGGCGTGCTGCTGGCCAAAGCGCAAAACCAGCGCGCAGGACAGATCGAGGAAGAACGCGATCTGTTCTTTCGCCTGTCACTGGATATTTTCGGGGTCCTCAGTCTCAGCGGTCATTTCGAGCGCCTCAACCCTGCGCTGGTGAATATCCTCGGACTGAAACCAGAAAATATTGTCGGCATGTCCTTGCTTGATATCGTTCATGCCGAAGACCTCGGCATTGCCCGGAAAGGCCTGACCGCCCTGGCCAACGGTCGCCCAAGCCAATTCGAGCTTCGCTGCCGCTGCGGCGATGGCAGCTACCGCTGGCTGAACTGGAGCGCGAACCCACTGCTTGAAGAATCGCGAATCTACGCCGTCGCCCACGACGTAACCGGCCGCAAGGCCAGCGAAGACGCGCTGCGCACGGAGTCCACTTTCCGCAAGGCCATGGAGGACTCAGTATTAACGGGGCTGCGCGCAATCGACCGCGAAGGCCGCATCATTTACGTCAATCACGCCTTCTGTGAACTGGTGGGCTACAGCGCCGAAGAGTTGATCGGCCAGAAGCCGCCCTTTCCCTACTGGCCGGACAAGGAGCACGCACAGAACTGGTACAAGCTCCATCTTTGCCTGGCGGGGGAAGCGCCCACTCAAGGCATGGAGCTGCGCGTTCGCCGACGCAACGGAAAGCTGCTCGACGTACGCCTGCACATATCCCCGCTGATAGATGCTCACGGCATTCAGACCGGCTGGATGACGGCGATGACCGACATCACCGAACAAGGCCGCGCCCGCGCCGAGCTGCAAGCCGCCAATGATCGCATCACCACCGTTCTCGAAGGGCTGGACGCCGCCGTATATGTGGCCGAAGCCAGCAGCGGCACCCTGCTCTACACCAATCGCGCCTACGAAGCACAGGCCCGCTTTGCCGGCGAAACCAGCCACATTGGGCTACCGCAACCCGAGCTGGGCGACTACCCGGTAGATCCGCGCAAACTCAACGCTCGCGATGTACCCCGCGAACTTTTCGATGGCGAGCTGCAGCACCCGGCCACGGGCCAGTGGTTTCACCTGCGCGAGCGCGCCTTGCGCTGGGTTGATGGCCGTGTCGTGCGCCTCGCAGTCGCCACTGACGTCTCGGCACTGAAACGTGCTGAAGAACTCAATCGTGCCCAGGAGGAACGCCTCGCCCGTACCTCACGCCTGATCACCATGGGTGAAATGGCCTCCACTCTGGCCCACGAACTGAACCAGCCGCTCTCGGCAATCTCCAACTACAGCATGGGCTGCGTCAATCGGCTGAAGAGTGGCAATTACAAGCACGAAGACATTCTCGGCGCGATGGAAAAGGCCAGCGCCCAGGCCGCGCGGGCCGGCAACATCGTACGCCGAGTGCGTGATTTCGTACGCAAGAGTGAGCCACGCCGGGCACTGGTGAATATCGGTCAGATCGCCGAAGAGGCGCTGGGCATTGCCGGCATCGAGGCCCGCCGACTGGGCGCTCGGGTCAGCACCAATATCCCCGGCGATTTACCACTGGTCATGGCCGATCGCATCATGGTCGAACAGGTGCTGATGAACCTGATCAAGAACGCCGCTGAAGCCATGCAGGATCTGCCGCTGGATGAACGCCAGATTCACCTGAGGGCCCGCCTCACCGCCGACGCCATCGAAGTCAGCGTCAGCGACCACGGTTGTGGCGTCAGCCCGGAGCACCTGGAAAACCTGTTTTCACCCTTCTTTACGACCAAGCAGGATGGCATGGGCATGGGCCTGAACATCTGCCGTTCGATCATCGAATTCCACAAAGGTCGGCTGTGGGTTGACGCGAACCCGGCCGGAGGGAGTATCTTCACCTTTACATTGCCGCAGGAGAAAAATCTTGGTTCAGAACATGACACATAACATTCACCCATCCGAACAGCTCGTCTACATCGTTGACGACGACGAAGCCCTGCGCGACTCACTGATCTGGCTGCTCGAATCGACCGGCCTCAAGTCCCTAGCCTTCGAATCAGCCGAGGCCTTTCTGGCTGCCTACAGCGCGAAGATGAATGGCTGCCTGGTTCTGGATATCCGCATGCCCGGCATGAGCGGCCTGGAATTACATGAAAAACTCAATGCCATGCACGCCACCCTGCCGGTGATCTTCATCACTGGTCACGGCGATGTACCAATGGCCGTTTCCGCGCTCAAAAAAGGGGCTGTGGATTTCATCGAAAAGCCCTTCAACGACCAGGAAATGGTCAGCCTGATCCGCGGTGCCCTGGCCGAAGATCTCAAACACCACGGCGCCCGCCTGCAGGAAGCGGACGCCCAGCGCCGCATCGACGGCCTGACCCCGCGCGAGCGTGAAGTTCTGGAACTGATCGTTGCCGGCCGCCTGAACAAGCAGATCGCCGACGACCTGGGCATCAGCATCAAGACGGTGGAAGTGCACCGTGCGCGGGTGATGGAAAAAATGGGCGTGAATTCACTGGCCGAACTGGTGCAGCATGTGATGATCTCGGCGCCGAAACACGAGTAAGCAGCCGCAGAAAATGATTCTGGCGTTGTTGCGCCTCCTTGCCGTACCAAAGTACTGCCTGCGTCGGCGCGGCTAGCCAGAATCGCTACGTTTCACTTCGCTTCATTTTGCTGCGATTTCTTCGCCCCAACTTTATTACGAAGAAAACAAAAGGCCCGATCCATGGATCGGGCCTTTTGCTTTTGAATCGCACGGCTTAGGCAAACAGCCGCGCCAGCTCGACGCCCGGCTCATCCGCGCGCATGAAAGCCTCACCGACGAGAAAAGCATGCACGCCATGGGCACGCATGCTGGCCACATCCTGCGGACCGAAGATGCCGCTCTCGGTCACCACGATGCGGCCTGCTGGGATACGCGCGAGCTGCGACAGCGTCACCTCCAGCGAGACCTCGAAAGTACGCAGGTTGCGGTTGTTGATACCCAGCAGGGGCGTCGTCAATTGCACGGCCAGACCCAGCTCCTCAGCACTGTGCACCTCGACCAGCACGGCCATGCCCAGATCATGTGCCAGCTGCTCAAGCTCCAGCATATGACTGACGGCAGAACGGCTTGTCGAGGCATTCACCGTGCCGTCCGGCGGCAGAAAGGCGGCCACGATCAGCAGGATCGCATCCGCGCCCATCGCGCGCGCCTCGAAGACCTGATAGGCGTCGATGATGAAATCCTTGCGCAGTACCGGCAAGCTGCAGGCTTCGCGCGCCGCCTGCAGGTATTCGGGCGAGCCCTGAAAGTAATCGCGATCGGTCAACACCGACAGACAGGCTGCGCCGCCTTTTTCATACGAGGCCGCAATCTCGGCAGGCCGGAAATCGGCGCGAATCACGCCTTTCGAGGGGCTGGCTTTTTTGACCTCGGCAATCACGCCCGCGCCGCCGGCAGCAATTTTCGCGCGGATTGCGCCAACAAAATCACGCACAGGAGCCCCGTCGCGAGCAGCTTCAACAATGGCTTCACGCGAGACTTCGCGCTCGGCGGCTTCAATTTCCACCCGTTTGGTGGCGAGGATTTTTTGCAGAATGTCGGACATGGCGGCTGGCTTCAGGGATTCAAGGGGATGCCCGCGCTGCGGGGATCTCGTCAGACCTTATGGTACCGGCAAACCCCAAACAACGGGCTGCTGACAGCCCCCCCCCAGGCAGGCAGCCCAAGACGCGCACCGGACGGACATCTCCAGCCTGTCATGCCGCACAAGCCCGGCCCGAAAGGGTCTACAGCACCCCATGTTCGACAGGCAAGCGCCGTGCGGCTCTCCAGCACCTGCCCGACAGGCTGCCAGACCCGTACAATGCCGGCCATGAACTCAAAACCTTTCGCGCGCCGCCCCGGCGCACGCCCCTCGTCGGGCCATGCCGCCCCCTCTTCCTCCTCTTCCCGTTCCGATCAAGCTCGCCGCCCGCCGCCGCGTGCCTTGCCCGCGCTGCCCACCGGCTCGCTGAGTGAATCCCTGCTGGTTGCCAGCGATGGCTTGGCGGCCGTGCTGAAAGGCTACGCCCTCAACGATGGCCTGCTGGGCCTGTGGCGCGCTTATCCGGAACTGACCGCCGCCTCGCGCGGTGCGGTGCAGGATCTGCTTTACAGCACGCTGCGCGATCACGGCCGTGGCAGCTCCATCCTGCAAACCCTGCTGTCCAAACCGCTGGAAGAGCCGCGCATCGAAGCGCTGCTGCTGATCGCCCTGCACCGACTGGAAACGCGCCCGGAAACTGCCCACACTGTGGTGGATCAGGCCGTGGAAGCGGCGGCACATCTGGCCGAAGGCCGCCTCAAGGCGCTCGTCAATGGCGTGCTGCGCAATGCGCTGCGCCAGTGGCCGGCGCTGATCGCCGGGCTGGCCGACAAGCCCGAGGCGCATTGGCGGCATCCCGCCTGGTGGATCGAAAAAGTGCAGCACCAGCATCCCGAGCACTGGCAGGCGCTGTTGGCGGGCAATAACACTCACCCACCAATGAGCCTGCGCATTAATCCTCGCCGCAGCTCGCTGACGGACTATAGGCGCGAGCTGGAGGCGGCCGACATTTCCTGCGTGGAACTGGGGCCGCTGGCCCTACGCCTGAATACGCCACGTCCGGTGGCTGCGTTGCCGGGCTTCGCCGAGGGCCGCGTGTCGGTTCAGGATTGGGGGGCTCAGCAGGCGGCAACGCTACTGGATCTGCAGGACGGACAACGCGTGCTCGACGCCTGCGCCGCGCCGGGCGGCAAAACCGCCCACTTGCTGGAGCTGGCCGACATTCAGCTGCTGGCCATCGAACTGGAAGAGTCGCGCTGCCAGCGCGTGCGCGACAACCTGAGCCGCCTGGGCTTGACGGCCGAGTTGCAAACCGCCGATTGCAGCCACACCCGCGACTGGTGGGACGGCCAGGCTTTCGACAGGATTCTGGCCGATGTGCCGTGCTCGGCCTCGGGCGTGGCGCGTCGTCATCCGGACATCAAATGGCTGCGCCGCGCGGAGGATGTTGCGGGTTTCGCAACGGTTCAGGCCGAAATCCTCGATGCACTGTGGCTAGTGCTGGCGCCGGGCGGGAAAATGCTTTATCTCACTTGTTCCGTCTTCGCTGAAGAGAATGGACAGCAGGTCGCGCGTTTCGCGGCCCGCCACGCCAACTGCCGCCGCGCGGCCTTTGCAGACGGAACAACCGAGAAACAATGGCTGCCCGACGCCCAACATGACGGCTTCTACTTCGCACTGCTGGAAAAAACTCTCTGAGCCTTCGCGGCATCGGGCGGTCAGCGGCCGTCCGTATCCGGCATTGTTCGCCCTGATCCTGCTGTGCCTGACACTGCTGCAGATGCCCGGCGCACAGGCCGCCGGCAATGGCATGGAGTTCCGCTATCACGAGGTGGTGCCGGTTGACCTGCTCTACATCGTGAACGCCTCGGTGGAGTTGCAGCCCAGCCCACGTCTGCAGGAGATGGTGGAAAGCGGCCTGTCCGTGCCCTTTCAGGCCGAGTTCGTGCTGACACGCCCGCGCTGGTACTGGCTGGATGAAACCATCGTGGCGCGAACCATGAATTTCCGCCTCGCCTATCATGCCCTGACTCGCCAGTATCGTCTGTCGATCGGCAGCATTCACCGCAGCTTCGCCAGTTTCGACGAGGCTTTGCGGGCGATGCTCACCCTGCGCAACTGGATGGTGCTGGATCGCAGCCGCCTGAGCGATGGTGAGCCCTACGAAGCCGCCCTGCGCATGCGTCTGGATATTGGCCAACTACCCAAGCCCTTCCAGGTCGCAGCGCTGGGCAACCGCGAGCTGGATCTGACAACAGGCTGGGCGCGCTGGAATTTCGTCGCCTCGGCGATGGACACGCGATGAAACGACTGATTCTCGTCGTTTCGGCCATCGGCACGATCCTGCTGTTTCTGCTTGCCTCGGCCGGCGCGAACACCTCGCTGTTTTCGCACAACTACCCGCTCCTGCTAGGTCTGAACGTGCTGCTGGCGCTGGGTCTGGCGGTGCTGGTAGGCATTCAGCTGCACACCCTGTGGCGCGAATACCGTCAGCGCAAATTCGGCTCACGCCTCAAACTCAAACTGATCGGCATGTTCATGCTGCTGGCCGTACTGCCCGGCACGCTGATCTATGCAGTGTCGGTGCAATTCGCCGTGCGCTCCATCGAGTCCTGGTACAACGTGCGCGTGGACTCCGCGCTGGAATCGGGACTGGATCTGGGCCGCAGCGCTCTGGATGCCCTCCTCAATCAGCTCGGTGAACGCAGCCGCAGTATCGCACTGGAGCTCGGAGACAATGGCCAGCCGGGGCTCGGGGCGCTGGTGCGCATTCGCGAACAACTGGATGCCGACGAGGTTTCAGTGCTCTCGACCAGTGGACGCATCATCGCCACGACCGGCGACATGCGCAACGGCTTGGCCCCGGATGTACTGCCCTCTACCCAGCTGCGTCAGGCACGGCAAGGGCGCGGGTTTCGGGCCGTTGAAGGTGACGGAGACAGACTGGTAATGCGCGTGGTGGTGCCGATTGCCAGCCGCCTGTTTCAGGCGGATCCGCTGCTGATGCAAGTGCGCGTACCCGTGCCGGAAGCGCTGGCCCAAAGCGCCGAGCGCATCCAGGAACTGCATCAGAACTATCAGGAGTTGCGCCTCGCACGCCAGGGCCTCAAACAGATCTACCTGATCACACTGACTCTGGCACTGCTGCTGAGCATGTTTGCCGCCGTCGGCATCGCCTTCATGTTTGCTCGATCCTTGTCGGCGCCACTGGCGATACTGGCCGAAGGCACCCAGGCGGTAGCGGCGGGTGACTTCTCGCCGCGTCAGTCACTTCCCGCGCGTGACGAACTGGGCGTGCTGACACAATCCTTCAACCGCATGACCCGCCAGTTGCTGGATGCCCGCGCCCAGGCTGAAAAAAATCGTGCCGCCGTGGATGCAGCCCGCGCCTATCTGGAAAGCGTGCTCGCCAATCTTTCGGCTGGCGTGCTGGCGTTCTCGGCCAAGGGTGAATTACGTGCAGCCAACCAGGGGGCGCTGACCATCCTGCAGGATGATCTGGGTGGTTATGAAGCCCTGACGCTCAATGACTGGACGGGACACACCCGTTTTCGCGACAGCATCCTGGCCGGCTTTGCCGACAACGAAAATTACTGGCACAAACAAATTGAAATCGACCACGGCGAGGGCGTGATCCAGACCCTGCTACTGCATGGATCGCAATTGCCGCAGGGCTCGGAAGGCGGTTTCGTAGTGGTCTTCGATGACATCTCCGAACTCATTTCTGCGCAACGCAATGCAGCCTGGGCGGAAGTCGCGCGGCGCCTGGCGCACGAGATCAAGAACCCGCTCACCCCCATCCAGCTCTCGGCCGAACGCCTGCAGCACAAGCTGCTGGATCACCTCAACGAGGCGGATCAGGCCATGCTGACCCGCGCCACGCAAACAATCGTTAACCAGGTCGAGGCGATGAAGAATCTGGTGAATGGCTTCCGCGACTATGCCCGCCTGCCCCCACCACAGCTTGCCCCCATCGATCTGAACGCGCTGCTGCGCGAGGTGCTGGTACTTTACGAAGGCGCAAGCATCCCCATTCTGGCCGAATTCGCCAGCACACTCCCTTTCATACACGCCGATGCCAGCCAGCTGCGTCAGGTTATCCACAACCTGCTGCAGAACGCACAAGACGCCGTCACAGAACAAGTGGCGGGGCACATCACTGTACTGACCCGTCTTGACGGCAAACGCGTCGAATTACTGGTGCGCGACAATGGCTGCGGTTTTCCCGCCGCCATCCTGGCCCGTGCCATGGAACCGTATGTCACGACCAAACCGCGCGGATCCGGGCTCGGCCTGGCAATCGTGCGAAAAATCATTGAGGACCACCGAGGCGAGATCAGTCTGAGCAACCGGGCAGAAGGCGGCGCCGAAGTAAAAGTACGACTGCGCCTCGCACAACAAGAAGCTGTGGTAAATTAGCAACACTCTGTTGCGGTGGGCCGGTATGGCAAAGATTCTGGTAGTGGATGACGAAATCGGGATTCGTGAATTACTGCGGGAAATCCTGTGCGACGAAGGCTATGACGTAGTCTTGGCTGAAAATGCCACCGCAGCGCGCGCGGCACGCCAAACAGCACGCCCGGATCTGGTGCTGCTGGACATCTGGATGCCGGACACCGATGGAGTAACCGTACTCAAGGAATGGGCTGCGTCAGGCTTGCTGACCATGCCGGTCATCATGATGTCTGGCCACGGTACCATCGACACAGCGGTTGAAGCGATCCGCTTCGGCGCATTGGACTTCCTCGAAAAACCGATTTCCCTGCAAAAATTGCTGGCGGCCGTCAAGCGCGGCCTGCAGCGCCAGCCAAACAAGACTCAAGCCCACCTCACGCTGGCCGCCTTTACGCGATCCAATCCTTTGCGTGAGTTGCGCAAGCGTCTGGATCAAATCAATCAAAAGTCCCGCATGCTGCTGCTGCGCGTTGGGCCCGGATCATTGGCGGAACTATGTGCCCGCAGCCTGCAGAACGCAGGCTGCCCATGGCTCGATCTGGGCACGCTGGCTCAGCCCATTGAAGTGCAAGCCCTCGAAGCCGCGCGCGGCGGGCAGGTTTTCATTGAAGATCTGGCGCAAATCAACCGGTCGCAGCAGAAGAATCTTGCTTTTGTCATCGACCGTCTCGACAAGTACGATCTGCACCTGCTCGCCGCCACCACCCAACAGGCCGACCAACTGCTGAAAGACGGTTGGGATCCTCAGCTGGTACGGCGCATGTTCGAGGTCGCATTGGTTCCCCCGTCTCTGCTCGAACTCAAGGAAGAAGTTCCGGAACTGGTTGCCCAGCTCCTGCAACACCTCACGGAAAGTGGCGAAGTCCCGGCGCGTACGCTGACAACCGGGGCACTCAACGCCCTGCGCAATAGCCCTTGGGGCGGCGGCTTTGGTGAATTAAGGTCTGCCGTCAAATCGCTTGCACTCGGCTCATTGGAAGAAGAAATAAGTGCCGAAGAAGTCGTGCGTTTCATATCTCGCGCCTCGACAGCCGCACTGGCTTTGCCGCTGGACTTACCGCTACGCGAGGCACGCGAAACCTTCGAACGACTTTACTTCGAATACCACCTGCAGCTGGAAGACGGCAACATTACCCGGCTTGCAGACAAAACAGGCCTCGAACGCACCCACCTGTACCGGAAGCTCAAGCAACTCGGCATTCAGGTGGGCCGTAGATCGGAAGCCTGAACACTGGGCAAGCCCCTGATCCATCACAGTTTTTACCGGCAGCGAGAGCAGCTTCGATATAATCACGCACTTGCAGCCCAACCCCGACCAAATCGTGAATCTTGCCAGCCCAACACCCGAAGACTTGTCCAACACAGTCCTGCGCCTGAAAAAGCGCTTGATGCGCGGCATTGGCCAAGCCATCGCGGACTACAACATGATCGAAGAAGGTGATGTCGTCATGGTGTGCTGCTCGGGCGGTAAAGACTCCTATGCCCTGCTGAACCTGCTGCGCGACATGCGCGAACGCGCGCCGATCGACTTCCGCATCATTGCGATCAATCTGGATCAGCGCCAACCAGGCTTCCCGGCCGAAGTGCTGCCGGCCTACTTCGAATCCATCGGCGTCGAATACCGCATTGTCACTGAAGACACTTATTCAATCGTCAAGGACAAGATCCCGGAGGGTAAAACTACTTGCGCCCTCTGCTCACGCCTGCGACGCGCCATCATCTATCGCACCGCGAGCGAACTGGGCGCGACCAAGATTGCCTTGGGGCATCATCGCGAAGACCTGATAGAAACCCTGTTCCTGAACATGTTCTTTGGCGGCAAACTCAAGGCAATGCCCCCAAAGCTGCTGTCTGATGATGGGCAGCACATGGTGATCCGACCACTGGCCTACTGCGCAGAAAAGGACATCGCCAAATATGCACGCGCGATGGATTTCCCGATCATCCCGTGCAACCTCTGCGGCTCGCAAGAAACCGCCCAGCGCAAACAAATCAAGGCCTTGCTGGGCGAATGGGAGCACAGCTTTCCGGGCCGAGTGGAGTCCATTGCCACTGCCCTTCAGAACGTAGTGCCCAGCCACCTCGCTGATGGCAAGCTGTTTGATTTCAAAGCCTTGACGCGCAATAGCCTTGTCAGCGAGGGCGATATCGCCTTTGACAGCCCGATCGTCAGCCTGCCACCCACGCCGACACCAGAATCCTTACCGATCCACTGGATAAAGAATGATGATTCTCTCGACGCAAATCCTTGGAGCCGCCTGAATAATGACGAGCACACCCATCACCACTGAAACCTGCGTCCTGATCGCCGAAATCACTGGCGATAATTCGCTGCTGGACAAAATCGGTGGAATAGAAACTCAGCACGCTGTTGAGCGTAGCCGAAAACGCGCCGAGCGCTCGATAGAGGCTTATCAAGGCTTTGCCGTGTCGGCTGATGGCCGCCGCCTGGTCGCGCATTTCCCGCGTGGAGAGAACGCGGTACTCGCAGCCTTCGACATGCGCGCACGCGTCAAACAATTACCGCCCGTTTCCGGGGTTGCCTTATCCGTACACGTGGTGATCCACGCCGGTACGGTCGAAACCGCTAGCAATCGTCCCGACGAAGCCGCTCTCTCCCTCGCCCAAAAGCTTGTCTCGGCCAGCCCTGCCAACCAGATCCTGATCAGCGGAGAGGGTTACACCAGACTGCCGGAGAGCATGCGCAAACAGCTGGTTGCTGAACCGCCCAGCTCAATCGCAGTGCCCGGCTACACCGAACGCGTATACGCATTCCCGCCGGGCGTTACTCCGACCGCGACCAGCAGCACGGCAGCTACGCCAGCTTCAATCGAGGCGTTCTCACCGACATCCACCTCGCTGAGCATCAATCAGAGCGTGCTGGACACCACCAATCACAGCGAATCTCCCGTATTCAGCCCCGCCGCCAACGCGCCGCAGCGTACTTCTTTGATGCTGCGCCACAACAAGAACAACCTTTCAGTATCTGATCACCACCCGGTGGTACTGGCTGGGCGCGAAGAAGGCAATGACTTGGTCATCGCGGACCGTCGTGCCTCACGGCACCATTCGCGCATAGAATGGCGTCACAACCATTTTGTGTTGATCGACACCAGCACGAACGGCACTTTCATGGTGGACGATGCGGGCAATGAGGTTGTGCTGCGTCGTGGAGAAGCAGACCTGCCGAACCGCGGACGGATCGGCTTTGGCTATTCGCCCACAGAAGTCGGAGCAGAGGTCGTATTTTTTGACATCGGCCAACGCTGAGCTCAGTGCACCAAAAAAAGCCCGCCTTCATTCGGCGGGCTTTTTTGTGACCTGTGAAAGTCAGCGGTCATAAGGGTCATCATTATCCAGAATGCTCCGCTGACGTACGACAAACTCCTGAGTTGAATCAATCCCGCGAAGCTGCAGGATCGTGTTGCGCACCGCAGCCTCAAGCAGAACCGCAAGGTTTCGCCCTGCCGCAACCGGCAGCACAACGCGGCGCACGGGGACCCCCAGCACGTCCTGCATATCGTCATCATCAAGCGGCAAACGCAAAGGCTCATCATGCCCACCCGTGCGACGCTGCAAATGTGCGATGAGTTTGAGCTTCATTTTTCGACGACACGCAGTTTCGCCAAAAATCGTACGGATATTCAGGATGCCCAGACCGCGCACCTCCAGAAAATCCTTGAGCATTTCAGGGCAACGCCCCTCCAGAATCCCTGAAGCAACGCGCGAGATTTCTACAACGTCATCCGCCACCAAGCCATGGCCGCGTGTAATCAGCTCCAGCGCCAACTCGGACTTACCCGCGCCCGAGTCGCCAGTCACCAGCACGCCAACCCCCAGAACATCCATGAACACGCCATGCAGCGAAACGCGCTCAGCCATCTTGCGTGACAGATAGACCCGCAGGACTTCAATCACGCGTGCGGATTCCAGCGGTGAGGCCATCACCGGCACTCCCGCTTCATCGCAGGCTCGACGGACAATTTCCGGCACGTCGCAATCATCAGCAACGATGACTCCGGGAGGAGAGCAGGCGAGGATGCCCAACAAATGCTGCTCAAGGTGTTCGCGGGTTTGTTGGCGTGCCCAAGCGAACTCTGCTTCGCCCATGATCTGCAAACGATTCGGGTGAATCAGGTTGAGGTGACCCACCATATCGGCTGGCCACACCCGATGATCAGAAACCGACAACCAAGAATCCAGACGCCCCGCAACATGACGCAATTGCAGCGCAGTGCGATTGGCCTCAAACAGCTGGGCTACGCTCGCTCGACGCATGGATGCTCCAGTCATCAAAAGCTGCCGCAACACTCATGGCATCCGGCGCGGCACAAAGGGTTTCGCGGAACGTCTTGTCGCTGAACATCTGCGCCAACTCTGCCAGTAAACGCAGATGCGTTTCATTGGCCTGTTCAGGCGCCAGCATGATGAAAAACAGATTGACCGGAGCCCCATCAGGCGCATCAAAATCGATGGGGTCACGCAGGCGCAGGAAAGCGCCTTGCGTCTCCTTGAGGCCTTTGACGCGCTGATGCGGAATCGCAATCCCCATGCCCAAGCCCGTCGAGCCAAGCTTTTCGCGCTGAGTCAGCGCATCGACCACTTTCCTGGCCGCCAGACCGCTATGCTGCTCAAACAGGGCCCCCACGCACTCAAACACCGCGGCACGGGAATTCAGCGCGATATCAACAACAATCCGCTGCGGATCAAGAATCTTGGAGATCAGGTTCATGCCAGGTTCGGTCTTACTTACAGAACAGCGGCGAGTCTCCTTTCGGAGCTCGCCGCTTGTCAGGTTGGAAATTGACAGTTCAGGACTTCATCCTGCAGTCGCGGCAGGCCCATTATAGGCCTCGCCCGCCCTGCTGCGTCCAGTCCGGCCGCAGCACAGCTGAACTGTGTTGCGCGCACGCTCAGTCCGCGCTTGCAATGCTCTGGCGCTTCACGGATTCATGACCGTGATCACCGGCTTTCTCCTTGTGCTTGAGTACCTGACGATCCAGTTTGTCAGCCATCGCATCGATCGCCGCATACAAGTCATCGTCTTCACACTCCACGTGGATATCCTTACCACGCACGTGCACTGTCACTTCAGCTTTCTGTTTGAGTTTTTGTACCGAGAGGATTACATGGGTTGCCGTCACATGATCAAAATGACGAATCACCCGATCAAGCTTGGTGCTGACATACTCGCGCAGGGCGGGGGTCACTTCAAGATGGTGCCCGGTGATATTGAGATTCATAAAACACTCCTCTCCTGTTAGATCGACTTGCGCTGACTGACCGGCGGAATATTGAGCAACTCCCGGTATTTCGCGATTGTCCGGCGTGCTACCACAATACCCTGCTGGCCCAACAATTCAGCAATCCGGGCATCAGACAAAGGCTTGCGCCCGTCCTCAGCCGCAACCAGCTGGCGAATCAGCGCGCGAATCGCCGTAGCTGAACATTCACCACCCGTATCGGTGGCAACGTGACTGCCAAAAAAATATTTCAGTTCAAAGACGCCACGGGCACTGGCCATATATTTCTGAGTCGTTACCCGCGACACCGTCGACTCGTGCAATTCCAGCTCTTCAGCGATCTCGCGCAAGGTAAGCGGACGCATCGCCACTTCGCCATGCTCGAAAAACTGTCGCTGCCGATCCACTATCGCCTGTGAAACCCGCAGGATCGTGTCAAACCGCTGCTGTACGTTCTTGATCAACCACTTCGCTTCCTGCAGGTGCGTCGACAGTGTGCTGCTTACGCCCCGGTTATGGTGAAGTATATCGGCATAGACCTTGTGAATCCTTAGCCTCGGCATTGCTTCCGAATTAAGATTTACCGTCCAGGCACCCCGATATTTCCGGACAACCACATCGGGAATCACATAACGCGTCTCGGGCGCGGCAAAACGAGCACCCGGCCGGGGATTGAGGCTGCAGATCAACTCCTGCGCGGAACGCAATGCATCGTCATTACAGGACAGTCGGCGCTTGAGCTTGGCGAAGTCACGTGCGGCCAGCAACTCCAGATTGCCATCAACGATGATCATGGACAAGCGCCGTGACTCGCTCTCCGGCAGGGTCTTCAATTGCAAAAGCAGACTTTCCTGCAGGTTGCGCGCCCCGATTCCTGCCGGATCAAGGCTTTGCACCTGATGCAGGGAAATCGTCAAATCTTCCAGCTCAACATCCCATTCAGGCGGAATCAGCGGAAGAAGCTCTTCAAGCTCCTGCAGCAACAGACCGTCATCATCCAGAGCCTCGATCACCAGCATGACCAAGGCGCGATCCCGATCCGTCATGGCCATCAAGGCAACCTGACCCAACAGATGATCCCGCAAGGACGTCGCTGCGGCCTGGAGATCCTGAAAATCGCCGTCTTCACCATCGCCACTTCCGTGCGAAGCCCCTTCACTGCGCCATTCGGCGGCCTCGCCGATGTCGTCATCCGACACACTGTCGTAGGCTTCGTTGATGCTATCGGGCATGTCGGCCACGCTCGCCGCTTCATACTCGTCCTCGCCCGAAGACACGCGCTCGCTGGAGTACTCCTCACCCGCAGTGGCCATACTGGCCTCTTGCGGCTCGGGCAGAGACGGACTTGCGCCCTCATCTTCCTCGCCCGCCTCGCGTTCCAGCATCGGGTTCTCCAGCAGCATGCGCTCGATTTCCTGATTGAGTTCGAGCGTGGACAGTTGTAGCAACTTGATGGATTGCTGCAACTGTGGCGTCAAGGCCAGTTGCTGGGAGAAGCGAAGCTGAAGCGAGGGTTTCATGCGGACAGTGATACCAGCCGGCCCATGCCGGCCTGATGAAAAACGTTATAAACGGAAATGTTCACCTAGATAAACTTGGCGTACCTGATCATTTTGCACAATCTCTTCCGGCGTACCACCCGCCAGCACTTCACCCGCATTGATGATGTAAGCGTGGTCGCAAATCCCCAGTGTTTCACGCACATTGTGGTCGGTAATCAACACCCCGATTCCACGTGCTTTCAGGTAGCTAATGATCTTCTGAATATCCAGCACTGCAATCGGGTCAACCCCTGCAAAAGGTTCATCGAGCAGAATCAAACGAGGGCGGGTTGCCAGCGCCCGGGCAATTTCCACCCGACGACGCTCGCCGCCGGAAAGAGACATTGCGGTCGCATCGCGCAGATGGGCAATGTTCAACTCATCCAGCAACTCATCGAGACGCTTCGCCTGCTCTGCTTTACCCAGCTTCTGCAGCTCAAGCACCGCCAGAATATTCTCGCTGACCGAGAGTTTGCGAAATACCGAGTTTTCCTGCGGCAGGTAAGACAAACCTTGATGAGCGCGCTTGTGGATCGGCCAGTGAGTCAGATCCGCACCATCCAGATGGATGCTGCCGCCATCGGCACGCACCAAGCCAACAATCATGTAAAAACACGTCGTCTTGCCCGCCCCGTTGGGGCCCAACAAGCCCACTACCTCACCACTGCCGACCTGGAAGGAAACATCGTGCACCACGGTACGCGACTTGTAGCGTTTCTTCAGGCTGGCTACCCTAAGCAGACTCATTAAATGGTTCTTTCAACATTGTCCGGATCACTTCAACCGTAAAACCACGCGATTGCATGAAGCGCGCTTGGCGCGCCCACTCGCTTTGATCCTTCGGCAACTCACCAAATTTTTTCGCCCACACCGCACGTGCGCGCGTCAGCTCATCCTCGACAAGACCTTCGCCCAACGCTGCTGCGGCAATTTCGTTACTCACGCCTCGATCAGCCAGTTCGCGCCGCAAACGTTCGACGCCCACGCGCCCGCCCTGAGTGCGCACCAAGCTTTCAGCAAAACGCACATCCGATTGCAGGCCGGTTTCGGCCATGCGATCCAGCACGGCTTCAACGTCCTGCCCTTCGACAGCCTTGGCTTTAAGCTTGCGCCGCAACTCCACGCGCGAATGTTCGCGCATGGAGAGCAGCCGCAAGGCCGTCGACTTGAGTGATGGAACCGGTTTCTTGCTCACAGACCTGAATTACTCCGCTTTCACCTGAATGGCAATCACGCCGACCGCCTCGCGGATCTTGTTTTCGATCTCGATGGCAATGGCCGGATTATTGCGCAGATATTCGCGCGCATTATCCTTACCCTGACCGATTTTTTCGCCCTTGTAGGCATACCAGGCGCCACTCTTCTCGATGAATTTGTGCTCGACACCCATATCGACCACTTCACCTTCGCGGGAAATACCTTCCCCGTACAGGATATCGAAGTGCGCCTCACGGAACGGCGGCGCCACCTTGTTCTTGACGACCTTGACCTTGGTCTCGGAGCCGATGACTTCATCACCCTTCTTGATCGTACCGGTACGACGGATATCCAGACGCACGGAAGCGTAGAACTTCAGCGCGTTGCCACCCGTCGTGGTTTCCGGGCTACCGAACATCACGCCGATTTTCATGCGGATCTGGTTGATGAAGATGACCAGCGTATTGGTGCGATTGATGTTGCCAGTCAGCTTGCGCAGCGCTTGACTCATCAAACGGGCTTGCAGGCCGGGCAACTGATCGCCCATCTCACCCTCGATTTCGGCACGCGGCGTCAGCGCGGCGACCGAATCAATCACGACCATGTCCACACCACCGGAGCGCACCAGCATGTCGGCAATTTCCAGCGCCTGCTCGCCCGTATCGGGCTGCGAAATCAGCAGATCTCCAACATTCACGCCGAGTTTCTGGGCATAGACGACGTCCAGCGCGTGCTCGGCATCGATGAACGCAGCCGTACCGCCCATTTTTTGCAGCTCGGCAATGACTTGCAGAGTCAGTGTGGTTTTACCCGAGGATTCCGGGCCGTAAATTTCAACCACACGGCCGCGCGGCAGACCGCCAATCCCCAGAGCGATATCCAGCCCCAACGAGCCGGTGGAGATGGCCTGAATGTCGGACACCACCTCGCCATCACCCAGACGCATGATGGAACCTTTGCCGAATTGCTTCTCGATTTGTGCCAGCGCAGCAGCAAGTGCTTTGGCTTTATTGTCGTCCATGTAATACCTCACTCAGTGGTCGGAAAGATTATGGCACAGAGCTTGCGAGGCAGTGCTGACTGCCGGGACTCAGGCCTTTCTTGGTACTGTATAAATATACACCAAAAGCTCTCGGGCGCAACACCGCTGTTTTCGGTAGCGAATTACAGTGTCTGATTTATGCAGCAGCGGGATGCCTGATCCTTCACATTTGTTGGTTAAGCTCGGTAAAGCCGCTTGGCTTGGCAAGACGCTTGAGTAATGATTCGCTTCCGTTGCTGCGACCCCTTGCACCCCTTTACCCATGGCGCCTTTGCGGATAACGCAGAGATGAGTTTGATGAGTCGTTATACCCTTGCCCTGCTGCTGTCCATTTGCGGCCTGCTAGCCGCGTGCCAGAACAAGGACACAGCGTCCGTCGGAGCCAGCGCTTCTGCGCCCACGAACGGCGAATCAAAGCTGGCCGCTGACGCCAAGGGCGCCGCCGCGCGCGGCAATCGGCCTCAGGTAGTGACCACTACGCTGAGCCGCATCGAAAACGTGCCCTTGCTACTGGAGGCCCAAGGCAATGTGCTGGCGCTGGATGAAGTCGATGTGCGCCCGCAGAAGAGCGGCATGATCACCCAGATCCACTTCAAGGAAGGCGACGAAGTCCGCCGTGGTCAGTTGCTGCTCTCGCTCGACGCGCGCGACGATGATGCCAATGTCAGCAAGGCCGCCGCCGGCTTGGCCAGTGCGGATGCCGCATACATGATCGCCCAGCGCGATCTGAAACGCGGCCAGGAACTGGCCGACAAGAACTTCATCGCCCCATCGGCGCTCGACACCACTCGCAGCAAGGCCGATACGGCGCTGGCCAATCAAGCCCAGGCGCGCGCGGCTCTGGAGCAGGCCAAGGTGACGCAGTCCTACACGCGCATCCACGCGCCTTTCGACGGTCGCGCCGGCGTCATCAATGTGCGCCCCGGCAGCCTCGTCACCTCCAATTCGACGTCCGTCGCACTGGTCAAGCTGACGCGCATGAACCCGATTGGCGTGACTTTTGCGCTGGCCGAACGCGATCTGCCGGCCTTGCTCGAATCCATGCGCAAAGGCCCGGTCAAGCTCAGCGCCAGCACCGCCGCACAGGACAAGCTGGCCGGCGAGGTCATCTTCATCGACAGCAATATCGACCGCACCTCCGGCAATGTGCTGGTCAAGGGCAAGCTCGATAACAGCGCGCGCAAAGTCTGGCCAGGCCAGTATGTCTCCATCAAGGTAGAAGCCGGCAGCATTGCGGATGCCGCCGTACTGCCCGCCCAGGCAGTGCTCAACGGGCCGAACGGACGTCTCGTCTACGTGATGCAGGAAGACGGCACGGTGCAGCCCAAGCCAGTTGAGCTACTGCGCATCGCTGGCGAAAAGGCCGTGCTCAAGGGCTTGCCAGCCGGCCTCAAGATCGTGCTGGAAGGTGGTCAGAATCTGCGCCCTGGCAGCAAGGTCAGCGAAGAAAAGAGTGGCGGCAACGGTGAAGGACGTAGCAAACGAGACGGCAAGCCGGCCTCCGAACAGGCTGCCCGCGAAGCCGCATCCAGTGGACCTGTACAGGCAGGCAGCCCGAAGACCAAGGCTGCAAGCGCCTCTACAGGCAAGCCTTCATCCACAAGCGTAGCGCTGCCTGAAGGCTTTACACCGCACGACCCCGAACGCTGGGCTGCCGCCACGGACGAGCAGAAACAGGAAATCATTGCCCGCTGGCGTGAGCGTCAGGCAGCCAAGGCCGCCGCGCAATGAAATTCACCGAGCAGAGTATCCACCGTCCGGTCGCCACCACCTTGCTATGGCTGGCAGTGATGATTGCCGGCGTCGCCGCCTGGTTCAATCTGCCGATTGCGGCCCTGCCCTCATTCAATCAGCCGATCATCGAGGTCAGTGCCAATCTGCCCGGCGCCAATCCGGAAACCATGGCCTCCTCGGTCGCCACCGTCCTGGAGCGGCAGTTCTCGACCATCGCCGGGCTCAAGATGATGACCTCGACGAGCCAGCTCGGCAGCACGCGCATTACGCTGGAGTTCATCCCCTCGCTCAACATCAATTCAGCCGCTGTCGATGTGCAGGCCGCGCTGCTGCGGGCGAACCGCCAACTGCCCAAGGACATGACCAACCCGCCGAGTTACCGCAAGGTCAACCCGGCCGATGATCCGGTGCTGTTCATCACCCTGGATTCGCCCTCACTGTCGCTGGACCAGCTCAACGATTTTGCCGACAACCTGATCTCACCCTCGCTGGCCACCCTCGAAGGCGTAGCGCAAGTCACCATCAACGGCCAGAAACGTTACGCGGTGCGCATCAGTGTTGATCCGGCCAAGCTCGCGGCACGCGATCTGTCGATTGGCGAACTGTCGACCGCGCTGGCAGCCGCCAACTCCAATACCCCGATGGGTTCGCTGGATGGCAAACGCCAGTCGCTGGTGATTACCGCCAACGACCAGTTGCAGAACGCGGCCGACTTCGCGCGCATGATCGTTGCCAACAAGAACGGACAGCCGGTGCGCCTGGCCGATGTGGCGGACGTGATCGACAGCGTGGAGAACGTCAAGAACGCGTCCTGGGTCAATGGCAAGCGCGGCCTCAATCTGCAGGTGCTGCGCCAGCCCAGCGCCAACACCGTGGCGGTCGTCGACGCCGTGCGTGCGGCCCTGCCCAAGCTGAAGGCACAGCTGCCCGCCTCGGTGGATATCAACATCCTCAACGACCGCTCCGTCTCGATCCGCGAATCTATCCACGACGTAAACCTCACCATGCTGCTGACCGTCGGACTGGTCATGCTGGTGATCCTGATGTTCCTGCGCCGCGTGTCGGCCACCCTGATTCCGTCAGTCTCGCTGCCAGCCTCCGTGCTGGGCACTTTCGGGCTGATGCTGTGGTTCGGCTACAGCCTCAACAACATCTCGCTGATGGGCCTGACGATTGCCGTCGGCCTGGTCGTCGATGATGCCATCGTGGTGCTGGAGAACATCGTCCGGCACATCGAAAATGGCGTCAAACCCTTCCCGGCCGCCGTGCGCGGCGTGCGCGAAGTCGGCTTCACGGTGATCTCGATTTCGGTCTCGCTGATTGCCGTCTTCATCCCGATTTTCTTCATGCCCGGCGTCATCGGCCTGATGTTCCACGAATTCGCCGTGGTCGTGACACTGTCCATTGCCGTGTCGGCCGTCGCCGCCCTGACCATCATCCCGATGCTGGCCGCCCGCTTCATCCACCATCATCCGGATGAAGCCGCCAACGCCCCCGCCTGGAGCCGTGCCTTCGAGCGTGGCTTTGACGCTGTGCTGAATGCCTACACCCGCAGTCTGGCGTGGACCCTCAAACGCCGCTGGCTGATGCTGGTGCTGACGCTGATCACCTGCATCGCCACCATCGCGCTGTACCAGATCATGCCCAAGGGCTTTTTCCCGGAAGAGGACATCAGCCAGGTCCGCGCCCCGATCACCGCCGCGCAAGACATTTCCTGGCCCGCAATGCGCGATCTGGTGCTGAAGGTCGATGACAAGATCCGCCAGAATCCGCACGTACTCGACGTGGTGTCCAACTCCGGCGGCAACAACCGCGCCTTCATCTTCATCACCCTCAAACCGCAGAAGGAACGCGGCAAGATGAAAGACGTGCTGGAAAGCCTGCGCCGCGACACCGCCGGCATCCCCGGAGCGCAGATTTCCTTCTCCGCCATCCAGAATCTGCGTATCGGCGGACGCAGCTCGAATGCCCGTTTCCAGTACACTCTGCAGGCCGTCGATTACGATCTGGTCGCCGGCTGGGCCGAGCAGATGCAACGCAAACTGCGCGAATCAGCATTGCTGAAAGACATCAACTCCGACGCCGAGCGGCGCGCCGTGCAGGCCAAGCTGATCATCGACCGCGATCAGGCCTTGTCGCTGGGCGTGGACATGCAGAGTCTGCGCAACGTGCTGAATGCCTCATTCGGCGAGCGCCAGGTCACCACCATCTACGCGCCGCAGGACAACTTTCCCGTCATCCTGCAATGGGCCGAAGCCTTCCGGGCCGACGAAGGCGGGCTGGAATTCCTGCGCGTGCGCTCGAAAACCGGCCAGCTCGTGCCCGTCACCGCCTTCGCCCGCATGGAGCGCGCGGCCGTGAACAACTCGGTCAACCATCAGGGCCAGATCGCTGCCGTGACGCTGTCCTTCAACCTAGCGCCCGACGTTACCCTGTCGCAGGCGATTGATGAGGTGCGCCGCATCAAGAACGACATGGCCATGCCTGCCAACGTCTTCGGCGCCTTCGCCGGCGACGCAGCGGTGTATCAGGAATCGCAGAACAGCCAGCTGTGGCTGATCCTGATCGCCATCGCGGTGATCTACGTGGTGCTCGGCGTGCTGTACGAAAGCTGGATTCACCCGATCACCATTCTGGCCGGCATCCCCTCCGCCGCCGTCGGTGCGCTGCTCTCGCTGCAGCTCGCCGGGCTGGAGCTGACCTTCATCGCCATGGTCGGCATCCTCCTGCTGATCGGCATCGTCAAGAAGAACGCCATCATGATGATCGACTTCGCGCTGGAGGCGCAGCGCAAGGAGCACATGTCGCCGCACGACGCGATTAGCGCCGCCAGCCGCCTGCGCTTCCGCCCGATCATGATGACCACCCTGGCCGCCATCATGGGCGCCCTGCCGATTGCTCTCGGCATCGGTGCCGGCGCCGAGCTGCGCCAGCCCATGGGCGTGGCGATTGTCGGCGGCCTGATCTTCTCGCAAATGATCACGCTCTACGTCACCCCGGCGCTGTATCTGTCGTTTGACTGGCTGCAGCACAAGCTGGGGCTGGTGAAGGGCGCGGCGAAACACTGATTCCGGGGCTTTGCGTAGGGTGGGTTCGGAGCGCAGCGACAACCCTCCTTCACGTATCGGCAAGACTCATGGTGGGTTGCTGCGCGAACCCACCCTACGCAAACCCGCCCCCAGCAAGCCTCTCCAGCCACCCTGCCTGAACAAGTCCGCCCCGCGCGGCGCTTCAGGCAGGCACTTCGTTCTGCCAAAGCGGCCCCGGCGTGGGACAATCCGCCCTCACTCATTCCCCCGCAGCACGCCCATGGCCATCCAGTGGTTCCCCGGACACATGACTTCCGCCCGCAAGAAGGCGACCGAAGCCATGGAAAACATCGACGTCGTGATCGAAGTCCTCGACGCGCGCCTGCCGCAGGCCAGCTGCAACCCGCTGATCACCGACATGCGCGTACATCGCCAGCGCCCCTGTCTGAAGATCCTGAACAAGGCCGATCTGGCCGACCCGGAAATCACCAAAGCCTGGCTGGCCTATTTCAACGCCCAGCCCGGCGTCAAGGCCGTGGCCCTGTCGTGCAAGAAGGCCGGCGACGTGGCGCGCGTGCCCGGCCTGTGCCGCGCACTGGTGCCGCACCGCGACGACAACGTCAAACCCGTGCGCATGATCGTCATGGGCATTCCCAACGTCGGCAAATCCACGTTGATGAACGCCCTGCTCGGCCGCAAGATCTGCGCCGTGGGCGATGAGCCGGCGGTGACCAAATCCCAGCTGCGCGCCGACATCGACCTGCGCCACAGCATCCTCGACACGCCCGGCATGATGTGGCCGAAGATCGCCTACGACAGCGACGGCTTCATGCTCGCCGCCAGCCACGCCATCGGCCGCAACGCCGTGATCGACGAAGAAGTCGCCACCTTCCTCGCCAACGTACTGCTGGCCCGCTACCCCAGTCAGGTTGCCGAACGCTACGGTTTCGACGTGAGCGGAATGGACGGCGTCGCCGTCATCGAAGCCGTCGCCAAGCGCCGCGCCATGCGTCTGAAGGGCGGCGCGCTGGATCTGGAAAAAGCCGCCATGGCCTTCCTGCAGGATTACCGCGACGGCAAGCTCGGCCGCGTCAGTCTGGAAACGCCCGAGTCGCGCGCTGCGATGCTGGCCGAACACGCCCGCCTGGCCGAGCTGCGCAAGCAGGAAGGGCCGAAGGCCGATGCACCGCTGCCGCCGGAGCCGGTGGAAGAGGAATAAGGACAGCATCCGGCGCAATGCGCTGCGCTTATTGACGCCCTGCGAACTGGCCGCAGCATGCGCGTTCCCACGCAGAGCGTGTCTTTCGACGCCCCCATCTTCGGAACAGGAATGACATGAATCCACAGACATTGTCCGAAGCGCCCCTGCACACGCGCAACATCATTTTGCGCGTGTTGCGTGCTCACAAACGCCTGTTTGCGTCGGCCCTGATTGCAAGCCTCACCTTATTCCTGCTGCCGTACGAAGCAGCGGCACATCTGGCCACGCGCTTGTTGGTGAGCTGGAATGCAGGGGTCTGGAGCTATCTCCTGCTAGCCGCAATCATGGTGGCACGCGCCACACCTGCACACATGCGCTGGCGCGCTCGCGTGGAAGACGAGGGGCGGCGAATGATCCTGGCGGGCGTGGTACTGGCAACCCTGGCTTGTCTGGTGGCGGTCTTCGTACAACTCACCCTTGCGCGGGATCTGCATGAGTTTCCCAAGTACGCTCACATCGCGCTGGCTGCACTGACAATGGCCAGCGCCTGGGCCTTCGTACACCTGATTTTTGCGCTGCATTACGCCCACGATTTCTACAGCGACCGCGGCCGGAAGGGAAACGGTGGCCTGCAGTTTCCAGGCACGGAAAAACCGGACTATCTCGACTTCATCTACTTCGCCACCGTGATCGGCACCTCCGGCCAGACCGCTGACATATCCTTCACATCGCCCCATCTGCGCCGCATCGGCCTGTGCCATTGCGTGCTGGCCTATGCCTTCAACACCACGATGCTGGCGCTTACCATCAACATTGCCTCGGGCCTGCTATAAGCACGCCTCATCTCCGCGCCACAGCCACCAGCAGCTCCGATTCGAACATCGCCACCGGCGAGATCACCGGCTCGGCCAGCGGCACTTGCTCGCCATAGCGCTCGCGCATCTTGGCGCGCACTGCGGCATCGTCCAGTTTGAAATCACGCAGCTGCTGCAGTTTGCCGATGCGAATATCCAGCGCACGTTCATACAGTTTCCACACCAGCTCCGAGCAATAGATGCGCGCATCCGACCACTCGAAAGTCAGGTCGTACGGCCGACCCGCAAAGCTCTTTGCCACCCGCGTCAGCTTCGCCTGCGCCGCCGCATCGGGCGCGGCCTTCAGGCGCTTCAACACGAAATGCCCGCCCTCGCCGCGTGCGATCCAGTTTGCCAATGGCGTGCAGCGCACCGTTTGCACCGCCTCCAACACACAAGGCTGACGGTCCTGCAGCAGGATCACGCCCATGTGGCTGTAAGGCGAGCCGGTCGCGCGCTGCACGGCCAGACTCTGCGCCGAGCGCGAAGTGTGGAAGATCAGATCGCCCGTCTGCACCGGCGGCAAACCGGACGCCTGCACGGCGGATGGCATGAAAAGAAGAAGCAGGAACAAGCGCATGAGCGGAATCGAACGAAACACAGGACAGGCGCCTACAATAAACGCAGATCACCTCCAGTGCTTTCACTTTTCCGACAGGATGCCCCATGAATGGCAATGACCGCTTCGTAGCCCTGTTCATCGACGCCGACAACGCCCCGGCCTCGCATGTCGATGTGATCCTCAACGAACTCGCCGGTTTCGGCACCGTCAGCATCCGCCGCGCCTACGGCAACTGGAAGAGCGAGCGCCTGGGCTCCTGGGAAAAACTGCTGCACGAATACGCCATTCAGCCGATCCAGCAGTTCGATCTGACCAAGGGCAAGAACGCTACCGACATCGCGCTGGTGATCGACGCGATGGATGCCTTGTACACGCGCAAGGTGGATGTCTTCGCGCTGGTCTCTTCGGACTCCGACTTCACCCCGCTGGCCACGCGCCTGCAGGCCGACGGCAAAACGGTGGTCGGTTTCGGCGAACGCAAGACACCGCTGCCGCTGGTGAATGCCTGCTCCAAATTCCTCTATCTCGACAACGAAGAGGCGCCGCAAGAGAGCGACAGCAGCACTGGCAGCAACATCGCCACGGTGAAGAAATGGGGCGCCAAGGAACTCAAGAGCGACACCAAACTCGTGACCCTGCTACGCAACGCCGTACAGGCCGCCGAAGCCGATGACGGCTGGTCACATCTGGGCCGCGTCGGCAGCCACATCGCCAACCAGGCCTCCTTCGATTCGCGCAATTACGGCTACAAGAAACTCGTCGACCTGTTCAAAGCCAGCGAGCTGTTCGAGCTGGAGCAGCGTGAGGACAAGGGCGTGTTTCTGCGCGACAAACGCAAGGCCAAGGGCATGTAAACGGGGCCACCTGAAGAGCCGCATGCAGCTTGCCTCTTCAGCACGGCATGCTGCACAGGCAATCCCCGAGCGGCTCTCGGACCGCCCTGAAATCAGCCCTGCGCCAGCGCCAGCACACCTTCCAGCGCCACGCGCGTCGCCGTCTCGCGCACCGCCGCACGATCCCCAGCGATGTGCTGTGTCACGCAACGCGCCGGATAGCCGCGCCGCTGCCAGCCAAAACACACACAGCCCACCGGCTTGTCGGGCGTGCCACCGCCGGGGCCGGCGATACCGGAAACCGCCACCGCGACATGCGCCACCGACTTCGCCAGAGCGCCCGCCAGCATCTCATGCACCGTCTGCTCGGACACAGCGCCGTGCGCGTGCAAAGTCAGCAGCGAAACGCCGAGCAGCTCGATCTTGGCCTCGTTCGAATAGGTGATGAAACCACGATCAAACCAGGCGCTCGACCCGGCGATTTCCGTGACGGCTGCGCTGACCAGTCCGCCGGTACAGGATTCGGCCGTGGCAAGTTGCCATTGCTGGGCCAGCAAAGCAGCGCCGACTTGTTCGGCAAGTTGATAAACATCAGGCGTCATTCTTGGCTCCTGCATAAACGGTTTCAATCTGCGGCCATACGATCTGCCAGATGCGCGGCAACACTTCGGCAATGAAACCGTTACGCGCCATGATCTGTTCGAGGCTCACGCCATTTTCACGCCACACTTTTCCGCCATGGGCAATATTGTGCAGCAGCGGCATCACCCGATCCAGCGCGTTGGCATAGCGTGCCTCGGGCGTCACGCAGGCAGTGAATTCTTCCCACAGCGCCCGCAAGCCATCGCCAGTGTGCACCGGCAATGTTGCGAGCAGATGCTGCAAACCCAGCGCTTCGGCAGCGGCCGCACCGTCACGCGCAGCGGCATAGGCAAAGGTGTCGCCACACTCGATCTCGGGCACGTCGTGCATCAGGAGCAGCAGCGCCGCGCGCTTCGCATCAACCGGGAACGCACATTCGCCCTCCAGCAGCAGCGCGCACAGGGCGCCATGCCAACTGTGCTCGGCACTGTTCTCGCGGCGGTCCAGACCGGCAGGACTGGTGCGGCGCTCAACGGTCTTGAGCCGATCCAGCGTAAGAACAAAATCAAGCAGGGCCTGTGTGCTCATGCCAGCACTTTCAGCGCAATCCACAAACACAGCAGCGTGTAACCCGCCGCCAGCACATCATCAAACATCACGCCCAGACCGTTCTTGAAGCGCCGGTCGGCCAGATAGATCGGCCAGGGCTTGAGGATGTCGAAGAAGCGAAACACGGCCACGCCGGCCAGTTGCCACAGGAAAGTCGCCGGAATCAGGGCCAGCACCAACCATACCGCGACGAATTCGTCCCAGACGATGCCGCCATGATCGACCTCGCCAAGAGCCGCCCCGGTCTTGCCTATGCAGGCAGCCCCGATGAAGAAGGCCGCCAGAAGCGCTGCTACGGGCACCCATACCGGAAACACAGGCGGGACAAGGCTCACCAGCAGGGCATACAAGCCCCAGGCCAAGAAGCTGCCGACCGTACCGGGCGCCTTGGGCGCGAGGCCGGAGCCGAAACCCAGCGAGATGAAATGGGCGGGGTGGGAGATGAGGAGTTTGAAGGTCGGGCGCATATTCGGAGGGATCAAGTAAGGCCTTGGTCAGTAAGGCTGTTCATTCAGGTGCGCAACATCAAACCCCGTCGTTCCCGCGAAGGCGGGAATCCAGCGACGTTCGCAAAGCCACTGGGTTCCCGCCTTCGCGGGAATGACGTGAAAGAGCTCGTAGCTCCTCAAACTAGCTGTATCAGACTTCAGTCCGGCGTTTTCGCCGCAACAAAATGATCAAACCCTCGCGCCGCCAAAGCCTCGCACACACCATCGCCGCGCTGCAACCACAGCCCGGATTTGTCGAGGATGCGGCCGATGCGGTGCAGCGGCAGTTCGAAGTGACGGCTGAGGGCTTCGACCTGTCCGCGCTTTTCGCGTGGCACGCAGAACAGTAATTCGTAGTCGTCGCCACCGCCGAGCAAGGCAGCTGTGGCACGCTCGGTAATTTTACAGGCAGCCAGCAGCGGCTCCAGCGGCAGGGCAGTTTCTTCGATGATGGCGCCGACTTGCGAGCGCTCCAGAATGTGGCTCAGATCGCCGAGCAAGCCATCAGAAACGTCGAGCATGGCGCTGGCGATGCCGCGCAGGCCGATGCCCAGCGCGACGCGCGGCAGTGGGCGGTGCAGGCGATCCAGACAGGATTCGGCCCAGCCGCCGACCAGTTGCAGCTGCCCCTGCAACTGCGCCAGACCCAGCGCGGCCATGCCGGGCCAGCCGGAGATCCAGAGGTCGTCGCCGTGGCGAGCGCCATCGCGGCGCACCGCTGACTCGAAGGGCACCTCGCCGAAAACGGTGGGACACAAATTCAAGGGGCCACGCGTGGTGTCGCCGCCGATCCAGTCGACGCAATAGCCCTCGCAACATTCGCGGAAGCCCCGCGCCAGGGCACTGACCCACTCCTCGTCGGCATGCGGCAAGGCCAGCGCAAGCGTGATCCAGCGCGGCTCGGCAGCCATCGCGGCCATGTCGGAGATATTCACCGCCGCGGCTTTCCAGCCGAGCAGGAAGGGGTCTGTGTCGGGCAGAAAATGCGTGCCGGCCACCAGCATGTCGGTCGACACCACCAGTTGCATGCCGGGACGCGCGCGCAACAGCGCAGCATCATCGCCCACACCCAAGTCAGTGTGACTGGTGGGGTAATGAAAGAAGCGGCGGATCAGGTCGAATTCGCCAGGCATGGCGAACTAAAGGATTGAGTGCTGAGTGCTGGGTGCTGAGTAAACATTTCTGCGGGCGTCGCCCGCACGGGCTTTTACTCAGTCCTCAGCTCTCAGCCCTCAGTCCTTCTTCCCCCGTTGTTTGGCCGCGTGTTCGACTTCGGCCGTGCGCAGCTTGGGCGCGAGCTTGTCGAGCACGCCGTTGATGTAGCGATGGCCGTCAGTGCCGCCGAAGGATTTGGCCAGCTCGATGGCTTCGTTGATGACGACGCGATACGGGGTTTCGATGCGGTGGGTCAACTCGTAGGTGCCGAGCAGCAGGATGGCGCGTTCGATCGGCGAGACTTCGGTCAGCGGACGGTCGATGCAGGCCGTGATGTCAATCTCCAGCGCATCGGCGTTGCCGGCGGCGCCGCGCAGCAACACCAGGGCCAGCGGCTTGTCGGCACGCGCCCATTCTTCGCTGGCTTGCTCCAGGTGTTGCTCGATCATGGGCAGCGAGTTGCCGCTCATGCGCCATTCGTACAGGCCTTGCATGGCAACTTCGCGCGCCAGACGACGCGGGGTTTTCTTGGGTTCTTCAACAGGAATGGCTACTTGGTTTTCTTCGCTCATGCGCGGATTGTCCTCAACAGGTTGGCCATTTCAATGGCGGCTTGGGCGCACTCGCGCCCCTTAATTTCCATACGCACTTCAGCTTGTTCGTCGGTATTGGTGGTCAGCACGCCATTGGCAATCGGGATGCCACTGTCGAGCTGAACGCTGGTGATGCCGGCAGCCATTTCGTTGGACACAATTTCAAAATGATAGGTATCGCCGCGGATCACCGCACCCAACGCCACCAAGCCATCGTAACGGCCGGTAGCTGCCAGTGCCTGCAGGGTCAGCGGCATTTCCAGCGCGCCGGGCACCTTGGTGATCAGAATGTTTTCCGCCGCCACACCACGCGCGAGCAGCTCGGTCACGCAACTGCCAAGCAGGCCTTCGCCGATGTTGGCGTTGAAACGGCCTGCCACAATGGCGACACGCAGGCCCTTACCATCGAGGCTCTGGGCGATTTCAGGAATATTTTCAAAACGGGACATGAGCTTTTCCGATTTATTTGTTCAGGGGTTCTTCGTAGCCGGTGACCTCAAGGCCAAAACCGGTCATGTTCGGGATGTGGCGAGCCTGGGCCATCACGCGCATCTTGCCGACACCCAGATCGCGCAGGATCTGCGCGCCGATGCCGAACAGGCGTGGGTCCCACTTGGCGGCAGGCTTTTGCACGTCAGGTTTGACGCCCAGCGCGGCGAGCATTTCATCGCTGGTCTCGGCGCGGCGTAGCAGGATCAACACGCCGTGGCCATGCGCGGCGATGCGCGCCAGTGCGTCATCGACGGTAAAGCTGTGGCGGCTGTTGCCGGCATCGAGAAAATCGAGCACCGAGATCGGCTCGTGCACGCGCACCAGGGTTTCCACGTCGGGCTTGATCTCGCCCTTGTACATGGCCAGATGCAGATCGCCGGAAGCGCCATCAGTGAACGCGGCCAAGTGAAATTCGCCGTGCGCCGTGGGCACGACTTTGTCGGCCACACGCTCGACCAGTTTTTCAACCGCCGAACGATAGTGGATCAGATCGCGGATCGCGCCGATCTTCAGGCCATGCTCTTTGGCAAACGGGATCAGGTCGGGCAGGCGCGCCATGCTGCCATCATCATTCATGATTTCGCAGATCACAGAGGCCGGCTCCAGACCGGCCAGCGCGGCCAGGTCGCAACCGGCTTCGGTATGACCCGCGCGCACCAGCACGCCGCCGGGCTTGGCCATGATCGGGAAGACATGGCCGGGCTGGACGATGTCGCTCGGCTTGGCATTGCGCGCCACGGCGGCCTGCACGGTGCGGGCGCGATCGGCGGCGGAAATGCCGGTGGTCACGCCTTCGGCAGCTTCAATCGACACGGTAAAGGCCGTGGAAAACTGGCTGCGATTGTCGCGTGCCATCTGGTTGATGCCGAGCTGGCGACAACGCTCCTCGGTCAGGGTCAGACAGACCAGGCCGCGTGCGAACTTCGCCATGAAGTTGATCGACTCTGGCGTGACGTGCTGTGCGGCGATGACGATATCGCCCTCGTTCTCGCGATCTTCATCGTCGATCAGGATCACCATGCGCCCGGCACGGATGTCTTCGATGATGTCGCGAACTGGGGAAAGAACGCTGCTGGGTGTTTGATTCATTTTCATGGTTCCGGCTGAGAGACACTCACGCCTGGGCGGAGTCGGGATTCGAGTTTTTCCATTCGAGCATGCGCTCGACGTAGCGCGCGATCAGATCAATCTCCAGATTGACCTGCGAGCCGGCCTTGAGGCGCTTGAGCGTGGTGACTTGCACCGTATGTGGAATCAGGTTGATTGAAAAATCGCGGTCCCGTACCCAGTTAACGGTCAGGCTGACACCATCGACGGTAATCGAACCCTTGCGTGCAATGTAGCCGGCAATTGCAGCAGGTGCGCGAATCACCAGCTCATGGCTTTCCGCCACCGGCTCGAACTTGAGCACTTCGCCCACACCATCAACGTGACCACTGACCAGATGACCACCCAGACGATCATTGAAACTCAGGGCTTTTTCCAGATTCAGCTCGCCCCCCGGCTGATCAAGGCCTACGGTGCAATTGAGCGATTCACGCGAGACGTCGTAGCGCAACACCGAGCCGAGCTTTTCGACGGCAGTCAGGCACACGCCGTTATGGGCGACCGAATCACCGATGGCAATATCCGCAATATCCCAGGCACCAACATCGACACTGAGACGCACGCCATCCTGCAGGGGATCACAAGCCACGATGCGGCCCACGGCCGCGACAATTCCAGAGAACATGGGAGAGGAATCCATTGATTTGTCTTGTAAAAGCGGATTTTACGCGATTCGCTACACGCCCGCCTGAGAAAGACTGTCGTCAGCCGATTGGAGTACCATCGCCTGCCCGGCCAAGCGCCTGCCCACACACAGAAAGAGACTAGCCATGGTGCCGCACCTGACCACTGCCCTCTCCGGCCCGCTGCTCGCACTTGAGCAGGGCCTGCTCGACAACGCGACCCGCATCGAACAATGGTTCCGCAGCCAGTGGATGGAACACACGCCACCCTTTTATGGCTCGGTCGATCTGCGCAATAGCGGCTTCAAACTGGCGCCGGTGGACATGAACCTGTTCCCGGGCGGTTTCAATAACCTGAATCGCGATTTTCTGCCGCTGTGTGTACAAGCGGCCCACGCCGCCGTCGAGCGCCTGTGCCCGAACGCCAGCAATCTGCTGCTGATCCCGGAAAACCACACGCGCAACCAGTTCTATCTGCAGAACGTGGCGCAGATCGCCAACATCCTCGGCCTGACCGGGTTGAATGTGCGCATCGGCTCGCTGCTGCCGGAAATCACCGCACCGACGCCGGTGGATCTGCCCGATGGCGGCCAGTTGATCCTCGAACCGCTGGTCCGTACGGGCAATCGTCTGGGTTTGGCAGGCTTTGATCCCTGTGCGATTCTGCTCAACAACGACCTCTCGGCCGGTGCCCCGCCCATTCTGCAGGGGCTGGACGAGCAATGGCTGCTGCCGCCGATTCATGCGGGCTGGGCCACACGGCGCAAATCCATTCACTTCGCGGCCTACGACAAGGTGGCCAAGGATTTCGCCCGCCTGCTGAACATCGACCCCTGGCTGATCAATCCGTATTTCGGCAGCTGCGGCGAGATCAATTTCCACGAACGCACCGGTGAGGACTGTCTGGCGATGCAGGTCGACGGCCTGCTGACCATGATTCGCCAGAAGTACGCCGAGTACGGCATCAAGGAAACGCCCTTCGTCGTGGTCAAGGCCGACGCCGGCACCTACGGCATGGGCGTGATGACAGTACGCGACGCCAGCGAGGTGATCGGTCTGAACCGCCGCCAGCGCAACAAGATGAGCGTAATCAAGGAAGGCCAGCAGGTCTCCGAAGTCATCATCCAGGAAGGTGTGCATACGCTGGAAACGGTGAATGGCGGCGTGGCGGAACCTGTCGTCTACATGATGGATCACTACGTGGTCGGCGGTTTCTACCGCGTGCACGGTGATCGTGGGCGCGACGAGAACCTCAACGCGCCAGGCATGCACTTCGAACCGCTGGCTTTCGAGACCTGCTGCAATGTGCCGGATTGCAAGCAGGCTCCGGACGCGCCGCCCAACCGTTTTTACGCCTACGGCGTGGTGGCGCGACTGGCGCTGGTCGCTGCGGCGCTGGAGCTGGAGCAGACGGCGCCAGCGGAATTATTGGCTGTCCCTGCCTGATCAACCCTGCTACCTGCTCCCCCAGCTCCTCTCCCTTAAAGGGTGAGGGGAGCATCGCGGATGGAACTGAAAGCTGTTCCATCGAAAAAGGATTTGCATGAAAATCGCCTTCATCATCGACCCGCTGGACAAGCTGAAAGCCTACAAGGACTCCAGCGTGGCCATGATGCGCTCAGCCCAGGCGCGCGGGCATCAGGTTTTCGCGATTGGCCGAGATGGGCTTCTGGTGCGGGATGGCGAGGTGCATGCCCTGGCAGCCGCGCTGGTCTTGGCTTCCGACGATGCCCACTGGTACAGCGCCGCTGCGCCTGCCTTGCAGCCACTCGCCTATTTTGACGCCGTGCTGATGCGTCAGGATCCGCCCTTCGACGCCGAGTACATCGCCGCCACCTGGATTCTGGAGCGCGCTGTCGCGCAGGGCGCCAAAGTCTTCAACAATCCGCGTGCGATCCGCGATCATTCCGAAAAGCTCTCACTCACCGAATTCCCGCAGTTCGCGCCAACCACGCTGGTCGCGCGGGATTCGACGAGCTTGCAGGCCTTCATCGACGAACTCGGTGATGTGATCCTCAAACCGCTGGATGGCATGGGCGGCAGCGGCATCTTTCGCGTGCGCGCAGACGATCCGAACCGCAACGCGATCCTTGAAGCCCTGACCGATCTGGGGCGCCGCAGCATCATGGCGCAACGCTATCTGCCGCAGATCAGCGAAGGCGACAAACGCGTGCTGCTGATCGCCGGTCAGGTGATGCCCTACAGCCTGGCGCGCATTCCGATGGCGGGCGAGACGCGCGGCAATCTGGCCGCCGGCGGCCGTGGCGTCGCCATGCCGTTGAGCGCACGCGAGCGCGAGATCGCCGAAGCGCTGGGGCCTATTCTGTGGGCACGCGGCCTGCTCATCGTCGGACTGGACATGATTGGCGGCCATCTCACCGAAATCAATGTCACCAGCCCGACCTGCATGGTAGAAATCGCCCAGCAAACCGGTTATGACATTGCCAGTCAGGTCATCCTTGCGCTGGAGTCCGTGTAGGCGCTTTGCCCCGCAGCAGTGTCAGCCAGCAACAGCTGCCCTTTCCTCCCTTACCGACCTACGGGCGCTTCATCAGTCGGCCTCTGTCAGCTCTTCATAATCAGGACATTGACAGCCACTTCTGCCGACTGAACTTCATGCGCACGCTGCACGTCCCGCCGCTGAGCCCACCGCCACTGCTGCCCACATTGCGCAAGACGCCGGCACGCCCGCCCCTCTCTCCTTTGAGCGAAGTTCGCAGCACGATCGAAGCCGACGGCTGGTTGGCGCGCAATCGCATCAGGATCGTCCTGAGCCTGCTTGTGTGCACGGCGGCGCTGAGTGCCGGCATTCACCTGATGACGCCACGTCTGGCCGAAACTCTGGCCAACGGCCTGCCGGGCAGCTGGGTGCGCGCCAGCTCCGAACAAGTCCTGAGTAATCTGGAAAGCAGCGTGCTGATGCCCTCACTGCGCCCGCTGGCGGAGCAAGACGCTCTGCGTGATCAGTTTGCTGCACTGAATGCAGCCCCTCAGGGCGCGCCGCCTTATCGACTGCTGTTCCGGCGCAACCAGAGCGCGGGCAACACCTTGCTGACCTTGCCCGGCGGCGAAATCATCGTCACCGACCAGCTTCTGGAGTCCGTGCCGGATCAATCCGAACGGCTGGCCTTGCTGTGCCACGAACTGGGGCATCTGTATCACCGCCACGCCTTGCACAATGCGATTGAACACAACCTGTACTGGCTGGCCTCCTCCGCCTTGATCGGCAGCAGCGAAAGCAGCGTGCGCGCACTGGCACGCGGTCTGAACCAGGCTGACTACACCCGCGAACACGTGCTTGAGGCGGATCGCTATGCCTTGTCCATGCTCGACAACAATGGCATATCCACTCAGGTACTGATAGAAGCCATCGAACACGGCCAAGGCCCGACCAATACCACTAGCGACCCGCTCGCACACCACAAATACTTCAACGAGCGCATCCTCGCCCTGCAGAATTTGCAGTGAGCCAAGAGTGATGCAGCGTGCGAGCTGCCGTATCATAGAGGCATGTCTCCCTGCAGTACATCAACCCCTGATCGTCACTCGCTGCGCAGGATCCTGCGCAGCCTGCTTCTCATCTGCCTGAGCTGCGCTCTGGTCGCCTGCGGCGACGGGCCGGTACTACAGCAGGAGTCCTTCGTTTTCGGCACCCGTGTGGAAGTCGTCACCCAAGGCGCGCCTGAGGCTCAAGCCCGCGACGCCATCGCCGCAGTACTGCGCGAATTCGACCGCCTGCACCGCACCTACCACGCCTGGCAGCCTTCCGAACTGACGAATCTGAATCAGGCGCTGGCGCGTAGTGAGGCGGCCAGCGTCACGCCCGAAATGCTCGGTCTGATCCAGTCAGCACTGACTTACGCCGAACAGGGCGATCACCTGTTCGATCCGGCCATTGGCAATCTGATTCAGCTCTGGGGCTTTCACACCGACACCTTCGTAGCGCGCGTGCCCGACCCGGAAGCGCTGCGCAAACTGATTGCCGCCCAGCCACGCATGAGCGACCTGCAAATCAAGGGCAATCAGGTCAGCAGCCGCAACCCGGCTGTCGCCCTGGACTTCGGTGGCATCGCCAAAGGCTGGGCACTCGACAAGGCTGCGGCCATCCTGCACGAACACGGCATCCACAATGCCCTGATCAACATCGGCGGCAATGTCATGGCGCTGGGCAGTAAAGGCCAGCAGCCGTGGACGGTCGGCATCCAGCATCCGCGCAACTCCGGCCCGCTGGCCACCTTGGCGCTGTACGACGGCGAAGCCATCGGCACCTCCGGCGATTACCAGCGCTTCTTCGATCTGGACGGTCGCCGCTACAGCCACCTGCTGGATCCACGCAACGGGGAACCGGCACGTCACACCCAGGCCGTCACCGTCCTGATCACCCCGCGCGCCAATGCCGGCATGCTCTCCGACGTGGCCAGCAAACCGGTTTTTCTCGCCGGCAAGGAATGGCGCGAGATGGCTCGTCGCTTCAATGTGTCACACGTACTGCGCGTCGATGAGGCAGGCAAGATCACACTGAGCACGGACATGCGGGCACGTCTGCGCTGGGCACAGGGTGTCGAACCGGGGGAAGTGCTAGAGTAAGGTTCGCCTTGCACAGCCTCGAAACACGCGCATGATTGGCCTTCTCATCATTACCCATGGCGCCTTGGGCGAATCCTTGATCCAGTGCATTTGCCATGTGATCAACAAGCGCCCGCTGCACATCGCGCAGCTTGGCGTGGCTGCGCAAGATGAACCAAATGAAGTCCTCGACGAAGCCCATCGTCTGCTGACCAGCGTGGATGATGGAGAAGGCGTCCTGGTGCTTACCGATATTTATGGCGCCACGCCGTCCAACATTGCCATGAAACTTCTCGTCCCCGGAAAGATCGAAGGCGTGGCTGGCGTCAGCGTCCCAATGCTGCTGCGCGTCTTGACCTACCGGGAAAAGAGCGATATTCAAACCGTAGTACAAAAAGCCATCTCAGGCGCTTGCGATGGCGTGCTGCATATAAAAGGAAGGTCTTGAAATGCCCCGTGCGATGACCGAAATAGCCAACCGACTGGGCCTGCATGCCCGCCCTTCGGCCAAATTGACCCAGCTGGCAACCCAGTTCCGCAGTGATGTATGGCTGGAACGTGACGGACGCCGCGTTAACGCCAAGAGCATCATGGGCGTGATGATGCTGGCTGCCGCTCACGGCACCAAACTCACTGTCGAGACCGAAGGTGAAGATGCGGACGCCGCACTGCAAGCCATCGTGGAGTTGATTGCCAGTCGCTTCGGCGAACGCGAATAGAGTCCGCCCAAACCATGTCTTTCGTCATCCACGGCCTTCCCGTTTCGCAAGGCATCGCCATCGGGCGAGCCCACCTCGTGTCACATGCGCTGCTGGAGGTCGATCACCTGCTGATCGCCCCGCGCCATGTCGAAGACGAAGTGATGCGCCTGGAAGACGCGGCGGCCAAGGTGCGCTTCGAACTGCGCACCCTGCGTGAAGTCTCGGCCACCGCGCAATCTGAAGTCGCGGCTTTCGTAGACCTGCACACCATGCTGCTCGACGACCCGATGCTGGTCACCACGGCCTGCAAGCTGATCCGGGAACGACGCTGCAATGCCGAATGGGCGCTGGTGCAGCAGATGGAAGTCATTGTCGATGCCTTCGACAATATCGAAGACCCCTACCTGCGCGAACGCAAGGCCGACGTCATTCAGGTTGTCGAGCGCGTGCTCAAGGCTCTGCTCGGCCACCCCAGCCGGGTCGGGTCCCGGCGCGGCAAAGACGGTCTGGACACCATCGTGGTGGCCCACGACCTTTCGCCTGCCGATACCATTCATTTCAAGGACAGCCAGATTGCCGGCTTCGTCACCGATGTCGGTGGAGCCACCTCACACACCGCAATCGTTGCGCGCAGCCTGGCCATCCCGGCAGTCGTCGGCCTGCGTCACATCCGCCACATCGCCCGCGACGACGACATCATCATCATCGACGGTGCGCGCGGCGTCGCCATCATCGATCCCGACGAACGCGTCCTCGAAGAATATCGCCTGCGTCGCAGTGCGATCGAACTCGAGCGCACCAAGCTCAAACGCCTCAAGGCCAACCGCGCCGCTACCATCGACGGCGTAGAAGTCTCGCTGCAAGCCAATATCGAACTGGCGCGCGACGTCCCTGGCGTCAAGGAAGTCTATGCGGATGGTGTTGGCCTGTTCCGCACCGAATTCCTCTTCATGAATCGCGACACCCTGCCCACGGAAGAAGAGCAGTACGAAGCCTATCGTGCCGTCGCAACCGGCATGGGCGGCAAGCCGGTGACCATTCGCACCCTCGACATCGGTGCGGACAAGAATCTCTCCAGCGGCGGGCCACGTCTCGAAACCAACCCGGCACTCGGCCTGCGCGCGATCCGCTACTGCTTGGCCGAACCGCAAATGTTCCTCGTCCAGCTGCGTGCGCTGCTGCGCGCATCTCTGCACGGCAAGATCCGCATCCTGATCCCGATGCTGGCCCACGCACACGAGGTTGACGCCTCGCTGGCAGCGCTCGAAGTAGCCAAATCCCAACTGCGCGCAGAGAAGATCAAATTCGACGAAGCCATTCCCATCGGCGGCATGATCGAGATTCCAGCAGCCGCACTGGCGCTTGGGATCTTCATCAAACGTCTGGACTTCCTGTCGATCGGCACCAACGATCTGATCCAGTACACCCTGGCGATCGACCGCACCGACGCGGCAGTTTCGCACCTCTACGACCCCTTGCACCCGGCCATCCTGCGCTTGATCGCCCTGACCATCCAGACCGGCGCCAAGGCTGGAATTCCCGTGTCGGTCTGCGGCGAAATGGCCGGCGACAAACAATTTACGCGTCTGCTGCTGGGTATGGGCCTGCATCAGTTCTCGATGCACCCCTCGCAGATCCTCGAGGTCAAACAGGAAATCCTGCGCTCGAACAGCGCCGAACTGGCGATCAAAGTCGCCAAGATCCTTAAGCTCGACGAACCGGACAAGATTCGCGAAGCGGTCGATAGACTTTAAGCGCCGCCTGCGGCGCAGTACTGATTGCTGAGGCAGCGTATCCCGAGATCCGCTCCCATCAAGCATCTTCAGCACACCTGCCCGAAGAAGCTTACCTGGTGAGGCTTTTCAAGCATGCCCACTCAGCACTCAGTCCTCAGCACTCGGAACTCTGCCACTGGCGGTAGCACTCAATCCTCAGAACTCAGCACTCCGCCGCAAGCGGCGGTTTGACTTTCCTTGCTCCTGCGGGTAATTTCACCCCTGTTGCGCCGATTTGATTCAGCTTGCGGGCGCGTTAAAAATACGGCTAAAGCGGATGGGCCCACAAAACCCGATCACGCTTTAGCTGATCGGGTTTTTGCTTTTCTGGTGATCACATGACTTCACAAGGCAGTGTCGGCGTCGTCGAGCCGCAATGTGCACACTTTTCCGAGCCACTCGCGCTACGCAGCGGCGGTGTACTGCCAGCCTACGATCTGGTCTTCGAAACCTACGGCACGCTCAACGCAGCCAGATCCAACGCGGTTCTGGTGTGCCACGCCCTGTCCGGCTCGCATCACGTCGCCGGCACTTACGCGGGCCAGCCGAAAAGTCTGGGCTGGTGGGACAACCTTGTCGGCCCCGGCAAGCCGCTGGATACCAATAAATTCTTTGTGGTCGGCGTGAATAATCTGGGCGGGTGTTTCGGTTCGACCGGCCCGATCAGCATCAACCCGACAACCGGTGAAGCCTGGGGCGCGAGCTTCCCCTTCGTCACCGTGGAAGACTGGGTCGACGCCCAGGCACGGCTGGCGGATCGCCTCGGCATCGATGCTTGGGCTGCCGTCCTCGGCGGCAGCCTCGGCGGCATGCAGGCACTGGCGTGGACGCTGCGCCACCCAGACCGCGTGCGCCACGGCATGGTCATCGCCGCCGCACCGCAGCTCTCCACCGAGAACATCGCCTTCAACGAAGTCGCGCGCCAAGCTATCCTGACCGATCCCGAATTTCACGGCGGGGATTACGCCAAACACGGCGTGGTGCCCACACGCGGCCTCCGCCTGGCACGCATGATCGGCCACATTACCTATCTGTCGGACGATTCGATGGCCGAGAAATTCGGCCGCAAACTGCGCCATGGTGAGCACAAGTATCACTACGGTGTCGAATTCGAAATCGAGTCTTATCTGAATTATCAGGGCGACAAATTCGCCAAGTTTTTCGATGCAAACACCTATCTGCTGACCACCAAGGCGCTCGATTATTTCGATCCAGCCTTCGACTATGGCGGTGATCTGAAGGCGGCGCTGGCGCGGGCCAAGGCGAAATTTTTCCTCGCCTCCTTCACTACCGACTGGCGCTTCCCGCCGGCGCGTTCGCGCGAGCTCGTGTACACCTTGCTGCACAATGGCCGCGACGTCAGCTACGCCGAAATCGACAGCAACGCCGGTCATGACTCCTTCCTGCTCGACGAGCCGCATTACCACGCCGCGATGCGCGCGTACTTTGCCAATATCGAGGTCTGATCATCATGGTAAAAATCGGCCAACAAAACCGCACCGACTTCGACGTGATCGCCAACTGGGTGCGCGAAGGCGCCCGGGTGCTGGATCTGGGCTGCGGCGACGGTGAATTGCTGCAGCACCTCGCCGCCACCAAACACACGCATGGCTATGGCGTGGAGCGCGACTCCGCCCATGTCACGGCCTGCATTGCCAACCACATCAATGTGCTGCAGTTCGATCTGGAACAAGGACTGGCCGGCATCGAAGACGGGCATTTCGACTACGTGATCATGAGCCTGTCGCTGCAGGCGGTGCACAACACCGAAGGCATCCTCAGCGAAATGCTGCGCGTGGGCCGCGAGGCGGTAGTCAGCTTTCCCAACTTCGGTTACTGGCGCCATCGCATGGCCATCAACGAAGGCCACATGCCGGTGTCCGACAGCCTGCCGCACCAGTGGTACAACACGCCGAACGTGCGTTTTTTCACTATGACCGATTTCGAACAACTGTGCGAGAAACGCGGTATCAAAGTGCTGGAACGCGCGGCCTTCGACGAGGACCGTGCCATCGACCTCGACCCGAACAATTTCGCCAGCGTCGCGCTGTACCGGCTCGGGCGCGCGGGATAAGCTTCTTCGGAGCAATCCCGAAGATCCGCGCACAGCGGACCTTTGCGGCAACCCTGCCCGAAGAGCCCCGCCACGCGCGGTTCTTCGGGCACGTCTCACAAAAACAACACGCCCCTTGTTCCCGGTCTCATCTTGGGATAATTTCACGCCTGAACAAAATTCAGGCTCAGTCTGCCGATTGCGCCTGGTAATAAAACATCCGGGGGTGACACTCATGAAATTCGCACGCAGCTGTGCCTGGGGCAAAGCATGCCTTGGTGCCGCATTACTCGCTTTCCTCACCGCTTGTGGCGGCGGAGGCAGCGGTGGTGGTGGCACGGAATCAAACGCCGGCAGCTCTTCCAGCGGTGCAAGCTCAGGCTCATCCTCCAGCAGTTCCTCGGGCGGCGCTACATTGAGCGCCAGCGCCATCCCCAGCGGTTGGGCCTCGCAAGGCACAGGCACCACAGGCGGTGCAGGCGCGCCGACGAGCAACATCTACGTCGTACACAACCGCGCAGAAATGAACGCGGCACTGGAAAACCGCAACAGCTCCAGCTGGTCTGCCACAGATACCACGGCGCAGATCAATGCCAAGAATGAAGCCAAGATCATCTACGTGGTCGGCTCGATCTACGGCACTGATCTGGGCAACGGCAAATTCGCTGACGAAGCCTATTACAAGACACTGAGCACTACCGCAGCCAACTACGACTGGAACCTGTACATCAAGAGCGTGGACAAGTCCTATACGCCCACAACCGCGGAGACTGCGGCAATCAGCAAACTGTCATCCGCGCGCACCACGCTGCAAAACCTGCAAAAGGCCCAGATCCAGTTCACGGTGCCATCCAACACCACGATCCTGGGTGTGGGCGCTGACGCCAAGATCATTGACGGCTTTTTCACCATCAACGGCGGATCTTCCAAAGATCAGGGCAGTAACATCATTGTCCGCAACCTGGAATTCCAGGCACCGCAGGATCTGGCGCCGGCCTACACAAATACCGTGGGCAAGGAAGAATGGAACGCCAAATACAAGGCAATCAACGTCGTCACCGGCAAGCAGTTATGGATTGACCACTGCACATTCAGTGATGGCTCGCACCCGGATAGCGCTGAAGTACTGACCCTGGGCGGCGTAACCAAAGTCGTGCAACGCCACGACGGCCTGATCGACATCGAGGACAGCTCCGACTACGTCACGATTTCGTACACGATCTTCAAGAATCACGACAAGACCAATATGGTCGGCGGATCGGGCGATGGCAACGGCGCCAAGGAACGCGCCTACAACCACATGAGCTTCAACAACAATATCTGGCAAGACACAACGCAACGCGCCCCGCGCGCCCGCTTCGGCCAGTTCCATCTGTACAACAACAGCTACACCGGCAACACGGACGCCAGCAGCTACCCGAACAGCTACTACATCGGCATGGGTGCGGAATCGCGCATCCTGTCCGAAGCCAACGTCTTCGACATGACGGGCAGCAAGACCGCTGTCGGGCGCGTGTTCTCCAACTACAACGGCTACCAGTTCAAGGATGTCGGTTCCTGGTTCAACGGCGTCGCCGCCTCGTCCGAACTGGAGGCTGCCGCCAAGGCGGCACTGGATGCTCGTTACAGCAGCGCCGTGAGTGCAGGCGCCAGCAGTGGCTTCACCGTCGCCGCTTACACCAACGAGCTGGGCTGGACACCGCCCTACGCCTACACCCTGGGCAGTTCCGCCGCACAGGTGCGCGAACACAATCTGGCCAATGCCGGCGCCGGCAAGCTGCCTGTCACAGTGGCAAGCAGCACCCGCCCGATGCTCGACGACAGCGCCGCCACGAATTACACGGTCGCCAAGGCACTGGCTGGCAGCGACAGCTGGGCACCACAAAATGCCAGCGCCGGTCAGCCCAACGCCGGGCATATCGACACCAGCGCGATCACGCCGGATTACGTTGTCAATCCCGATGGCAGCACCGGCTACAGCACGATCCAGTCAGCGCTGAATGCCGCCTCGACCAGCGCCGCCGCACGCGTTTACATCCAGGTTAAGGCCGGCAGCTACGACGAACTGCTGGTAGTCAGTAGCTCGGCGACAACGGCGATCACGCTCTACAGCGCGGAAAGTGACGCAAGCAAGGTCGTCGTCACCAACGCGCTCTATCAGAACAGCCCCAAAGCCGATTACATCGCCAAGGTCAGCGCCGCCACCTACACAGGTAACACCGAAGCGACCAGCAAGTTCAACACCTGCGCGGCCCGCACGACCATCGGCAAAGAGTGTTCCTCGACCCTGCGCATCCTCAATAGCGGCTTCAACGCCATCAACATGACGGTCCAGAACACCTGGGGCGATAGCGAAGCCAGCAACAACCAGGCGCTTGCGGTCATCGTTGAAAAGGCAGACAAGGTCGTGTTCGACAAGGTCCGTCTGATCAGCAACCAGGACACGCTGTACCTCGCCAATAGCGGCAAGCGCAGCTACTTCACCGGCGGCGAGATCACCGGCGACGTGGACTTCATCTTCGGCCCGGGCACCGCAGTGTTCGATGGCGCAACGATCCGCTATACCGGCACGCGCAAGCCCGCCGGCGGCTACATCGCAGCTCCATCCACACTGGCGACGCAGGCCCATGGCTTCGTCTTCAACAACTGCGTCTTCCTCGCCGATAGCCTGACCACCGACGACAGCGTCTTCCTCGCCCGACAGTGGGATGACGGCACGGGTTCCGTCGGCAAGATGATCGTGCGCAACTCGGTCATCGGCAAACACCTCGCCCTGACCAACGGACCATGGAAAGCCACCACCATCGGCGGTGCTGCCACCACCTACAGCGCTGGCAGCGAAGCCTATCTGGCCGAATACCGCAACTGGGATGAAGTGCAGAAAGCCAGCAGTGGCGGCTCCTCCAGCTCCAGCTCCAGTTCCAGCAGCTCGTCGAGTTCGTCCAGCTCAAGCTCGTCGAGTTCGAGCAGTTCGTCCTCAAGTTCAGGCGGCTCCAGTTCAAGCTCATCCAGTTCGGGCGGAGTGAGCACCAGCACACCGATCAGCGGCTCGACGACCCTCACCACGGCGTATGTTTCGGGCGGACTGTCGGCGGTGCCAAGCACCAGCTACGACAGCGTCAACGGCATCTACACCCTGGTCTCTGCGGGCACCATGGGCGGAGCCTCAGACACGCTGCAATTCGCCTACCAGCAACTATCAGGGGACTTCACCCTGCTCGCCCGCCTGACTTCGCTGGAAGCCGTACCCACCGGCATGAGTACCGGCAACTGGCGTGCTGGCCTGATGATCCGCAACAGCCTGGATGCCGGCTCACGCTACTACGGCCTGATCATGCGCGGCATCCCGCGCCTGCAGTGGGAGCAGCGCAAGAACGACAACGAAACCACCAGCAGCTCAGCCCTGAGCCCCAGCTACACCTTGTCGCCCTCTTCGGCAGCACCGCTGTGGCTCAAGCTGGTGCGTAGCGGCACGGCGATCACCGTATCCTATTCCACCGATGGAGGCGTCACCTGGCTGGCCAACAAAACGCAGGATTTCGCGGCGTCAGGCTACACAGCCTTCGGCGACAGCGTTTACGTTGGCTTGATGGGCGTTTCCGGCAGCACATCGGTCACCTCGACCAGCGTATTCGATTTCGTCAGCGTCACGGCCAGCAACTCCGGCTCATCAAGCTCAAGCTCCAGTTCTTCAAGCTCTGGCGGCCTCTGATCCGTTCCGATTAAGAAAAGCCCGCCCTCACCCGGCGGGCTTTTTACTTTTTGGTAGGAGATTCAGGAAAGCCGCAGGCCACTTCCGACGCCTGGACATCTCGCCAGCCCAAGCATTTCAAAAAAACAAAATCCAACCCCCAGACGTCAGAAGGAGCTTCGCTTTTCTGACCAACGAAACGGCCACGCACTCTGAGTTTTGGCCTGCCCCACCCATGCACGTTTTCCCGCAAATTCTGCATCACGCAAGATGCGAAGAAACATGTAGACGATTCTCCACCCACGGCACTCCATCAATTCACGTACAATCCCAAAGTCATTAATTTTAGCCAAAAAAACTACCGAAAGGCATATATCATGAAGATCGCAATAACCTGCGCAGCACTGTGCTTGCTTTCTGCAAGTGCGTCTGCCGAGCTTGACTCAACCGCCCCGAACCGCATAAAAGTCGGAGACAAGATCAACCTCACGGTGCAGAGATATGAGCAAGAGTCGCCTTCTGAGCCGTCCATTCTTCAAGAAAAAAAATCTTCAGCATCGTATTCCATTGATTCGGACACGGGTGAAGAGCGCAGCGTGAAATACTCGAACGGAGCGATAGAAGTATTCAACAAAAAGCTCGCTTTTATTGCCAGCGTCAGCAAAAACGGTGAGCGCAAAGACCTGAAGCCCTCCGCCATCAAGAACTGGATGCCGACCTCTGATCTCAAGGCAGGGATGAAGTGGACATTCGAAACGCTCTGGGAAGCAGAAGCTTCCAACGCAGCCCGGCATATGTGCCAATTCGATGGGGGCTACAAGGCACGCTCTTCTGACTCGGAACGCGACCTCACCATTGATGGCAAGCTCGTTCACCTGAACGTCACCGTTGTCGACATTGAAGGCAACATCAGTCTCAGAACTTGCGAAGGTGACGCGTGGCGCGTCCAGGAGCGTTACGTTTACTCGAAAGATCTGGACCTCATAATTGAGCACAACATCCTTCAAAAAGACCCCTTCGGAAAAATGCTGGGCGGCGCCAGTAATCGACTGCTGAAAGTCAGCGCCATTACGACAAACCCCGTGCGCTGAACTCTTTGACTCCCGGAGCGCTCACGCCCCAAAAAAAGCCCCGCGCAACAAAAAGCCCGCTACACAGAGCGGGCTTTTTGTTGTCCAGATCAGGCGAGCATCACGACCGGTAATCCGCATTGATCTTCACGTAGTCATACGAGAAGTCGCAGGTCCACACCGTCGCCGCCGCATCGCCCCGTGCCAGATCGGCACGCACGGTGATTTCGGCATTTTTCATGATGCGCGAACCATCTTCCTCACGGTAGGCGGCGGCACGACCGCCATGGTGAGCGACCAGCACTTCTTCCTTGCCATCACCCAGCCACACGCGCAGCGTGCTGACGTCCAGGTCCAGCACGCCGGCATAGCCGATGGCAGCGAGGATGCGGCCGAGGTTGGGGTCGGAGGCGAAGAAGGCGGTCTTGACCAGCGGCGAGTGGGCCACGGCGTAAGCGATCTGGCGGCACTCGTCGCGGCTCTTGCCGCCTTCGATGACGATGCTCATGAATTTGGTGGCGCCTTCGCCGTCGCGCACGATGGCTTGCGCCAGCCACACGGAAAGATCGACCACGGCGTCGCGCAGTGCCTTGTAGTCGGCGGAAGTGATATCGGTAATGGCCGGGGCGCCGGATGCGCCGGTAGCGATCAGAATGAAGCTGTCATTGGTGGAAGTATCGCCATCCACGGTGATGCTGTTGAATGACAGATCGGCAGCCTCTTTCACCAAGGCGTTGAGCTGCGGCTGGGCGACGTCCGCATCGGTAGCGAGGAAACCGAGCATGGTGGCCATATTCGGTTTGATCATGCCCGCACCCTTGCTCATGCCGGTCAGGGTGACGGTCCTGCCACCAATGACAATTTGGCGCGAGGCGCACTTGGGCTGGGTATCGGTGGTCATGATGGCGTGACAGGCTTCGTACCAGCCATCGTCCTTCAGCGCGGCCTTGGCAGCGGGCAGGCCGGCGATGAGCTTGTCGACCGTCAGGTGTTCAAGGATCACGCCAGTCGAGAAGGGCAGCACTTCGGCCGCCGCCACGCCCAGCATTTCAGCCACGGCGTCGCAGCTCAGATGCGCGTTGGCAATGCCCAGTTCGCCAGTGCCGGCATTGGCAATACCGGTGTTGATGACCAGTGCGCGAATCGGTCCGGCTGCCAGATGTTCCTTGCACACAGTAACCGGTGCGGCACAGAAGCGATTTTGCGTGAATACGCCAGCCACGCGGCTGCCCGGCACAAGCTCGATCAAGGCCAGATCGCGCCGGTTGGGCTTGCGGATCGCCGCCTCGGCGGTCCCTAGGCGCACACCAGCGACCGGCAGGAGTTGATGGGCAAGCGGCAGAGGCAGATTCACGGGCATGGCGGTTCCTTGGGAGGCTTGAAGACGGGAAGTGGGGGGATTTTACGGCATCACACGCCTCAGCCGCACTGCGTCTGGCGGCCGGGTACAGAAAGCTTACATAGAGGGGGCCGAAGAAGCGCATGCAGCACCACTGTGCGGACAGACTGCCAGCACAAATCCTTCTCATGCTGTTCTTCAGGTCATGGCGATCCGGCGCGACTTATTTCTTCAGCGCCGCGCGCCCTACCACATGCTCGAAGCTGAGGCTGGCCTGCTGGGCGAAGTGGAGGAAGCCTTGCCAGGTTTCTTCATCCGGCGGGGCTGTCGTGTTGCGGTCAGCGTAGAAGAAGCCGATGACGCGGCCGCCGGCAACGATGGGCGCGAGCATACCGTCGGTATGCCCGGTGATGGCACTGAGACGATCAATGCGCACGCCAGCGGGGGCTGTTCCGTTTAACCAGAAGGGACTGGCTTTGGTGAACAGCACGTTGATGATTTCACCGGGGCGGCCGTCCAGAGCAAACGCGAACTTGGCAACGAGCTTGTCGGCATCACGGCCCAGCGCAGCTTTGCCGGCGACTTTCGTGCGATCCGGCGACTGCAGGGCGAACACGGCGCGGCTCATGCCCAAGCCGCGATAGATGCCTTCGAGCACGAGATGCAGCACGTCATTCAGGCTGGGTTTGGCGCTGAGCAGCATGGAGAGTTCGCGCAGGATTTTCAGTTGCAGCATCGGATCGGGCGCGGGATCGGTCACTTCGACGATCTCGGCGTCAATATCGACCAGACCGCCTTCGGGCGGCACGGGAATCAGGCGCGCAGCGGCGGCGGCACCGAAATGCGTAGCCACGCGGGCCGCTTCGGCAGCGTTGTGGGTGATCTCCGCGGTGATGTCCTTGAGTGGCTGGCCAGCGAATTCGGCAAAGTGCGCCAGCGCCTCGCGCGCGGCCGGACAGTCCCAGCCGCCCTCGACGGCCTTGGCCAGGCGGTAACCCTGGGCGATAGCCTGCTCATCATCACTGGGATGCGGATGGCCTTCGGCCGCAGCGACCACCAGTGGGCCGAGTTGCCATTCCTTGGCCAATGCTGCAGTAAGGTGACGCAAGCGAAAGCCGAGGATGTCGACCTGCAGATCCTCGGGCTTTTCATCAGGCTGATCGCGCAAAGCTTCATCGAGCGCAATTGCCTGCTTGCCGCCGAAGCACCAGAAAGCCATCTCGCCGACCTGCCCGAGCAAGGTGGCGATGAAGACCTCCTCCGGCGCCTTGCTGCCCTTGGCAACAGCAGCGGTGCGCGCCTGCACGGCGGCATGGAAGCAACGCGCCATTTCGCCGATGACGCGATCGCGCATACCACCAGTCAGTAGCGCGTCGACCAGATGAATGGACAGGACGATATGGCCGACCAGATCAAAACCGAGCACCACAATCGCGCGGCTGACGGTGCTGACGTGCTGGCGGCCGGGATTGAAGAGCACGCTGTTGGCGAGCTTGAGAACTTTGGCGGTAAGGGCTGCGTCCTGCAGGATGACGTGCGAGAGTCGGCTGGACGAGGCCGTCTCGTCTTCGGTGACATTGCGCACTTCCTGCACGGTACGGCCAAAAACGGGCATGTCCCGGTCGCGAATGCGCCCGATCCATTCCTGCAAGCTTGCTCGTCCCTGCTCATCGGCCACAGCCACGCTCCCGCATCGGTACTTGTCGTGGAGGTTCTACGGCCGATTCAGAGCCGCCTTGATAGAACAAAGGTCCCTGAATTGCAGCGTTTTGTTACAGATTTCATGCACGCGACAAACATACGCAAACGTATGCACAGCCAAGCGCTCAAGCGCAGCGGATCTTGGCCTGCAGCACACCTGCCCGTAAAAGCCCGGCTGGCGGGAATCTGCGGACATGCAGACTGAAGAAGGCCGCCCTGTGCGGCTCTTCAGAGGGGTTAAGTAGCAGCCGACCCTCACCCCAACCCTCTCCCTGCCAGGGAGAGGGGCCGGTCGGGGCTGCTCGTGCAAGAGGGCTTGCGACTTGCGACTTGCGACTTGCGACTTGCGACTTGCGACTTGCGAGGATCAGATCATCACCCGGCTGCCCAGCTCCACCACCCGCGCCGTCGGCAGCTTGAAGAAGTTGGCCGCACTGGAGGCATTGCGGAACAGGAATTCGAACATGCGCTCACGCCAGATTGCCATGCCGCGCACTTCAAGGGACGGCAGGATGGTTTCGCGGCTGAGGAAGTAGGACACCTGCTGCGGATCGATCTCCAGCCCTTGCTCCGCGCAGCGCAACAGCGCGGTGGGCAGATCTGGCTCTTCCATGAAACCGAAACGTACCAGCACGCGATGGAAGGTCTTGCCCAACTGCTGCACTTCGACGCGATCTTCAACAGGCACGCGCGGCACGGTTTCGATGATCACGCTGACGAAGACCGTGCGCTCGTGCAGCACCAGATTGTGCTTGAGGTTGTGCAGCAACGCGGTCGGCACCTGATCCGCACGCGGATTGAGGAAGAGCGCGGTATGCGGCACGCGGTGAATGTCATCACCATCAAGCATGCGGGCAAACGGAGCCAGCGGCACGTCGTCGTTTTTCTGCGCCTCGGCCAGCAGCACGCGCCCGCGTCGCCAGGTAAACAGGATCAGACTGACGAGTCCGCCAAAAACCAATGGGAACCAGCCCCCATCGGCGATCTTCAGGCCATTCGAGGCCAGAAAAACCAACTCGACAAACAGCAAGGGCACGAAAACCAGGCCGCACACCACAGGCGGCCACTTCCATTCGCGCAGCGCCACCGCGAAAGCCAGCGCGCTGGTCACCAGCATGGTCAGCGTCACGGCAATGCCATAGGCGGCAGCCAGATTGGTCGAGGAGCGGAAGCCGATCACGGTGAGCAGCACGAAGACCAGCAGCGTCCAGTTGATGAAGGGCAGATAGATCTGGCCCATCTGCGCGCCGGAGGTGTGCTTGACCGGCATGCGCGGGCAGAAGCCGAGCTGAATCAGCTGCAAGGTCACCGAATACGCACCGGTGATCAAGGCCTGCGAAGCGATCACGGTCGCCGCTGTAGCCAGGCCCACCATCGGATACAGCGCCCAGCCGGGCACGCCAAGGTAGAACGGATTCACGGCAGTGGCCGGATTGCTGATCATCAGCGCGCCCTGGCCCAGATAGTTCAACAGCAAGCTGGGTAGCACGAAGAAGAGCCAGCCATAGCGGATCGGGCGAATACCGAAGTGGCCCATGTCGGCATACAGCGCCTCGCCCCCGGTGATGGTAAGGAATACGGCGCCCATCGCGAAGAAAGTCAGCTTCGGACTATTGATGGCAAAAGCGATCGCGTGATGCGGCGACAGCGCTGCCAACACTTGCGGATGGGCCACGATGTTGTACAGACCGATAGCCGCCAGACACAGAAACCACAGGATCACGAAATAGCCGAAAAAGCCGCCGATACGCGCCGTGCCGTGCCGTTGCACCGCAAACAAACCGACCAGGATGCCCAGCGTGATCGGCACGACCCAGGGCTTCAATGCCGGCGTGGCGATCTCCAGACCTTCCACCGCAGACAGCACCGAGATGGCCGGCGTAATGATGCCATCCCCATAAAACAGCGACGCTCCGACAATGCCCAGCGCTATTGCGACCGTCTTCTTGCGTGGAGAGTCGGCTGCCCCGGACAGCACCCGTGCCATCAGTGCGACCACGCCCCCCTCGCCGTGATTGTCGGCGCGCAACACGATCATGACGTACTTGAAAGTCACGATGATCAAGAGGCTCCACACGATCAGCGAGAGCACGCCGAACACATTTTCAGGTGTAACCGGCAGAGCATGGTGGCTGGCCGGATTGAAGGCCTCCTTCAGCGCATACAGCGGACTGGTGCCGATGTCGCCATACACCACACCCAGCGCCGCCAGCACCAGTTTCGGCAGGGCTTGCGAGGACTCGCCATGGGGATTACTCATGAAATTCTCCGGAGATTATGCACACGCGACTGAGCCACAAACGGCGCCACGCCTCTTGCTTCATTCAAATGACAAACCGGTATCCGGTACCCGTCTCGGTCACAAAGTGGCGCGGACGCGCCGGATCGATTTCAAGCTTGTGACGCAGATGCCCGACATACACCCGCAAGTAATGTGCGCTTTCGACAAAGGCCGGCCCCCACACATCGCGCAGCAACTGGCGATGTGTCAGCACCTTTCCCTGCCCGGCGATCATTGCGCAGAGCAGGCGATATTCAATCGGCGTCAGATGCAGTTCCACACCCGCGCGGATGACACGACGGCGGGCGAAATCCACCTCCACCTCGCCAAAGCGCATCAAGGGCAGCTCACTGCGCCCGCCCCGGCGCAGCAGCGCACGCACGCGGGCCAGCAACTCGCCCTTGGAAAAGGGCTTGATCAGGTAATCGTCTGCGCCAGCATCCAGTGCCTCGATCTTGTCGCGCTCCTGGCTGCGCGCGGAGAGCACCAGCACCGGCAACTCCGTCCAGGCACGCAACTCGCCGATGAAGCGCTTGCCATCACCATCAGGCAAGCCCAGGTCCAGCACCACCAGTTGTGGGCATTCCTGCGCCAGTCGCTCGCGCGCATCTGCCATCGAACCCGCCTCCACGCAGCGTAAGGGCACGCTTGCCAAGGCATCGCAAAGCAGGCGGCGGATCTGCGGCTCGTCTTCCAGCACCAAAGCCAGGGGAGACTCATTCATGCAGCCCCCCCTCTTCCTCTTCCACGCTCGGCGGTGCGCCGCGTGGCAGGGTGAACGCAAACCAGGCGCCGCCCTCGGCCCGATCGCCGGCGGAAAGCACGCCACCATGCGCTTCAACAATGATCTTGCAGATCGACAGCCCCAGGCCCAGACCGGTTTCGGTAGCCACGCCAGCGCCGCGCACGAAGGGCTCGAAAAGTTGTTCAACGGCGCCGGGCGGCAGACCGCAGCCGGCATCTTCCACGCGGATGCTGACGGCAGCCTCGCCCAATTCAGCGGCCACGCGGATCGGACTGCCGGGCGGGCTGAACTTGGCCGCATTCTCCAGCAGATTGCACAACACACGTTCGATCAGCACGGCATCGAACTCAAGCAAAGGCAGCTCTGCGGGCAGACAGACTTCCAACCGATGCGCGGCGAGCCGATCCCCCAGATGCGCAAGGGCTGCGCCCACAATTTCTTCAAGTGACTGCCAATCGCGGCGCAGCACCACACGACTGGATTGCAGGCGCGCCATGTCCAGCAGATTATTGACCAGCTCGCTCATGCGCATGGCCTGCTCACGGATCGCCAGTGCCAACGTGCCGGTAGATGCGCCTTCGGCATCGAGCAGGGCATCGGCCTGACCGACCATGATGGTCAGCGGCGTCCGGATGTCATGCGACAAGGCCGACAGGATGGTGCTGCGCAGCCGTTCGCGCTCCATATCAAGCGTCGCCTGCTGCGCCACCTTGACGTAGTGCAAACGCTCCAGCGCAATCGCCACCAGCAAGGCCACCGCCGTCAGCGACTGCCGCTGCGCAGTCCCCAGACGTACTTCTGGCGCACTCACCGCCAGCACCCCGCGCCGGCGCATCGGCGCGTCCAGCGGCAAGAGCAGGAGACGATACCCGCTGCGCAACAGATCGTCCTGCTCGTGCGGTCGGCCGTCGTGCAACACGGTTTCGATCAAGGCCGGAATCAGGCACAGGCCCGCACCCGGCAATACCGCGGCTTCACCGTTCGCATTCAAACGGCGTAATTGTTCACGCGAGCTGAGCCACCACAAGTCCGCCAGACCGCCCATTTCTTCGCTGACGAACTGCTCCAGCAAGGCGTGCACCTGACTCATGTCGATGGCGCCCGCCAACTCACGTGCCAGCGCGTACTGGCGCTGCGCGGCGCGCTCGCCGACGGCGGCCACATCGGCCTGCTGGCGCAAACGGGCCATCAACTCGGCCAGCAGCAGGCCAACCAGCAGCATCACGGCAAAGGTCAGCAGGTATTGCACATCACCCACCGCAAAGGACAGGCGCGGCGGGACATGGAAGTAGTCGAAAGCCAGCACACCCAGCAGTGCACACCAGGCGGCCGGGCCACGCGAATAGCGCAGCGCAATGCCGACGACCAGCAACAGGTAGAGCATGACCAGATTGGAGGGATCGACCCAGGCCAGAAGCGGCTGAGTCAGCGTGGTGAGCAGCGCAACACCGAGCGAGGCCGCCGCGTAGCCCACGCGTGGGCTGCGCCAGCGGCCAGGGGCAGATCGGGCAGAGGGATCAAAAGTATCCATGCCCGCAGCTTAGCCGTCGGGATGTAAAAAAGATGAAGAAATTCAGCTGACCAGATGCGACAGCTCGCTGCGGGCATAACGCGCCGCCGATTCGTAACCCACATCGAAAAGACGCGTCAGATTGCTGCGCGACCAGTCGAACACATCCGGCAGATCAGCATCGGGCACGTCTTCAACCAGTGGCACGCGATGCGGCTTGTGCAACTTGGGATATTTGCCCAGATGCTCGGCTTCGAAGATCTTCAGGTCGTCGCGAGCGATTTCGATCAGCGGGGTCAGGATGGACATGACCCAGGCGTCGTAGAGACCGCGCGGAGCACGGAGCAGGCGATCCGCGCCGAGCAGATCAAACACGACGATCTCTTCCAGATTCGGATGCAGGGCAAGCAGATCCTTGAAGTTCAGGCAATCCAGCGCTGCGCCTTCGATATACAAGCCGTCATCCAGTTCCGTCGGCGGATACAGGAAGGGGAAGGACAGCGCGGCCTGCAGATGCTGCGGCGTAAGCTGGGCCTTGTTGAAGTTCTCCATCTTGCGCGTGCGCAGGTTGAAGGCATTCACGTAAAGCTCGGGCTGGATATCCGGGATGGCGGCGAAATCGATGATCTGCTCGGCAAACGGAACGTGCGCGCACAGACCCAGCGATTGGGCGCTCAAGTCACTCGGACAGCCATTGGCGAGCATCAGCTCGGAGCAATCCTTGAGCAGCTGACTCAGCGGATCACGCGCCGGCCAATCCATCAGCTTCTGAATAAAAGGATTGAGGCCCAGCGCACGGCGATACATCTCCGCCATCGCGCCGGGTTTGTTGAATACCTTGAAATTGACCGGCAGGGCGTCGTAGAGCGGATCAGCAATGCCCAGCTCGGAGACCCCGGCGAGCGTCGTTACCGGATCGCCATCCTTGGGTGCGCAGTACATCAGACCCAGCAGCGCACCGGCACCAGCGGTGGAGATGACATCAAACTTGAGGCCAATCTCGTGAAAGGCGACCAGCGCGCCGGCAACGAGCGTGGCATTTGGTGCGCCGCCGCTGATGATCAGCGCGGTGCGGGCATGATCCTGCTTGCGGGCCTTGGTCGCCATGATTCCTCTCCCCTGCGTTAAACTCGAATCGAAAGAATAAAGGAAAACCCTGCCTCATTCCGGCACCTGCCCCATCGTTCGGGTCGCCCCCTTCAAGCTAATCACTGGAATATTTCAAACATGCAGTGGCCTGACGATTTCAGCCCCGGTTTCAGCCCAAGCACCGCCCGGGCGGGCGATGACGTCCATCACTTCGCCTTCATCGGCGATGAAATTCTTCTCTGCCCGGAGAGCCGCATGGCATCTGCCTCGCAGCTCACCCTGCTCGGTGAGCCGCGCGCAGCCTTCGTCTTCGGGCAGCTTGCCGGCAAACCCTGCGTCCTCGCGGCCTGGCAGGCAGATGTCCCCATACCAGCCGGCTTGCAACGCATCAACGTGCGTCAGGCTTTCGAGCTGCTGCCCGCCGGCCACTGGAGTCTGGCCGCGCGCGCCAAGCAGATGCTGAGCTGGGATCTGGCCACGCGCTTCTGCGGCACCTGCGCTAGCCCGACCCAGGCAATGGACGGCGAGCCCGCCAAGCTCTGCCCGAACTGCGGCCAGCGCAGCTACCCGCAAATTGCCCCGGCGATCATGTGTCTGGTGCGCCGTGGCAATGAACTGCTGCTGGCCCGCTCGGCCCATTTTCGCCCCGGCATGTACAGCGCCCTGGCGGGTTTCGTCGAGGCCGGCGAAAGCGTGGAAGCCTGTGTGCACCGCGAAGTCTTCGAAGAAACCGGCATCCGGGTCACCAACCTGCGCTGGTTCGCCAGTCAGCCCTGGCCCTTTCCGCAATCCCTGATGCTGGCCTTCCACGCCGATTATGCCGGCGGCGAAATCGTGCCGCAGCCCGGCGAGATCGAGGATGCGCAATGGTTCCGCCTTGACGCCTTGCCCGATCTGCCCTCTGCCGTCAGCATTGCTTCGCGCCTGATCGAAGCAGGCATCGCCGAGTGCAACAAGACTCTGGCCTGAGCAATTTGGGTCGTAAATAAAACTTTGTTACACGCAGACACACAGAAACACTTGCCGACCATTGGAGCTCAGTGCATTCTGCGCGGTATCGCCCTGAAACCTAAGGGTATTGTTAATTTGCACTTGTGAGGATTGCCATGCCAACCCGAATCCTGTTATCCCTTCTGACAGCCCTGATCCTGTGTAGCGCCAGCCTGTCGGTGCAGGCCGTCGAGCTCAAGGGCTGGCTGCGCGAAGCCCAGGAATACCCCCAGCATCAAGGCCTGCTCTACTTCTTTGAACGCATCAAGACCAACACCCAGGGCCGCTACACAGGCCGGGTGTTGTGCTGCGAAGAGCTCGGCCAGCAGAGAGATGTTGTCCCGAAATTCAAGAGTGGCGAAGTCGATGTCGTGCTGTTTTTCTCATCGGCACTGACCGCGGATGTGCCCGAAATGGCCGTATTCAGCCTGCCCTTCATCTTCCGCAATCCGGATCACATGATGTCGGTGCTCAACGGCGAAGCAGGTCAGGACATGCAGGAGCTGCTGCAGAAAAAAGGCTACACCGTGCTGGCCTGGTATGACGGTGGCTCGCGCTCCTTCTACTCACGCAACAAGACCTTGGCTTACGCCTCCGACTTCAAGGGCCAGAAGATCCGCGTCCCCAACAAGGCGGACATGATCTCGATGGTCAAGGCGCTTGAGGGCTCGCCCTCGACGCTGGCCTTCGACAAGGTGCCAACAGCGCTCAAGAGCGGCGAACTGGATATTGCAGAAAACGACTTCACGTCTTATTACACGTCCGAACACTACAAGGTTGCCCCGTATTACACCTTCAGCCATCACACCGTGCAGCCGATTGCTTTGCTCGTCTCTGCCAAACGCTGGGCCGGCCTGAGCGAAGCGGACAAAGCAGCGTTCCGCCTGTCCGCACAGGAATCCGCCGTGCAAGCAGCCAAGATCCGCAGTCAGCGTGACAACGAGATCCGCGCCAAGCTGGACAAGGCCGGCGTGAAGTTCAGCGAGTTCCGCGGCGCCACCACCGCGATTTCACTGATGAAGACCACCTACGAGCCGGTGATCGTCAGTCCCAAGGCGACCGAACTGATGGTCAAAATCATGACCGGCACGCGCGGCAAGGTCAGCGAGTAAGCGCCTCACTCTTCGAGCGGGCGGCCATGCCCTGAAATGGCCGCCCCCGCATTCCTCACCAGCGTCCTCAGCCAGATCAGCGAACTGAGTGACACCAGCGCAATGACGATGAAGGCCGGCGGAAAGTCCGCCGCCACCACGCTCGCATGTCCCTGCAAAAAGCCGGAACCCTGCAGCGCAAACGCCCCCACCGTCACCCCCATTCCCGCTGCCAGTTGCTGCACCACACTGGCCAGACTGGTCGCCTGACTCATCTGCGGCCGCTCGATATCGGCATAGGCCAGCGCGTTCAGGCTGGTAAATTGCAGCGAGCGGAAGCAGCCGCCGATCAGCAACACCACCGTGATCAGGGCGTGCGGCGTATGTGATGTAAATACACCGATCAGCATCAGCGAAGCCGCTGCGACCACCGTATTCCAGATCAGCACACGCCGGAAACCGAAACGCTGCAGGATGCGCGCTGCCATGGTCTTCATGAACAGCGCACCGACCGCCGAAGCACAGGTCAGCAAGCCGGATTCAAAAGAGCTCAGGCCAAAGCCCAATTGCAGAAACAGCGGTAGCAGGAAAGGAATCGCGCCGATGCCGATGCGAAAAAAGAAGCCCGCCACCACGCCGATGCGAAAAGTCGGGATCTGCAGCAACCCAAGATTCAACAAGGGATGTAACTTGCTGCGCGCCGTCCACACGTAGGCACTCACCAGCAGCACACCAGCGACAATGCCTGCCAATGCCACCGGCAGTGAAACCAGATGTCGCCCGGCCGTGGCCAGGCCCAGCATCAACGCCGACAAGCCCAGCGCCGAGAGCAGGAAACCGCTCCAGTCCAAGGGCTGCACGAACTCATCACGCAGATTCTCGATATGTCGTCCAGCCATCACCAGGCCAATAATGCTGATCGGGATGTTGATGAAAAAGATCCAGCGCCAGTGAAAATAGGTGCTGATAAAGCCACCCAGCGGCGGCCCGATTACCGGCCCGATCAGCGCCGGAATCGTCAGATAACTCAGCGCCCGCACCATCTCCGCCTTGGTCGTGCTGCGCAAGACCACCAGCCGCCCCACCGGCACCATCATCGCCCCGCCCATGCCTTGCACGAAACGCGCCGCCACAAACCCCACCAGCGAACCGGACAGCGCGCACAGGATGGAGCCAGCCATGAATACGCAAATGGCCGAGCGAAACACCGTACGCGAGCCGAAGCGATCCGCCATCCAGCCGCTGATCGGGATGAACACGGCGAGGCTCAACAGATAGGAGGTCAGCGCCAGCTTCAGCGCAATCGGGTCTTCATGCAGATCACGCGCAATCGTCGGCAGCGAGGTGGCGATCACCGTCGAGTCCATGTTCTCCATGAACAGGGCACAGGCGACGATCATCGGAACAAGGATGTGCTTGGGGATGCGGAACACAGCGCGCCACGGAACGAACGAAGGCGCCAGTGTGCCGCAGTTTGCTGCGCCGCGGCGAGCGGAGTCACGCAGGCTTGCCGAAGCATGCGGCCTGAAGAGGCCCTCTGGGTCAGCCTCTGCAGACACCCCGCCCGCCAAGGCAAGCGGAGCGCGGGTCTTCAGCAACCCTACCCGACTGTCACGCCAAAACCTGCGAAAACGCAAGCAAAGCGCAATTCACTGCTGCGCCCGAACGCCTGCCGCGCGATAATGCGGGACTTCGCCTTACTCATTTGCTTCAGGGATAGAACATGCTCAGCAAACTTGCTTCCTTCGCCGGTATTCAAGGCCCGGTGGTCACGATCGTCATGGATGGTTTCGGCATTGCGAAATCAGATGTCGGCAGTGCCATTGTCGCCGCCAACACCCCCACGCTGGACAAGCTCTACGCCACCTGTCCGCACATAACCCTGCGCGCCCACGGCACCGCCGTCGGCATGCCGTCGGATGAAGACATGGGCAATTCCGAAGTCGGCCACAACGCCATCGGCGCCGGCCAGGTATACAGCCAGGGCGCCTCGCTGGTGGCAGACGCGATTGCCTCGGGCCAGATCTGGCAAGGCCGCGCCTGGCAAGAGATCGTCGCCGGCGCCAAAGCCAGCACTCTGCACTTCATCGGCCTGTTCTCGGATGGCAATGTGCACGCCCACGTCGATCACCTGAAAGCCATGATCCTGCGCGCCAAGGAAGAAGGCGTGAAGACTGTCCGCATCCACGCCATGCTCGATGGCCGCGATGTGCCGGAAACCAGCGCGCTGGACTACGTCGAACCCTTCGAAGCCTTCCTCTCCGGCCTGAACGGTGCGGACTTCGACGCCCAATTCGCCTCCGGCGGCGGCCGCATGGCCATCACCATGGACCGCTACGACGCCAACTGGAGCATGGTCGACAAAGGCTGGCACACCCATGTTCTGGGCGAAGGCCCGCAATTCGCCAGCGCCTCGGACGCCATCAAGGGCCTGCGCGCCCAGTTCCCCGGCACCATCGACCAGGATCTGCCCGCTTTTGTGATCGCCAAGGACGGCAAGGCTGTCGGCACCATCGAAGACGGTGACTCGGTCGTGTTCTACAACTTCCGTGGCGACCGTGCGCTGGAAATCACCCTCGCCTTCGAAGGCGACAACTTCGCCAAGTTCGACCGCGTGCGCGTACCCAAAGTGACCTACGCCGGCATGCTGCAATACGACGGCGACCTGAAGCTGCCGAAGCGCTTCCTGGTCAACCCGCCGGTCATTCTCGACACCACCGGCGAATGGTTCGCCAAGAGCGGCATCAAGCAATTCGCCTGCTCCGAGACCCAGAAATTCGGCCACGTCACCTACTTCTGGAACGGCAACCGCTCCAACAAGTTCGAAGGTGAAACCTACCTTGAAGTGCCCAGCGACGTGGTGCCGTTTGAACAGCGCCCATGGATGAAGGCCGCCGAAATCGCCGATGCGATGATCGACGCCCTGCGCAGCGGCGAATACAAAACCCTGCGCTGCAACTTCGCCAACGGCGACATGGTCGGCCACACCGGCAACTTCCGCGCCGCGACGATGGCCGTGGAAGCCGTGGATCTGGAACTCGCCCGCGTGCTGCAAGTGGTCGACGAGATGGGCGGCGTCGCCCTGATTACCGCCGACCACGGCAATGCCGACGAAATGTTCGAGCTGGACAAGAAGACCAAGCAGCCTTCACTCAACGCCGATGGCAGCTACAAGGCCAAGACCGCCCACACCCTCAACCCGGTACCGCTGATCCTCTTCGGCAAGGCCGCCGCCGGCAAGCTGGGTCTGAAACAGATCGAAGGCGCCGGCCTCTCCAACATCGCCGCGACCACCGCCAACCTGCTCGGCTTCGAAAAGCATGCCAAGTGGGATGAGAGCCTGCTGGAAATCAAGTAAGCCAGCGGGCGCAATGCCCGGCTGAAACGACAAAGCCCGCTGTTGCTTGTGCTCCAGCGGGCTTTTTCATTTCAGGACAGACTGAAGAGCCGCACGGAACAAGGATCTTCGGATAGGTATTCGCAAGACTCAGACTGCATGCCCCTGACAGGCGGCGTAGCCCCTACAATCTCCCCCATGCGACGCTCCCACTCCACGACCCTGCCTGATCCGGCCAAGCCCGGTGAACTTCACGCCCTGAATACTCTGCGCAGTCTGCTGCCCTATCTGTGGCAATGGCGTGCGCGCATTGCGCTGGCGCTCAGCTGCCTGATTGCGGCCAAGGTGGCCAACGTGTGGGTGCCACTGATCTTCAAGCACATCGTCGATGCGTTGGCGATCACTCCCGCGCAGGCCTTCATCGTGGTGCCGGCGGCCCTGCTGCTGGCCTATGGCGTGCTGCGTTTTTCGACCTCGATGTTCACCGAGCTGCGCGAAATCCTGTTTGCCCGCGTCACTCAGGAATGCGTGCGGCGCATCGCGCTGGGCGTGTTCGAACACCTGCACGCGCTATCGCTGCGCTTTCATCTGGAACGCCAGACCGGCGGCCTGTCGCGCGACATCGAACGCGGCACGCGCTCGGTCAATTCCCTGATCAATTTCGCCATCTACAGCATCCTGCCGACGCTGGTCGAAATCAGTCTGGTGATGGGCGTGCTGCTGGTGAAATACGAGCCGGTGTATGCGCTGATCACCGCCGCCACGCTGACGGCCTACATCCTGTTCACGATCAAGGTCACCAACTGGCGCACCGCCTTGCGCCGCGAAGCCAACGAGCTGGATTCGGCCGCCAACGCCCGCGCCATCGACGCGCTGATCAATTACGAAACGGTGAAGTACTTCAACAATGAGGCCTGGGAAGCGCAGCGTTATGACGAGAAGCTGCGTGCCTGGAGTAAGGCACAGGTACGCAACCAGATCTCGCTCTCGCTGCTCAACATGGGTCAGGCCGCGATCATCGCCAGCGGCGTCACCGCCATGATGTGGCAGGCCGCTGCCGGCGTGGCTGCAGGCAAAATGAGCCTGGGCGATATCGTGCTGGTGAATGCCTTCCTGATCCAGCTGTATGCACCGCTGAATTTCCTTGGCGTGCTCTACCGCGAAATCCGCCAGTCGCTGACGGACATCGAACGCATGTTCGGCCTGATGCGCACCGAGCGCGAAGTGGCCGACGCGCCCAACGCCAGCGAACTCGCGGCCGGACCGATGAGTCTGAGTTTCGACGCCGTCGGCTTTGCTTACGATCCGCGCCGGCCGGTGCTGACGGACGTTTCGCTGACAGTCCCGCCCGGCCACACCCTGGCCGTGGTCGGCCATTCCGGCGGCGGCAAGTCCACGCTGGCGCGTCTGGTTTTCCGTTTCTACGACGTGAGCAGCGGCGCGATCCGCATCAACGGCACGGACATCCGCCAGATCAGCCAGAACAGTCTGCGCCGCGCCATCGGCATCGTGCCGCAGGACACCGTGCTGTTCAACGACAGCATCTACTACAACATCCTGTATGGCCGCCCGGACGCCAGCCACGAGGAGGTCATCGCCGCCGCGCAGGCCGCGCAACTCCACGACTTCATCAGCCGCCTGCCCGATGGCTACGAAACCAAGGTCGGCGAGCGCGGTTTGAAGCTTTCCGGTGGCGAGAAGCAGCGCGTGGCGATTGCCCGCACCCTGCTCAAGAACCCGAGCATTCTGGTTTTCGACGAAGCCACCTCGGCGCTCGATTCACGCACCGAGCAAGCCATCCAGGGGCAGCTCGAAGCCGCCGCGCGCGGGCGCACAGCACTGATCATCGCCCACCGCCTGTCCACCGTGATGAATGCCGACGAGATCGTGGTGCTGGAACAGGGCCGCGTGATCGAACGCGGCAGCCATGCAGCGCTGCTTTCGGCGGATGGCGCGTATGCCGCGATGTGGCGCCTGCAGTTGCAGGAGCGCGAAGAGGACTGAATCTGGGGACTGGGGACTGGGGACTGGGGACTGGGGACTGGGGCAGCGTGTCCCGAGAGCCGCGCCGGCCAAGCCTCTTCAGCACACCTGCCCGAAGAAGCTTAGCGGATGAGACTCTACAAGCATGTCCGTAGGAGCTAGCGCAGCTGGCGATTCACACGGGCAAATCGCCAGCTGCGCTAGCTCCTACGTCACCACCTCGAGAGCCTCGCCCATCTTGCCTGTGTAACACTCCGACCTGAAGACCCAATACGGGCGCGGCTCTACAAGCATGCCCACTCAGTCCTCAGTCCTCAGTCCTCAGTCCTGCTGTTTCAGATGCTATCCTGCCCCCCACTTTTCCAGCTCTTCTTGACGCCATGACACCCTACACCCGCCCTGAATTCGAATCGCGCATCGTCGCCCCGGAAGATCTCGCCCGCCGCATCGCCGAGTTGCCACGTCCGCTTGTTTTCACCAACGGTTGTTTCGACATCCTCCACCGTGGCCACGTAACCTATCTGGCGCAGGCCCGTGCCCTCGGCGCCTCGATGATCGTGGCCCTGAACACCGACGCCTCGGTGAAACGCCAGGGCAAGGGCGATGACCGCCCGATCAACACGCAGGAAGATCGCGCCGCAGTGATGGCCGCGCTGCGCTGCGCCGACATGGTGACCTGGTTCGACGAGGACACGCCGATCGAACGCATCCTGGAATGCAAGCCGGATATCCTCGTCAAGGGCGGTGACTGGCCGGTGGAGAAAATCGTTGGCTATACGGAAGTCCTCGGCTGGGGCGGCGCGGTGCACTCCATTCCGTTTGAGGTGGATCGTTCGACCACCGCGCTACTGGGCAAGATCCGATCACTCTGACGCCCGCCGCGCAGCGGTGCTCGACGCCACCCTCCCCCGTTCCGGGGAAGAGGGTGGCGCGTTGCGCCCCGCCAACATGAAAAACAATCGAACTTGGCAGGCGCGTGCGAGCGGCGTAGATTCCGTGTTTCCGGTTACAACAGGCAGGCACCCTGCCATCCAAAGGAGGATTTGCGTGAAGACTTATCAGAAGACTTTGAGCCTTGCCGTTGTGTCTGCCGTCATGCTTGGCGGCTGCGCCACTTCGCTGGAAGGCCCGATTGCGACCAGCACCGCCAAACGCCCGCAACTCTCCGTGGATCAGGCCGCCGGCCACACCATGGCGGCGTATTTCGCCAAGAGCGGCAACATTGAAGCGCTGGTGGCTGACCCGTGGGATCCCGTCACGAACGGCATCGGTGACGTCGCCAAGCTCAAGCCCACTTTCACCGTCGCCGCCGATGGCAGCGGCACGCACAAGAGCGTACAGGCCGCGATTGATGCCGTCGCCAAGGGCGGCACGGATCGCGTCTACATCCTCGTCAAACCCGGCGTGTATCGCGAGCAGGTGTGCATGAAGGACACCGCACCGGTCACGATCTACGGCACCGACAGCGATCCGACCAAAGTCGTGATCGTCAACAACATCGGCGCCGGCAGCAAGAAGGACAAGGAAGTCACCGCCAATGCCTGCGAAGGCCGCAAAGGTGCAGACACCTATGGCACCAGCGGCAGCACGACTTTCCTGGCCTATGCCGATGGTTTCCAGGCCAAGAACCTGACCGTTTCCAATGACTACGACGAAAGCGTCAGCCCGAAGAGCGGCACCCAGGCCGTCGCCCTGAACACGCGCGGCGACAAGGTCATTCTTGAAAATGTGCGTCTACTCGGCAATCAGGACACGCTGATGATGAAGTCACTGAACGTCGGCGCCATCGCCCGCGCCTACGTCACCAACAGCTACATCGAAGGTGATGTGGACTTCGTGTTCAGCCGTGCGCTGGCCGTGTTCGACAAGGTGGAATTCAAATCCCTGACGACCCGCGAAGGCTCGGAAGGCGGCTTCGTCTTCGCCCCCAGCCACCCGCAGATCTACAATTACGGCTTTCTGGTGACGAACTCGAAATTCACCTCGGACGCCAACAAGGACGGCAAGAAAATCAGCCTGGGCCGTGCCTGGGATGACAGTGGCGGCGTGTTTGTCGCCAAGGATGGCAGCAAGAGCCTGCCCAACGGCATGCTCGTGATCCGCAGCTCGTACATCGGCGCCCACATTGATGCCGAATCGCCCTGGAACAAGGCCGCCTCAACGAACCGCCCGTTTGATTCGGAAAAAGCGCAGACCGTGAAGTTCGGCAAGGAAGACGCCACTTTCCCGGCCAATCGCCTGTTTGAATTCCGTAATTCCGGCCCGGGCGCCGCGGGGAAGTAAGGAGCAGACGCATTCTCAAGGGGCCTGCGGGCCCCTTTTTTGCGTCTATGCTCATACCCATTCGTTTCTTCCATATTCCGGATCACGCAACATACAATTCAACCATATTCCACAAAAGGAGTCGCCCCATGAAGATCGCCACCAATGTCACCGAACTGATCGGCAATACCCCGCTGGTCCGCCTCAACCGCCTCGCCGCCGGCATCGACGGCACGGTACTGGCCAAGCTTGAATTCTTCAATCCCGGCCACAGCGTGAAGGATCGCATCGCCGCCGCCATGATCGAAGCCGCCGAGAAGGCCGGCAAGATCGGCCCGGACACCATCATTCTGGAACCCACTTCGGGCAACACCGGCATCGGTCTGGCCATGGTCTGTGCGGCCAAGGGCTACAAATGCGCCTTTGTGATGCCGGAAACCATGAGCCGCGAACGCCGCCTGCTGCTCAAGGCCTACGGCGCAGAGCTGATCCTGACCCCGGGCCCGGAAGGCATGCCCGGCGCGATCAAACGTGCTGTTGATCTGGCCACCAGCGACGCGCGTTACTTCATCCCGCAGCAGTTCGAAAACCCCGCGAATCCGGAGATCCACCGCAATACCACCGCCGAAGAAATCTGGCGTGACACCGACGGCACCGTCGACCTGTTCGTCGCCGGCGTCGGCACGGGCGGCACGGTGACCGGCGTGGGCGAAGCGCTCAAGGCCAGGAAGCCCGGGGTGAAAGTCTTCGCCGTCGAGCCGGACGCCAGCGCCGTACTGTCGGGTGCCCCGCGCGGCCCGCACCCGATCCAGGGCATCGGCGCAGGCTTCGTGCCGGCGATCCTGAACACCACGATCTATGACGAAGTGATTCGCGTAAGTAATGCTGACACCTTCGATATCGCCCGCCGCATGGCCACTGAAGAAGGCCTGCTGGTCGGCATCTCCAGCGGGGCAGCAGTATGGGCGGCGCTGGCCGTGGCACGCCGACCGGAGAATGCGGGCAAGACCACTGTGGTGATCATCCCGAGCTTTGGCGAGCGCTATCTGTCCACGCCGCTGTTCGAGCATCTGGCGGTTTGATCCCGAGAGCCTCATGCTTCACAACAAGGGCGCTGCGGCGCCTTTGTCATTTTTGAATCTGCTCGCCAGCGAGCCTACAATTGCGCATCGTTTCAGGAACATCGCACCATGCCTTTCAATTTCGACACGCCTCCCGACCGCAGCCATTCCGACAGCCTGAAGTGGCATCGCTACGCCGGTCGCGACATTCTCCCGCTATGGGTGGCCGACATGGATTTCGCCGCGCCGCCGCCGGTACTCAGCGCCCTGCAGCAGCGCATCGAACACGGCGTTTTCGGCTATGCCTATCACCGCGAATCACTGCTCGACGCAGTGGTCAGCGGCATCGCCCGCGATCACCACTGGCAGATCGAGCCGGAATGGATCGTGTGGCTGCCGGGTGTGGTGCAGGGCTTCAACCTGGCCTGCCGTCTGGCCGGCGAACCGGGCGATGGCGTGCTGACCTTTCCACCGATCTACCCGCCCATGCTGCTGGCGCCGGGCAATCACGAACGCCGGCTGGTGCGCAGTGATCTGATCCTTGCCGGCGGGCGTTGGGAATACGACTGGGACGGGCTGGATGCCCTGCTCGAAACCCAGAGCGCGAACCTGCTCCTGCTGTGCAATCCGCATAATCCGGTCGGGCGCGTGTGGTCCCGCGAGGAACTGACGCGTCTGGCCTGGCACGCCGAAAAAAATGACTGGCTGATCTGCTCGGACGACATCCATTGCGGGCTGGTGATCGACCCGACGCAGCGCTATATCCCCATCGCCTCGCTCGACGAAGCCGTGGCCCAGCGCAGCATCACGCTGATGGCGCCCTCAAAAACCTGGAACATCCCGGCGCTGGGTTGCGCCTTTGCGGTGATCCCGAATGCCAGCCTGCGCAAGCAATACCTCGCCACCGGGCGCGGTCTGCTGCCGGATGTCAATGTGCTGGGCCTGGTCGCCGCCGAAGCCGCCTACCGCGAGGGTGGTGCATGGCGCGCAGCACTGCTGCCCTACCTGCGCAGCAACGCGCAACGTGTGCATGAAGTCATCAACAGCCTGCCGGGGCTGAGCTGCACCGACATTGAAGCCACCTATCTGGCCTGGATCGACTGCCGTGGCCTGAACCAGCCGAACCCGCAGAAGTATCTGGAACTGCACGGCGTCGGCCTCTCGGACGGGCGCGACTTTGGCATGGACGGTTTCGTGCGCCTGAATTTCGGCTGCAGCCGCAAGCTGCTCGACGAAGCCCTGCGGCGGATCAGCCTGGCGGCGCTGGCAGCATGAGCAAGATCGAAGGGCCGCTCATTGTGTTGTCAAAGCCACGTTCTGTAGGGCCGACTTCAGTCGGCCACCCACGCGTGGCGTGCGACTGAAGTCGCACCTACGAGACATATCGCCAATGCCTGCCCGAACAGCCACACTGCCTTTTGGCTCTGCAGCACATCAACCTGAAGACCCGCCACCCGCGGACCTCTTCAGACATACATCCAGCAGAGACAATACCTGCGCGGTTCTACAGCACACCACTTACAAAACCGGTTTACCTTCCTTCAGCGCCAGCCAGCCCTTGATGATGCGATAGATCGCCCACAGGCCAACCAGCCCGAAGAGCAGCCAGTTCACAAGAAAGCCCACCAGCAGGACGTAGAGGACGACGCCGATCAGCATCACGATCAGGCAGACCCAGAAGGTGCTGGCCTGCCAGGCGAAATGGCTCTCCAGAAACGTGCCCTTCAGCTCGTCGCGCTTCACGTAATTGAGAATGATGGCGATGATCGAGGTCCAGCCAAAGACGAAGGCGCCGATCATCGTCGCGGCCTGCGACCAGGCACCAATCACCAGCCCGATGGCATGCAGCAGATACAAAATGTGAGTGAGCCGGATGTGGCCCGGCCGGGCGGGCTCGAAGGCCTCGCCGTCAATCATGTCGATGGTTTTGTAGTCGTCAGTCATCATCAAAGTCCAAGTTCACCCCACAGCGCATCCACGCGCTGCTTCACGGCGGCATCCATTTCAATCGTGCGGCCCCATTCGCGACTGGTTTCGCCCGGCCACTTGTTGGTCGCGTCCAGCCCCATCTTGCTGCCCAGACCCGCCACCGGCGAGGCGAAATCCAGATAATCAATCGGCGTATTATCAACCAGGGTGGTGTCGCGCGTTGCGTCCATGCGCGTGGTGATCGCCCAGATCACTTCCTGCCATGAACGCACATCCACATCATCATCCACGACGATGATGAATTTCGTATACATGAACTGGCGCAGGAAACTCCAGATGCCGAACATCACCCGCTTGGCGTGGCCCGGATAAGCCTTCTTCATGCTCACCACCGCCATGCGATACGAGCAGCCTTCAGGCGGCAGGTAGAAGTCGGTGATCTCCGGGAACTGCTTCTGCAGCAGCGGCACGAAGACTTCGTTCAGCGCCACGCCCAGCATGGCCGGCTCGTCCGGCGGCTTGCCGGTGTAGGTGCTGTGATAGATCGGATCGCGGCGCATGCTGATGCGCTCGATGGTGAACACCGGAAATTCGGCCACTTCGTTGTAGTAGCCGGTGTGATCGCCATACGGGCCTTCGGCTGCCAGATCATCGGGATAGATGAAACCTTCGAGCACGATCTCGGCACTGGCCGGCACCTGCAGATCATTACCGATGCACTGCACCAGCTCGGTCTTGGCGCCGCGCAACAGCCCCGCAAACTGATATTCCGACAGGCTATCCGGCACCGGCGTGACCGCGCCGAGGATGGTTGCCGGATCACAGCCCAGCACCACCGATACCGGAAAAGGCTGACCCGGATTGGCCTGCTGGAATTCGCGCAGATCGAGCGCGCCACCACGATGCGCCAGCCAGCGCATGATCACGCGATTCCGGCCCAGCACCTGCTGACGGTAGATGCCCAGATTCTGCCGCGTCTTCAGCGGCCCGCGCGTCACCACCAGGCCCCAGGTAATCAGCGGCGCCACGTCACCCGGCCAGCAATGCTGGATCGGCAGTTTGCCGAGATCGACCTGATCACCTTCCCACACGATTTCCTGACAGGGCGCACGGCTGACCACCTTGGGCGACATGTTCAGCACCTGCTTGAGCACCGGCCATTTCTCCCAGGCATCGCGCAAGCCCTTGGGCGGCTCCGGCTCCTTCAGAAAGGCCAGCAGCTTGCCGACTTCGCGCAGCGGCTTTTGCCACTCGCCTGAAGACTCAACATCCACACCCATCCCCAAAGCCACCCGCTGCGGCGTGCCGAAAAGATTGGCCAGCACCGGCATACCCTTGGAGATGCCCCGTGTGTGCGGCTTTTCGAAGAGCAGTGCCGGGCCACCCGCGCGCAACACGCGGTCCGCGATCTCGGTCATCTCCAGATGCGTATCCACCGGCACGCTGATGCGTTTGAGCTGGCCGAGGGTTTCGAGTTGGGCGATGAAATCGCGCAGGTCTTTGTATTGCATAGTGTGCTCTTTCAATGACTATCCGGGCTTTTCTCTTGAGGCTCGAGATGCAACGGAAATGGAGTTTCGCCAACACTCCAAGCCGCATCAATCCGCGCAACGTCACATTTAAGCTCTTCGGCAAAACGACATTCCAGCATTGCTCGTGTTACTTGCCCAATACATCCTTGCCCGCGAGGCCATTCATCATAGAAACCAAATGCCCGGTGATTCAGATTAATCCAGTCACGTACTTCATCGGCACAGGACAATCTATCAAACACTTCGCAAAAACCACGGCCAACCATAAGCTCACGCGCAGAAGGCGCCGGCCGTATCGGCAAGGACAATTGCTGATCAAGTCGGCAGTCATCGGGCAAATCGGGGGGCTTGGGGCCTGATGCACTTACCGGTTCGTACGTATGTTTACTCTGTTTCTTTGGGAGCTTAGGTCGTTGTCGAAGAACAATCAGGCACGACTGTGAAACGATGGTTAGTGCCACACTAACCAACGCCAAACTGGGAATGATTACCGCGCCCTCCTGCTTGCTAAAAAACCATATTAGAAGACTCCAAAACGCAAATAGCAACGAGTAATACCGGACGGATTTACACCACAAAACCCACCTGACATACTCAGACTCTTCCATCGGGCACCTCGTGCGGACTAATCCGCCGGTAAGTCGCCGCCTGGCCATAATTAAGACCATCAGCATCAACCAGATTCCACACCGTCACGTTTTCAATCCAGAAGCGCCGACCGGAGCGGGCGATGCGCAGGCCTCGATAGCCACTGGCAAAGCCCTGCGCGGCCACCGCTTCCAACATGGCCTGGCGCTCGGCGCGATTCGGGGCTTCGGCGGTCAGCCGGGAGGGCAGGCCGAGCAGTTCTTCCCAGGGGTATTCAAAACAGCGCTGGGCGGCAATGTTGGCGAAGATGAAGCGCGGATCGTCCGCGATGTCATGGGCCAGCACGCAAAAGTGTGCGTCTTCGTACAGCCAGATCGCCGCATCTTCGGGCGACAAGGCCGGATCCACCAATGGCTTGCCAACCAGACGCAGGTGCGAGGCGCAGATCAGCTCTGCCAGCTCGATGGAGTACGGCTCCTGCATCAGCCGCGCAGCCCGTAGTCAGCGAGTATTCCGGCAAACACCGCCGCACCCAGCCAGTTGTTATGCACAAAGGCGCGAAAGCACTGCGCCGGCACGCGTGTGCGAATCAAGGTGAAGTGATACCCCGCAATGAAGGCGGCCAAGCCCAGCCCGGTGAAGTAAGGCCAGCCACGCGCCAGATGCAGGCCCACGCCGAGCATGATGCCGAGGAATGCGGCATAACACAGCATCACCGCCAGCACGTCGAAACGGCCAAAGCTGATTGCCGAACTGCGGATGTCAATTTTCAGGTCATCTTCACGATCGACCATGGCGTATTCGGTGTCGTAGGCGATGGCCCAGAACACGTTGCCCAGCAGCATGCCCCAGGCCAGCGGCGGCACGCTGCCTTGCTCAGCGGCGAAAGCCATGGGAATGCCGAAGCCAAACGCGACACCCAGCCAGGCTTGCGGAATTGCGAGGAACCGCTTGGCGAAAGGGTAACTGGCGGCCAGCAGCAAGGCCGGAATGGACAGCCACAGCACGAGGCGTTCAAGCGGCAGAATCAGTACGAAGGCACTCAGTGCCAACACGGCGGCCACGATCAGGGCTTCAGTCGGCTTGACTGAGCCATTCACCAAGGGGCGGTCTTTGGTGCGAGCGACTTGGCCATCGAAGTCGCGATCGGCCCAGTCGTTGATCACACACCCAGCGGAGCGCATCAATACCGTACCCAGAGCAAAAATCCCGACAATCCACCAGTTCGGGTGCCCATGGGAAGACAGCCACAACCCCCACAGCGTCGGCCACAACAGCAACAGGATGCCGATGGGCTTGTCCAGGCGCATCAATTTTTCGTATGCGTCGAGTTTCTGAATCCAGCCCATTTCCGCTCCCCGATTGTTGGCTGCCCGAATGATAGCGCCACCTCCCTTGTTTGCCCTAAAGCCCTGCTGCTCCCAGGTCGTTAATAAATATCTGGCTCTACCAAGGAGAGGCATCATGAGCATCCGCAATAAATTCATGGGTCTGATGGGCTTGCTCGTCAGTCTTATCATGATCCAGGCCCTTGTCGGCTACTGGGTCAGCACTCGCGCCGATACGCGCTTGCACAGCATGTACAGCCAGCGCGCGCAAAGCCTGGCCAAGCTCGGCGCGATGCTGGATGACTCCAATGTGGTGCGCGTGCGCCTGTTGCGCGCCACCCTGGCAGCCACCCCCGAAGCGGCGACAAGCGAGCTCTCGCAGGTCGACAAGTTGCTGGGCAATGTGGAAAAACTCTGGTCCGAGGTCAAGGCCCAAGCCACTTCCGACGACGAGCGCAAGTTCGTGGACAAATACGAAGCCTCGCTAGGCAAATTCGTACAGCAGCGAACGGCCTGGATTGATGCGTTAAAAGCAGGCGATTTCGACAAGGCCAAGGCCGTGGCCGGTGACAAGGTGACCACCGAAGCCTTTCGCGACTCGCGTGGCGCGGTGCGTGATCTGTTCGGAGTTGAGGATTCACTAGCGGCTAGCAGCTTTGAAGCAGCTCAGGCGGATTCGCGCAAATCACTGAGCATCAGCCTTGGCATGGTGGCGTTGAGCATTGTCGCGGCAATCCTCGCCTCACTCTTTATCCTGCGTCCCATCGTGAGCCTGCTGCAAGGCGCCGTGCGGATTGCGGGTGAAGTGTCGCAAGGCAATCTGACGGAGAAAATAGTCGTAAAAGGCCATGATGAGGTCAATCAGCTCCTAGCCGCACTGGACCAGATGCAGAACGGGCTGCGCGAATCGGTGTTCACCATGCGCCGTACCGCCAGTGAACTCGGCGATCAAGCCCAGACACTGACCCACGGCTCGCAGGAGACTCACGCCCAGGCCACCACACAGGGCGACGCCATGAATTCTGCCGCTGCGGCCATTGAGGAGCTGACGGTTTCCATCAACGTGTTATCCAATAGCGCCAACGACGCGCATGAAACCACGGTGCGATCAGGCCAGGAAGCACGGGCCGGCGTCGAAGTCATTCTCGGCAGCGCCCAGCAGATGCACAGCGTGGCAGAAACCGTCAACAATGCCTCCGGCACCCTGCAAGGACTGGGAGCCAAATCCCAGCAGATCAACCAGATTGTCGACGTCATCCGCGAAATCGCCGATCAAACCAATCTGCTGGCCTTGAATGCCGCCATTGAAGCCGCCCGCGCAGGCGAACAAGGACGCGGTTTCGCGGTGGTTGCCGATGAAGTACGCAAGCTGGCGGAGCGCACCGCGCAATCTACGCAGCAGATTGCCAAAGTCATCAGTGAAGTGCTGAGTGAAACGGATTCGGCCATTCACGAAATGGAGAATGGCGTCGTCAAGGTGCGGGAAGGAACGCGCCTGGCTGAAGCGGCCGGCGAGTCCATCCGCCAGATCGTATCGGGCACGGAGCGTGTCGGCAGCATGGTAACGGACATTTCCAGCGCTATCCGCGAGCAGACCACCGCCGCGCAGGATATCGCCAAGAGTGTCGAGCATGTGGCCCAGATGAGCGAAGAGGCAATCGTCGTGGCCGACGCCAATGCCGCGGCAGCACACACACTACAGGGCCTGTCGCAAGACCTGAATAACGCCGTGGCGCGCTTCCGGCTGGATTGAGGCATGCGGCATCATCGCTGGCTGATTCTGCTGACCCTGCATGCGGGCGTATGTCTGGCACAGACAGGCAAGGCCTTACCGCTGATCATGCTGGTCGAAGACCGGCCACCGCTGATCGAACTGGCCAGCGGCGGCCTGCAAGGCACGCTGGGCGCGCGTGCCGACGCCATTTTGCACAGCAGCAGGCTGCGTTTTCAATACGCCCATGCCAGCGTTGACGAGCAATTGACTCGCATCCGCGACAACAAGGAGCAAGTGTGTGCCGTAGGCCGGGTGCGCACGACCGAGCGAACCCGCCAAGGGCAGTTAAGTGCGCCATTCTTCGCATCCGCCGCCTATGTCGCGCTGGTACGCAGCGATGCCGAATGGCTTTCAGGCGCGCCCTTCCTGAAAGACTGGGCACAAAACGCCAAGCTGCGCTGGGGCATCAAGCAAGACTACTTTTATGATGAGTACGTCAGCGCACAGATGCATTCAGCCCTTGCCCGAAAAATCGTCTTTTCAGTTGGCAACACGGACGCCGCTGAACTGCTCAAGCGCAAGGAAGTGGATTTCATACTGATGCATCAGGAAGAAGCCCAATTATTCCTGGTCTCCCAACCAGCCGCTGGCGCCCAGATTGAGGTGCTGCGCCTGCATGATCTGCTGGAGGGCGAATTCCGCTACTTTTATTGCAGCCATAGCGTGCCTCCCGCCCTGCTGGATCAACTGAACCAAGGCATTCGTCAGGTGCAGGAAAATAGACCGTATTGAAAAATTCCATCATCTGTACACCTGCATCAGGCGGCCTTTTCCAAGTCAGCGGCATGCAGACCCGCACTGTGCATGGCTCTACAGCACGACCTCCCTGACAGGCTTGCTCAGCGCGGCTCTTCAGGCCTTGAGCAATTCAGCCCGCCCGCCATACCAGCGCGTCAACAACGCCTCCGCCGCATCTGGATGGCGCGCCTGCATTTCCTCTGCAGCCTGTTTCGCGGCCTCGATCAGATCGACATCCAGTTCCAGGTCGGCATAGCGCAGCAGCGGCACGCCGCTCTGTCGTGCGCCGATGAATTCGCCCGGGCCACGCAGATGCAGATCACGACGGGCGATCTCGAAGCCATCGGTGGTTTCGTAAATCGCCTTGAGCCGCTCGCGTCCGGTTGGTGACAATGGCTGGGCATATACGAGAATGCAGCTCGATGCGGCCGCGCCGCGCCCGACCCGGCCGCGCAGCTGATGCAGCTGCGCGAGGCCGAAACGCTCGGCATGCTCAATCACCATCAGGCTGGCATTGGGCACATCCACGCCGACTTCGATCACCGTGGTGGCGACCAGTACCTGTACCTCGTTGCGCAGGAAGGCGTCCATGACCGCCGCCTTTTCGACGGGCTTGAGACGGCCATGCACGAGGCCGACCTTGAGTTCAGCCAGCTCGGCCGAGAGCACTTCATAAGTGTCGACCGCAGTCTGCAACTGCAGGGTTTCGCTTTCCTCGATCAGCGGGCAGACCCAGTAGGCCTGCCGGCCCTCGAGGCAGGCATCGCGCACACGGGCGATCACTTTTTCGCGATGCGAATCGGCGACCAGTTTGGTCACGATGGGCGTGCGGCCCGGCGGCAGCTCATCAAGCACACTGACGTCCAGATCGGCCATGTAGCTCATGGCCAAGGTGCGCGGAATCGGCGTGGCGCTCATCATCAGCATGTGTGGCAGGCGGCCGACCACTTTCTCGCGCAAGGCCAGACGCTGGCGCACGCCAAAACGGTGCTGCTCGTCGACCACGGCGAGGCCCAGCTTTTCCAGCGCGACCGTATCTTCGATCAGCGCATGGGTGCCGACCACCAGCAAGGCTTCGCCACTGGCAATTTTCTCCAGCATCGCGGCGCGTTCTTTTTTCTTCTGTGAACCGGACAGCCAGGCGACAGAAATGCCCAGCGGCTCCAGCCAGCCAGCCAGTTTGCGGTAATGCTGCTCGGCGAGGATTTCAGTAGGTGCCATCATGGCCGCCTGCAAGCCGTTCTCGGCAGCCTGAAGCATGGCCAGCGCCGCCACGATGGTCTTGCCGCTGCCCACATCCCCCTGCAACAATCGCTGCATCGGCCAGGGCTGGGCGATGTCACGCGCGATTTCATCCACCGCACGGCGCTGGGCGCCGGTCAGTGCAAAAGGCAAGACTGCCAGAAACGGCGCACTCAAACTACCCTGCGGCAAGAGTTGGGCGGCGGCGTGAGCGCGGCGCTCGATATAAGCCTTGCGCAGCGAAATCTGCTGCGCGAGCAGTTCGTCGAATTTGATGCGCCGCCAGGCCGGATGACTGCGATCTTCCAGCGCGCCCAGTTTGGCATCGGTGGGTGGCTGATGCAGATAGCGCAGGCTGCGTTCCCAGCCGGCCAACTTGAGACTGCGCCGCAAAGATTCCGGCAGCAGATCGGCCAGACTGGCGCGGGTAAAGGCGCGTAGCACCAGCTTGCGCAAGGCGGATTGCGCCAGCCCGGCTGTCGCCGGATAAGTCGGCGTGAGCGCCTGCGGCAACGCCTGGCCTTCGCTCACCGACACGAGGCGCGGGTGAATCATTTCCTCGCCCCAGAAGCCGCTGCGCACTTCGCCGAAAGCGCGCACGCGCTTGCCAGCCTCGAGCATTTTCTGGATCGAGGGATACCAGTTCAGGAAGCGCAGGATCAACGCGCCACTGTCGTCCACCAGCTTCACGACCAACTGGCGGCGCGGCCGGAAGGTGATTTCCGCGTGTTCAACCACGCCTTCCACCTGTACCGACACGCCGGGCTGGGCGGTACGGATATCGGTCAGACGCGTCTCGTCCTCATAGCGCATGGGCAAATGCAGCAGCATATCGGCATCATTGAAGATGCCGAGTTTGTGCAAACGCCCGGTGAGCGCGGAGGCGGTTTTGCGAACAGCTTCAGTCAAGGCTGAACGTCAGGCGAGGACCAGCACGGCATCCGCTTCGACCAGCGCCCCGCGCGGCAGCGCCGAGACACCGAGCGTTGCCCGTGCGGGAAACGGCGCGGCGCAATAGCGCGCCATGATTGTATTGAGCGTGGCGAAGTAGGCCAGATCGGTCAGATAGAGGTTGATTTTCACCGCATCGGCCAGCGATCCGCCGGCGGCCTCAGCCACGGCCTGCAGATTCTGAAATACCCGCTCGGCCTGCGCTTCAAAGCCATCCAACAGCTGCATACTGACCGGATCAAGGCCGATCTGGCCGGAAAGATAAACCGTATTGCCGGCGCGGATGGCCTGTGAATACGGGCCGATGGCGGCCGGGGCCAGCGCGCTGGCAATGACTGTTCGGGACATGATGCGCTCCGTCAAATTGAATCTGGATGAGTGCTGAAGTCTAGCCCGGAAACTTGCTCCGGATGGCGACTTTGTAAGCCATGAACGCCTCCTGGCGGGCCTTGCACGCAAGACAGGCTGTAGAGCCCCACGGGGCGGACCTCTTCAGGCATGCATGGCGAAAAGCGAGGCTGGGAGCGGCTCTACAGGATGAACCATGCACAGCCTTGCGCACCATTCGGAGGCACAAAAAAGAACAGGACGTGATCGGGCGCCCCGTCCGCGTGCTCAAATGAAAGGCCTTTGTGTCCCCCTCCACAAACCAAATCCACCTGTAGCACCGCACCAGCCCCTAAACTGCGGGTATTCACCCATGCAATTCGTTCCGACGAAAATTTGGCTCAAAGTTATACTGAATTGTCGAAAATCTAAGCTCCCGCCAAATACTGGTACGATTTTCGCGTGCATTCATCCCAATGTCGCTTCCGTCACACCGTCCGTTCCATTCAGGAGGAATCATGCAAAAGCATCATCTGCTGCTCGCCCTTGCCACAGGCTTGGTCGTCCAGACCGCCACCGCCCAACAACTCGATGGCACACTGAAGAAAGTCAAGGATTCAAACAGCATCACGCTGGGCATCCGCGAGTCGTCTTTCCCGCTGTCTTATCTGGACGCCACCCAGAAGCCCATCGGCTACCACATCGATGTCTGCATGGCGATTGTCGATGCAGTGAAATCCCGCCTGCAGCTGGCCAAACTGGAAGTAAAAACCCAGGCTGTCACTTCGCAGAACCGCATCCCGCTGGTCGTGAATGGCACGGTTGATCTGGAGTGCGGCTCCACCACCAACAACGCAGCACGCCAGTTGCAAGTGGCTTTTGCCCCGACGACCTATGTCACCAACGTGCTGATGGCCGTCAAGAAATCTTCGGGTATCAAGAGTCTGGATCAGCTGGCGGGCAAACCCGTGGCAACAACCACTGGTACCACCAGCGTGCAACTGATCCGCGCGCACGAAAAAGGCAAGAGCATCGATTTCAAGGAAGTCTATGGCAAGGATCACGCCGACTCCTTCCTGATGCTGGAAACGGATCGTGCCGTGGCCTTCGTGATGGATGACAACCTGCTGATGGGTCTGGTTGCCAACTCCAAGGCGCCCCAGGATTACGCCATTGTTGGCGAGCCGCTTTCCGTCGAGCCGATTGCGGTCATGCTGCGCAAGGATGACCCGCAGTTCAAAGGTCTGGTACACGCCACCGTTGCCAACATGATGAAGACGGGTGCGCTCACCAAACTCTACGCAAAGTGGTTCAATGCCCCGATCCCGCCCAAAGGCGTGAACCTGACGGTAGCAATGAGCGAACAACTCAAGGCAGCCATCCTCAGCCCGAACGACAATCCGGCAGAAAACTACAAGAAGTAACAAGCAACAAGCCTCACGCGCGCCAGCTCAAAGGCTGGCGCGTGTTAGCAGCAAGGGAGCCGCTGTGGATTACAAATGGAACTGGGGGGTTTTCTTTGAGATCATCCCCTCTGGCGAGGTCACCTATTTCAGCTGGATCCTTCATGGACTCGGCTGGACCATCGCCATATCGCTCTGTGCCTGGCTCATCGCCCTGACACTCGGCAGCGTCATCGGCACGTTGCGCACTGTGCCGCACCGTGGCCTCGCTCTGATCGGTCATGTGTGGGTCGAATTTTTCCGCAATGTGCCGATTCTGTTGCAACTCTTCCTGTGGTTTTTCGTGGTGCCAGAGCTACTGCCGCACGATCTGTCCATGTGGGTGAAGCAGGACATGCCGGCCAAGGAATTCATCACCGCCGTACTGGCGCTCGGCTTATTCACCTCGGCCCGCGTTGCTGAACAAGTTCGCGCCGGCATCCAGAGCCTGTCGCGCGGCCAGCGCAATGCCGGCCTGGCGATTGGCCTGACCCAGATTCAGACCTATCGCTACGTACTGCTGCCGATGGCCTTCCGCATCATCATTCCGCCACTCACCTCGGAATTCATGAACGCCTTCAAGAACTCTGGCGTCGCCTTTGCCGTAGGCGTGTGGGAGCTGATCTTCGTGTCGCGCCAGATGGTGGAAGAAACGGGTGGCCAAGTCATCGAGAGCCTGATCGTCCCGACCGTGCTCTACATCCTCTGCTCCTACGCGGCCAATCAAGGCATGGGCTACATCGAGCGTCGCTCCCACGTGCCCGGCTTCATCGTGGCTAAATAGGAGCGATGAACATGTTCAGCAATTTCGATTTTTCCGTCATTCCGCTCAGCCTGCCCTATATCTGGCAGGGCCTGATCTACAGCCTGGAACTGACCGCCACCGCCATGATCGGCGGCATCATCATCGGCACCCTGCTGGCGCTGGCGCGCCTGTCGGGTGGCAAGTGGATGGGAGGCGCAGCCAAGGTCTATGTCGATCTGATGCGCTCCGTTCCACTGCTGCTGATGATTCTGTGGTTTTTCCTGCTCGCCCCGTTCTTCCTGAAAATCACCCCTGAGACCTCGGCGCTGATCACCTTCACCCTGTTCCAGGCGGCGTTCTACAGCGAGATCATGCGCGCCGGCATTCAGAGCATTCCGAGTGGCCAGATCTACGCCGGCTACGCCATTGGCATGAGCTACTGGCAAACCATGGGGCATGTTGTGCTGCCGCAGGCTTTCCGTAACATGATCCCGGTCCTGCTCACCCAGACCTTCATCCTGTTCCAGGACACCTCGCTGGTGTATGCCATCGGCGCAACAGATCTGCTCAAGGCCGCTGACAACACCGGCAAGCTTTACGGGCGCACCGTCGAGATGTACATCTTCGTATCGCTGATCTATTTCGCGATCTGTCTCTCGCTGTCCATGCTCGTCAAGTATTTCAACAAACGCATCGCCATCATTCGCTAGGTCACAAACATGATCCAGATCCAGAACGTCTCCAAGTGGTACGGAAAATTCCAGGTCCTCACCGACTGCTCGACCCATATCGACAAGGGCGAAGTCATCGTCGTGTGCGGCCCGTCCGGCTCCGGCAAATCGACCCTGATCAAGTGCGTCAACGGCCTCGAACCCATCCAGCAGGGCAAGATCATCGTTAACGGCATTCAGGTGAATGACCCGAAGACCGACCTGCCCAAACTGCGCTCGCATGTCGGCATGGTGTTCCAGCACTTCGAACTCTTCCCGCACATGAGCATCATCCAGAATCTGGCCATTGGCCAGACCAAGGTGCTCGGCCGCTCGGCCGACGAAGCCCACGAGCGTGGCATGAAGCTGCTGGATCGCGTCGGCATCAAGATGCACGCCAACAAGTACCCGGGCGAACTCTCCGGCGGTCAGCAACAACGCGTGGCGATTGCCCGCGCCCTGTCGATGGACCCGATCTGCATGCTCTTCGATGAACCCACCTCGGCACTCGACCCAGAAATGATCAGCGAAGTGCTGGACGTGATGGTCGATCTGGCGCAGGAAGGCATGACCATGATGGTCGTCACCCACGAAATGGGTTTCGCCCGCAAGGTCGCGCACCGCGTCGTGTTCATGGACCACGGCCAGATCGTCGAAGATGCGGCAAAAGACGAGTTTTTCGGCCAGCCACGCTCGGATCGGGCGCAGCAGTTTTTGTCGAAGATCCTGAATCACTAATCAGTGCTGAGCAAGGAGTGCTGAGTGCTGAGTAAAAGCCCAGCCTCAGCACCCAGCACTCAGTACTCAGTACTCAGCACTAACAATGCGCCTCGCCCTCATCGCCACCGGCGGCACCATTGCCGGCACGGGTTCAGACCAGCACTACACCGCCGCCACGCTGGATGCGGAAACGCTGCTGGGCGCGGTGCCGCGTTTGCGCGAGCTGGCCGACTGGCACGTCGAGCAACCCTTTGCGCTGGATAGCCGCGACATCACACCGGCGCACTGGCTGCAGCTCGCCGTGCGCGTTCAAATCCAGATTGACGATCCAGCCATCGACGGCATCGTCATCACTCACGGCACGGATACGCTGGAAGAAACCGCTTTCGGCCTGCACCTGCTGCTGCCGACCGGCAAACCTGTTGTCCTCACCGCAGCCATGCGCCCGGCGAGCAGCGCAGCAGCGGACGGGCCACGCAATTTGCTGCAGGCGGCCTGCGTGGCGCTCAGCCCGGCTGCACGCAATCAGGGCGTGCTGGTGGTGGCGAATGGCGCGATCATCGCCGCGCGCGATGCAACCAAAACACACACGCAAGCCATCGATGCCTTGCAGAGCCGCGCAGGGCATACTTCTGCAGGCAAGGTGTTTGAAGAAGCTGTATCTATAAGCCTTTCCAGTCAAGCTGCCCGCAGCGCCTTGCTGCATGCGGCTGACGAAGCATCTCTGCCACGTATCGACATTCTCTACGCCAGCGCTGGTGCAAATCCTGACCTGATCGAGGCCTGCGTCACCGCAGGAGCGCGTGGCATCGTGCTGGCCCTCAGCGGCCAGGGCAGCATCCCGGCCAGCTGGCGCAGCAGCATTGCCAAAGCCATCGGGCAAGGCGTGCATATCGTGCGCGCCAGCCGCATCGCCGCCGGCGGCGTGTGGCCTGAATGCAACGAGAGTGACAGCGCCACCGGCTGCATCGCAGCCGGCGAATTGAGCCCGCAACAAGCCCGCGTTCTGTTGCTGCTGGCGCTGGCCGCCGGTCAGGCCGGACGTGTACGCGAACTCTTCGCCAGACTCTGACTTTTAACACGGGCTTCTCCTGTCCGGAACAACCCGGATGCCCCTCCGGGAAGCCCGATTGGCATGTTGTCAGGCTGCCTGTAAACCTGTGAAATCCAGCTCAAGCAGGCGCATATCCGCAGTGACACGAGTTTGCAAACTTGGCATGCGAATATCGTCAAGTTCCTCAACGGCATGCCGTTAGGCCTGATACAGAGCGGCGAATCCGGTCACACGGGCTTCGTATAAAAATCAACCCGGCACGCGAAGGGTGAAAAAAATGAACACGATCACGGGCGATTGCCTGACAACAGAAACGGGCGGCTACAGCGACGAAGTATTGAACGCCAACTGGCTGCCACAAATGGTACTGGCCGCACTGGGCTTGCGCGCCGCAAACCGCACAAACCATGAATGCCCGGCAGTGGATTCAGACAGTGACGCGGAAGATTTCATGAAACGACTTTATCGGGCGCAGGAATAGCAGAAAAGCTCCCGTGCTTTCCACGCAAAAGCGGCGCCACGGCGCCGCTTTTGTTTTGCTGACGGGCAATCAACTCACCGCTTGCGCCCGTTCTGCGCAAGCGGTGGCTCGCTGGCACGCCCAGCCATCTGCACATAGACCAAAGAGGCTTCGTTCATCATCTGGCTGATGCGCTCACTAGTGGTGGCCACATCGCGGCGTAAATTCTCGGAGCTTTTCACGCGATCATTCACCGCCATCTCGAAGAACAGCCACTGCTGACGCGCCAGTTCCAGATTGGCCTTGATTGCCGGCGTATTGTCGCTGGCGCCAGCCAGTTCTTTCAGCCCGGCAGCGAATTCCTTGCGTGTCTGCTCCACGTCCACCTCGGCAGCCTTGCCCCCCTGACCGGCACGGATCTGCATGTAAATCCGCGCCAGGCGCTGCGCTAGCATGTCGTTACGCGAGGCGAGATCGACCAGGCGATACATCGGCGATTCCTGCGCCAGATCGAAGCGCAAGGCCAGCGCCTGCGCGGCAATGGCAATCTGTTCGGCATCGGCTGCAATGCCCTGAGCCTTGCTCGTTTCCAGCGGACTGCTCAAGGTCAGGCGCAGGCCTTCCCATTGCGTGGTGATCCGCCCGACGATGCGCGTTGTGGACGAGTCGCCTTGTGCTGCGCGCGTAACCACGGCCAGATTCTCGTCAAAACTGCGCACCGCCTCAGCCAGCCAGCGCTCGCTCGCTTCGCGCTCGACACCCAGACGCAATTGCAGATAAAGCTTGGCCTGACGTTGCGCCAGACTACGCAACTTGCCCGCCGCTTCGAGCGGGGAAACGCTGACACTGGCGGAACTCGGCGCGGCCAGTGCATTGCAGACAATCGGCAATAAAAGCAAAGAACATGTCGCCAGACGCAACAGTGAGCGCTTAAAAGTGTGCATGCCTTATGACCAAAGCAGTAGAAACAAGGTAAGCATTCTGGGCGCCGAATGTTACACAAAGATGAAAAGTAACAATTACCCAAAAATCTTGAGGCACGGCCAAGAGGAGCCCCCTGCCTTGCTCTACAGCACCCTGCTGCGTAGATCCTTACTGATCGCGGCTCACCACGAAGCCTGCTCCAAGACCCTTTACGGGAGCAGCTCTTCAGGCCTTCCTATTTACAAAACATGACTACGTTCGCCTGTCCGCAGCCCGACCAGCAAAGGCAGGTTCAGCTCACGCCCGAGGATCAGCACCTTGAACAGCTCGCCCATCTCGTGCGGGGCGATCAGGCGCAGGGCCGCTCGGGCGGCGCGCAGATACGGCGCTTGGTCACTGGGGCCGACCGCCGTGAGTAATTCGAGCAAGCCACAGTCCGTCAGGAAGCTGGCCTGGGTCGTATAACCCTCGACACTCAGGCCGGCCGCAAACGCCGCATCGGCAATCGCGGTGAAATCGACGAAAGAGGTGATGTCGTTCAGCCCCGGCCACAGCAATACATCCGGATGCGCGCGATGGCGGTAGTAACACTGCAGCGTGCCGGAGCTACGGCTGGGCAGGTAATACTCGGCCTGCGGATAGCCGTAGTCGATGAGGATGATCGCGCCCTGCGTCAAGCGCGGCGCCCAGCCGGCGACCCAGGCCTGGGCGGCAAGACAGATTTCGCTGAGGTATTCGCCCTCGCTCGGCATTTCCACTGCCAGCGCCTCGGCAGCGGCCAGCAAACGCCCTGCGGCCGGCTGATCGCGCCAGGTAAAACCACCTTCATCATCCAGGCACACACCGCGCTCGAAAATCTCACCGTCACGCCACACCAGCAGCTGCACCGGCATCACATCCAGCACTTCGTTGGCGAGAATGCAGCCGGCAAAAGCCTCGGGCAGAGCATCCAGCCAGCTGACTCGCTCGACCAGATGCGGCACGCGTTCGCGCAGGATTTCGGCCTGGCGCACGCGCAGCTCGCCGGAGAGTTCGAGGATGGCGTAGCTGTCCGGCAAAGCGCCCCGCGCCTCCAGTTCCAGCAGCAGATCACAAGCCAGCAGACCAGTGCCGGCGCCGACTTCGATCACCTGCGGCGCGGATGCGGCCAACACCTGTTGCACCTGAGCTGCCAGCGAACGGCCAAACAGCGGCGTGATTTCCGGCGCGGTGACGAAGTCGCCATCCGGCCCGAACTTGTGCGAGCCACCGCTGTAATAGCCCAAGCCCGGTGCGAACAGCGCCAGCTCCATGAAACGGGCGAAGCTCAGCCAGCCGCCGCTGGAGCGGATTTCATCGGCGATGCGGGATGACAGGTGAGCGGAGTGTTCCAGCGCGTCGGCGCCGGGCAGAGGGAGCTGGTTTTGCATGAGGGCGATTTTATCGCCAGGGCAAAGAGGCTGAGCGTTTTTCTGCAGGCGCTAGCGAAGCTGGCGATACGGCCATCAATAAGGGGCTCCCATCGCCAGCTTCGCCAGCTCCTACAGGGAACCTACGCCCGCTGACCGCGTAACGTACAATTCGCCCGTCCTCCCGCCGATGCCCACGAACATGTCCGAACCCGTCCGCCTGCCGCTTTTCCCTCTCAACGCCGTGCTCTTTCCTCTGGGAAGAATGGGCCTGCGGATTTTCGAGGTGCGCTATCTGGACATGATTGCGCGCTGCATGAAGGCCGATGCGCCCTTCGGCATCTGCCTGATCGCCGAGGGCGAGGAAGTCGGCACGCCAGCCATCCCGCACAAGATCGGCACCGAAGCGCGCATCGTGGATTGGGACATGAGCGAGCCCGGCATCCTCGGCCTCACCGTGCGCGGCGGGCGACGTTTCCGCGTACTGGAACAAGTAGAAGAGGAGCCAGGGACGATTACCGGCATCGTGCAGTGGTTTGACGAGCCCCCCGCAGAAGCGGTCAGCGAGGATCACGCAGCCCTGCTGCCACTGCTGAAAGTGGTCATCGCGGATGCTGGCGAAAAAGTGATCGCCCGCCCTTGGGCGCTGGATGATGCGGACTGGGTGGGCTACCGCTACGCCGAAATCCTGCCGATCCCGAAAATTGCGCGGCAACGCCTGCTCGAACTCGAAGATGCCGACCTGCGCCTGGCGATCATTCACGAGTATCTGGTTGAGCACGGCTTGCTCAAGGACTGATTTCTCGCCCGACCGCGAAGTCCGAAAAAGTGCCAAATAGTTGGCATTTCACTGCAAATACTGCAGCAAACCCGGACCTGCGGCGCCTGTTGCGGGTCCTGTGGGGCGTCAAAACAAGCCGCTCGCGCGATAATCGCCTATCCCCCGCGCATTGCATTATTCAATGGACTCCCTTCATTTCAGCCTGAACTGGTTTTCATGGCTCCCCTCTGTGATTACCGCTTTGCTCATCGGCGGCGGCCTGGGCTGGCTGCTGGCGTTATGCCTGCGCCACGCCTTTATTCACCTGCCCGGACTACGTCCGGGCTTGATCTGGCTGCCCTGGCGCAGCCTGCTGATCCTGAGTTTGCTGGCCTGCAACCCCAGCCTCCTGCTCGCCCTCGGTCAGGATCTGTGGGCCGGGCTGGGCGACAACTTCATGTCAGGCGGTCTGCTGAACGGTTTGACCCTCCTCGCCCTGACCTGCCGGGCAGGTTTACTCGCGCTCATGATCATGGCGATAACATCGCTCAACACCGGACAAACGGAACACTGGCTGGATCGCGCGGTGGCATTGCTGCGCAGCCTGTGCCTGCTGGCCGCCGGCATGCTGATCGAACTGGAACAGTTCAGCGGATCAGGCCTTGGGTCTGAATTAATCCGGCGCTACATGGAATTCGATAACGCAGGCGCAGTCGAAGTCTGGCGCGTTATTTTGCAAAGCCTGCTTCTGCTGGACCTGAGCCTTGGCGCCTTGCAGCTTGGCCTGGGGCTATTGAGCCGCTCGCTCGGTCAAGCGACGCCCGCAAGCACACCCGATTGAAACCGTTTCAGGAGAACCGGATGAACACACCCAACACCATGGATTTCAGCAAAACCATGCTGGAACTGAATGACGCACTCGCCCAACTGCGTGAGCGCGATGAGGACGAAGCCTCCTGCTCCTTCTGCGGCAAACGCCAATCCGACGTCAGCATGCTGGTGCCCGGCCCGAATTCAGTCTGCATCTGCGATCTGTGCGTGGAACGCGCGGCAAAACTGATTGGTCAGCGCGCCTGAAGTATCTTGAGGATCGGCGCAGGCAGGCCGACCTTTTCCAGCTCATCCAGAGCAACCCAGCGCAAGACCGGCTCATGCGCCATCACCGGCATGGCCGGCAGCTCCGCCAGCCAGGGCGTCAACGTCAGGGTGAAATGCGTAAAGCTGTGGCGCAGGCTCGGTAACTCGCGACAATCCGGCACCGCTATTCCCAGACGCCGTAATGCCGTCTGCGCGCCCGATTCGCCTTCGACCATTTCCGGCAGGCTGAACAAGCCCCCCCAGATCCCTGTCGCCGGTCTCTGCTCCAACAGCACCGCCCCGCCAGCCTTGACCAGCAGCACCCCGCAAGAGCGTTGCGGGACGGCCTTCTTTGGGCGTCGAGCCGGGAGATCCCCCTCCCGCGCCGTTCTGCGGGCAACGCAGGTTTCACTCACCGGGCATTCACCGCAGCGCGGCCTGCTGCGCGTACACAGCGTGGCCCCCAGATCCATCTGCGCCTGTGGGTAGATTTCGATGCCAGTCGCCGGCAGCAAAGATTCCGCCAACGCCCACAAACGCAGCTCGACCGCGCGCTCTCCCGGAAATCCCTCGATGCCGAACTGACGACACAGCACGCGCTTGACGTTGCCATCCAGAATCGCCACCCGCTCGCCAAAACAGAAGGACGCAATCGCCGCCGCAGTGGAACGGCCGATACCCGGCAGCTCGACCAGCTGCGCCGCCGAGCGCGGGAATATCCCGTCATGCGCACGGACTACAGCCTGCGCCGCCCGGTGCAGATTGCGCGCCCGGGCGTAATATCCCAGCCCCGTCCACAGCGCCAGCACCGCCTCCAGCGGCGCGGCGGCAAGACTCGTCACAGTCGGAAAATGCTCAAGGAAGCGCTGGTAATACGGGATCACCGTATCAACCTGTGTCTGCTGCAACATGATCTCCGAAAGCCAGACACGGTAAGGGTCTTGCGTATTCTGCCAGGGCAGGTCGTGGCGGCCATTCTCGGCATGCCAGGCAATCAGGCGGGAAGCGAATTCACTCATCCGACGAGACTAACATGCAGCTGCCTGCGGCAGAGTTCTGAGCAATGAGGATTGAGTGCTGAGTGGCACGCTTGCAAAGCCGCGCCCGTTTTTCACAGGGCGGACGAGCGCAGCGAATTCCACCAACGATCCAGCAGATCGCCTTGCCCCGCTAGATAAATACCCATCCGGCGGAATTCGCTACGCTCGCCCGCCCTAGGTTATAGATCTGAGCATGCTCGCAAAGCCGCGCCCGCATTGCCTCTACAGCAGACCCACCCGAACATCGAATACCGGCGCGGATCTACAAGCATGCCCACTCAGCACTCAATCCTCAGCACTCGGCACTCCGCCGCAGGCGGCCTTTTTGGCGGATAATCCGCGCCTCCCTCGCCCATACTTTGCCGCAAGCCCCATGAGCACGCCTGCCCTGTCTTTCGATTCCACCACTTTTCGCCGCACCCTGGGCATGTTCGCCACCGGCATCACGGTGATCACGGCTCGCGCCAAAGATGGCAGCCTGATCGGTCTGACGGTCAGCTCCTTCAATTCGGTGTCGCTCAATCCGCCGCTGATCGTATGGAGCCTGGCCAATACCAGCACGGTGCGCGCCGTACTCGAAGACTGCGCGTACTACGCGGTCAATGTACTGGCGGACGATCAGGAAGCGCTCTCCAACCTGTTTGCGAGCAAGGCGGCCGACCGCTTTGCGGGCGTGGACTGGGAACCTGGCCTGGGCGGGGCGCCTGTGCTGGCGGGTTGCTGCGCAGTGTTCGAGGTGCGCAATACGCTGCGCTATCCGGGCGGAGATCATCTGATTTTCGTCGGCGAAGTCGAACGCTGCGACCGTGCGGATCGCGCCCCACTGCTATTTTTCAACGGCCAATACCGCCGCTTGCCCTGATCGCATCAGGCTTTATTCCAACTCCAGATAGAGACGAGATGCGAAGACGAGCCGCAGACAGCCCCTGAAGCACGGCAAGGCGAAGTCAACAAAGTATCGTTTCTATCTGGAGTTGGAATTACTGCCCGTTCGCCCGCTTGTGATGCATCTGGCAGGCGGCCAGACTGAGTGTCCCGCAGTCTTTCGGACATCCGCTCAGTCAACATGAGCCCGCACCGCCCCACCTCCAGTGCCAGCCCCCAAGGCTTCTTCCGCCTGCTGCCACGCACTGTGCGGGGTGCGGCGATTCTGGCCCTGGTGCTCGGCCTGGCGATTCCCAGTCTGCTGGCCTATTTCATCGAGCAACGCCTGAGCGTACAAGCCGCCCGCCATGAAATCCGGCTTGACCTGCGCAACGCCGTCGAAACCCTGGCCCTGAGCATGCGCCCGCTGCTATGGGAGCTGTCCCGCGAAAATGCCGAAGCGGTCGCCCAGGCTACCCTCAACGATGAGCGTTACGTCTCGATCACGATCACCAGCGGGCTGGACGCACAGCCCTTCGTCAAACTGGAACGACCAGCCAATGCCGAGAATGCGGCCGCAGAACTGGCCAGCGACGAGCGTGATGTCCTGCACGAAGGCAAGGTGATCGGAAAACTCGTGGTCACCATGAGCACGGCCCCCTACCTGGCCGCGAGCCAGCGGGCCCTGCGCTGGAACACGCTACGCGTCGCAGTCATGCTGATCTGCTCCATAGGCCTGATCCTGCTGGTATTGCAGCGCCGCCTGTTTGCCCCGCTACAACAACTCACCCAGGCCACCAACCGCATCGCCAACAAGCAATTCGCCACCCCCATTCAATTACCGCTGGATGATGAGTTTGGCGATGCTGGCGCCGCCATGGAACAGATGCGGCTGGCCTTGCTTGAAACCTTTGATGCGCTAGGCGAGAAAAACCGCGAACTGGCCGACCACGCCGGACATCTGGAGCAGCGCGTCACCGAGCGCACTCTCGCCCTGTCACACGCCAATGTCGAACTGCAGGGCGCATTGCAGCAGCTGCAGACGGCACAGGACAGCCTGGTCGAATCAGAAAAACTTGCCTCGCTGGGCCGTCTGGTCGCTGGCGTGGCGCATGAATTGAACACGCCGATCGGCAACGCCATGACTGTTGCATCCACGCTGGAGGAGCACTACCGTTCGCTGTTAACTGCTATGGAAGCCGGCACCCTGAAACGCTCGACCATGCAGGAGCTCCTCAACAGTACGCGTGACGGGCAGCAGTTGGTCTACCGCAATCTGGCGCGCGCGGCAGAGATCATTCAGCACTTCAAACAACTGGCCATCGACCAGACCAGCGAGATGCGCCGGAAGTTCGATCTGGCCGAAATGCTGGAAGAAGTGCTGATCACCCTGCGCCCGCACTTCAGGCATTCGCATCTGCAACTGGAGATTGATGTAGCGCCCGGCATCCTGATGGACGGCTTCCCCGGCCCGCTCGGTCAGGTCGTCACCAATCTGGCCCTGAACGCCGCTTTCCACGCCTTCCCGCACCCGGAAGCAAACCATCGGGTGCACCTCAAAGTGAGTCTCACCGGGCCACAACAGGTGCTTCTCTGTGTCATGGACAACGGCATCGGCATGACCGAGGACGTCCGCAAGCACGCCTTCGACCCCTTCTTCACAACCAAGTTAGGGCAAGGCGGTTCGGGACTGGGATTGCACATTGTGCGCAACATCGTCACCGGCCTGCTTGGTGGTCAGATCGAATTGCTCACCGAAGACGGTAAGGGCTGTGAATTCCGCATCACCCTGCCGCTATGTGCGCCCGGTCAAGAAGTCGTCGCTCCGTAAACGGGAGCGGCCACAGAAGCGATCCGGTGGCCGCAAACAATTCCAATTCCAGATAGAGACGAGCCGCAGACACTGCTGTAGCACGGCAAAGCGCAGTCAACAAAGTATCGTTTCTATCTGGAGTTTGAATAAGGTGAGCGGCGTTTTGATGCACGTACGTCCCTGGCATCGCCGCCTGGCCGGTAGCGTGCCGCCGCTCTCCAGTGCTTACGGCGCAGAGGCTGCGGACTTGAGCGCAGCTTCCCCGGAAGCTTTCAGCGCCAGCAGCAGGCGCTCCGGCGTCAGGATGGCGATGCGCCCACGCAAGGGCTGCTTGCGTGCCAGCGCGAGCAAGAGCTTGTCACGCGTCACCAGCACCTCCACCGCAGCATCCCAGGCCGCCGTAACGAACTTCTGATCGTCGCGATCCTTGCAGCGCGGCAGCGTCGCAGCAAATTCGATTTGTGCCGCATCAGGCTCGGGCAGGCACTGCGCTAATCCCGCGTAAGTGGCGTGGATCGCAAGCTGACGCTCGGGCGCAATCGCAAACTGATGGTAGGCCAGCACCCGCTGCAGCTCGTCCAGACAATCCGCACGCGTGAACAGGAGAGCACGCTCTTCCGCAATGAAAGCAGCAAGTTCAGACAGTTTAGGGTCCACGAAATGCCACAGCGCCATCACCACATTGGTATCAAGCAGCAGACGCAAGGGGCGAGAGGAGTCGTAACAAGGCAATAAATCAGGCATGGCCGGATTTTATTCGGTTTTCAGCCGGAGCTTCTTTCAACAGCTCGAAACAGGCTTCGCGACACACGCCGCCTCGCCCTGCCCGCAAGTGCATGGCCGCTACGTCGGGATGATTTTCCGCCGTAGACACAGAACGAGCGCCCGAGTCGCGCCTACGCTTCATGGAGACCTCATGCCCACACCGGCACAACCCCAGCATCAAGCCACGCTACGGCAACCGGTGTCCTTCGGCACCTGGCTGCTGCTGATGGGCGTGTGGGTGCTGCTGATCGCCGGATCGATGATTTTCAGCGTGAGCCAGATCCACGCCCGCACGACAGAACTGATGCGCGAAGGGGCACGCAACGTATTCCATACCATCGTGGCCGCACGTCAGTGGAATGCCGATTCTCAGGGCGTGTATGTCATCACGGACAAGGCAACGAGTGCCAACCTGCATCTGAAAACACCGGATCGCGACATTGTCACGACTGATGGCAGGCAGCTCACCCGCATCAATCCCGCCTACATGACGCGCCTGATCGCGCAAGCGATTGCCCGCAACTCGAATCTGCAGGTGCGTATCCCCAGCCTGAAGCCCATCAATCCGCTCAATGCCCCCGATGACTGGGAGGCACACGCTTTGCTGAGCTTCGAGCAAGGCGGCAGCGAAATATCTGCGTTGACGACGCGTGCCGATGGCAATCAGGAGTTTCGCTACATTGCTCCGCTGAAGGTCGTTGCAAGCTGCCAGAACTGTCATTCCGAACAGAGCTACAAGATCGGCGATGTGCGCGGCGGCATCAGCATCAGCCAGGCCTACGCCCCCGCGGCAGCGGCTGCTCGCCAGGAAATAATCCAGACTGCCCTGCGCCATTTGCTGGTCTTCGCGCTGCTGGCGGGCCTGAGCTATGCACTGCTGAAGCAGTTACGCAGACGCTGGGCCGAAACCGAGCAAAGTTTGAATGCAAAGGTACAAACCGAAAAAATGGCCTCGCTCGGGCGCCTGGTTACCGGTCTGGCTCACGAGCTCGACATCCCGATCAGTGTCGCCGTCAACGCCGTCTCACAAGGAAAACTCTGCTCAGAGACTCTCTGTCGACAACTGGAGCAGGACGAGATCCCGTCCGACGCGCTACGCCAAGGACTCAGCAGCCTGCAGCACAACGCCAACCAGGCACTGCGCTGCCTGCATCGGGCGGAAAGCCTGTTACAAGGCTTCAAACATTCATCCCTTGGCATCAATCAGGAAGAAAGCCGGCGCTTCGATCTGGCCGAGCTGATTACCGACACACTCCAGCCCCTGCACGACATCTACCAGCACTGTGCCGAGATCGAGGTGATTTGCCCGCCAGGCACTGAAATGAGCGGCGAGCCCGGCCTGCTCGAACAGATTTTCACCAATCTGCTGCGCAACAGCGTGCAGCACGGCTTCAAGGATGGCGCGCGTCAGGGCAGCATCCGCATCGAAGTCGCTGCACTGGAGGACAACACCCTGCGCATCAGCTACGCCGACGACGGTGCAGGCATGTCGGCAGAAACGCTGACCCATGTCTTCGAGCCCTTCTTCAGCACATGCCCCGACAGCAATGGCCGGGGACTCGGCCTATACATCTGCTATAGCCTCGTCACCACGCGGCTGGGCGGCAGCGTCCGCTGCGACAGTCTGCCCGGTGGCGGCACCCACTTCCTGATCACACTGCCGGTCTCTCTCAACAACCCCAAAAATCAGTGAGTACGCCATGAGCATCGAGAATGACGACATGTTCCTGCAGGAAGACACAGCGCAGCCCCAAGCCCCCCGCTACACTTGGAAGCTGCTGGTCGTGGATGATGAACCCGACGTGCGCGCGGTAACCCGCATGAGCCTGCGCAACTTCACGTTTGCCGAACGTTCCCTCGAATTCATCGAAGCCTCTTCGGCCGCCGAAGCCCTCGAAAAGCTCGAAGAACATCCAGATATTGCCGTAGCCCTGATCGACGTGGTAATGGAAACCGACGACGCCGGCCTGAAACTGGTCGAAGCCATCCGGGAGCGCTATCACAATAGTCTGATCCGCCTGATCATCCGCACCGGCCAGCCGGGCGCCGCGCCCGAGCGATTCGTGATCGACCACTATGACATTGACGATTACAAAGACAAAACCGAACTCACCACCACACGCCTCTACACCACCGTACGCAGCGCACTCAAGGCTTACCGCGACCTGTGCGCCATCGACATCAACCGCATGGGCCTGGAACGCCTGCTGGAAATTGCGCCAGAGATCTACCGCCTGTCCAACATGTCGCTGCAGCAATTCTTCTCCGGCGTACTCACCCAGGTGGTCGGCCTGTGTCACCTCTCACCCACCTCCTTCATCTCCACCATCGAAGGCGTGATTTCCACCGTCGAATGCGGCGAAAAGGCCGTGCACGCGGCCACCGGACACTTCATCGAATCCGAGCGTTTTCACGAAATCCACCTTCAGTTCTGCGAGGCGATCCAGACAGGAACCGAACCCACACTCCTGCGCGAGCACGCCTTCATCGTTCCTATCAAGCCCCAGAACAAGCCCGAAGGCTATATCTATATCGAACCGACCATCCCGCTTAACGCCGACGACAAACGCCTGATCCGCCTGACCGCCCAGCAATGCGGCCACGCGCTGGACAACCTGCGCCTGCACATCGATCTGGCCAACGCCTTTCGCTACGCCATCGACATGCTCGCCGAAGTCGCCGAATTCAAGGATCGCACCACCGGCCGACACATCGAACGGATTGCCAGCTATACCGAAAAACTGGCACTAGCGATGGGCTGCTCCTGCGCGGAAGCCGAGCACATGGGCGTTTCCAGCCGCCTGCACGATGTCGGCAAGATCGGCATTCCCGACGATATTCTCGGCAAGCCGGGCAAGCTGACGCCCGAAGAACTCCAGACCATGCAGACGCACCCGCGCATCGGTGGCAGCATTCTCGGCCACGACCGGGCCATGAACCTCGCCCGCGCCATTGCAATGAGCCATCACGAACGCTGGGACGGCAACGGCTACCCGCAGGGCATAGCCTCACAACAATTTCCACTGGCCGTACGCATCGTCAGCATCGTGGATGTATTCGACGCACTGGTCAGTCACCGCCCGTACAAGGAACCCTGGGACGTGCCAAGGGCGCGCGCTACCATCGTGGAGGGCAGCGGCAGCCAGTTCGATCCGGCCGTAGTCGAGGCTTTCCTGGGTCTGCTCGATGCCGGTGAATTCGATGCCATGATCGCCGAGGCGGGCAGCAAGCTGGAAACCTCGGCCTGAGGCCTGCACAGAGCTCTCCGCAAACGCCGGCAAACAGACTAAGCTGGCGCCATGCCCTGCTCCCGGAACCGCGCCCAGCCTGCCTCCCCAAGCCCCCTGCCGGAAGAAGCATGGCAGGCCTGGTGCGACGGCACGGCCCGCCCCAACCCCGGCCAGATCGGCCTCGGCGCGATCCTGCGCAGCCCGGCCGGCGAGGTACATTCCCTCTCGCAACGCAGCGTCAATCAAGGCTGCAACAACGAAGCCGAAGCCCTGGCGCTGCTCGCCACACTTGAACTGGCCCTGAGTCTGGATGTGCGCCAACTGCGCGTACATTGCGACAGCGACGTAGTCGTGCGCCTTGCTCAGGATGCGACCAGCACCGAAGCCGCTCGCCTCGCCCCGCTATTTGCGCAGGTACGCGAACGCATCGCCAGATTTGAACACGTGGAAATGAAATGGCTGCCGCAGCATCGCAATAACGAAGCCGACCAGCTCGCCCGCCAAGCCTTGGGCCTGCCGCCCCGCGCGCCTGCAAAACCGAAGCATAAAAACCGCTGAAACACCTGCCCGAAGACCCGCACCTACATTGGGCTTGCAGGCAGGCACAGCGAAGAGGCAAGCCAGGTGCGGCTCTGCAGACACGTGCAAACCGCCCTCTCCCGCAAGCGGGCGAAGGAAACAGCCAAGGTCCGCACCGCCCTTACTCAGTCCTCAGCACTCATTGCTCAGCACTCTGCCGTAGGCAGCAAGCTCAGCACTCTGCCGCTGGCAGAAAGCTCAGTCCTGCGTCGGATCCACATCCGGCAAACTGCCATCCTGCCCAGCGACCCGATAGCTTTCGGCAGCCCAGGCACCGATATCGATGAGGCGGCAGCGATCCGAACAGAAAGGACGATACCGGCTCTCCGGCGTCCAGGGAACGGATTTGGCACAGGTCGGGCAGGCCACGATGCGGGGCGCCGGGGTTTTGGCTTGGGTCACAGGAATTTCTTTCGGGATGATGTGGGAATCAGCTGCGGCCAGCCATGGCCCAGCAGTTCTTGCCCTCATTCTTGGCCTGATACATGGCCTGATCGGCGGCATGAATCAGGGCTTCGGAATCGTGGCCATTCACCGGCGTCATGGCGATACCCAGGCTGATGGTGACGTGTGTGCTGCGCCCGTCGAATTCGAAGGCCAGTGAAGCGACCTTATTCACCACACGACGAGCCAGATGCGTCAGGCAGTCGGTGCTGGGCTGTGCAATCAGGATGGCAAACTCATCGCCGCCCAGACGAAACAATAATTCATTGCGGCGAATGACCTGATCGACCTCGCTGGCAATGCGCTGCAGGACCTGATCGCCGGCGTAATGGCCGAAGGCATCATTGACCTCCTTGAAACCATCCAGGTCAAACAGGATCAGGCCTAGATGCTCGCCCCTGCGCACCGACTCGGCCAGTTGGCGACCAATATCTTCGAGAAAGCGCCGGCGATTATAGAGATTGGTCAGCGGATCGCGTTCGGCCAGTTCCGTCAGTTTTTCCTTGGCATGCAAGGATTCGGTAATGTCTTCATAAATCCACACCCGGCCAATCGGGCGGCCGCCATCCGAGGCCGGCACAAGCGATGAAACCTCGCGCACGACCCGTCCGTCGACACAGTGAATGTCGTACTGCGCACCCTCACTGCGCTGGGCGACAACCTGTTCAACATGCTGATGATAGGCATCGGCATCAATCCGCAAAGCCGCCGTTGCCTGGAGTACCGCATCGTCACGCATGCCGATCACCGCAGCACGTTCACCCAGTTGCCACATGTCGCAACACGTCTGGTTGATGTACACCACGCGCCGGTCACGATCCACAAAGAGAATGCCTACGGACAGGATCTCCAGCAAAGCCGAAAGACGCATCCGCTCGTCATTGCTGCGGCCCAGATAATGCTCTTTCAGTGCCTGTGCACGGCGCAGCGCCGCGACAGTTTCCAGCAGCTTCAAATCCGCATCCTTGCGCGGCTGGATATCCTGTGCCGAGAAACGCAATCCGCTTATCTCACCCGCCTTGTCATGCAGTGGATAGCAACGGCAGCTGCACCAGAACACCGACTCGTCCTTGCGTTGCACGCGCAGCTCGACGCTGTCCAGCGCCTCACCCTGCAAGGCACGCGCCATCATGTCGCGCAGGGTTGGCCGATCCCGGTTATAGATCCACAGTTCCACCGGATCGACGGCGGCCAGACACGCCTCCTGCGAATACCCGGTCAAAGTCTGCATGCCCGGATTCACCCAGCGCAAGCGCCCATCCAGCCCGAAAACCAACTCCAGCCCGAGCATGTCTTCGGCCAGCTGGCGGTAATACTCCACCTCCTGCTGCAAGCTGACGATGCGCGCATCGCGGGGGTCCAGCAACTGGCGCAGGCCGGCATGCATCTGATCAAACAAGGGCCAGTCATAACTGTCCAAGGGTGCCAGCACGCCGGTGCGCACGCAGCTTTCAATACTGTGCGCCATACGCCGCGCGTGCGACATCGCCAGCTCCCGCGCGATGAGAAAGGCAAACAGCACCAGCGCCCACACCAACACGCCAATCACAACGGCTTCCAGCGCATCGAGGCCCGCCACACGTTCTGAACGCAAATCCAGAGCGAAATCGAGCAGCCCTGCCAGAACCCCCGTCGCCACGGCATACAGCTGGCAGGTCAGAATCCAGCGCCGCAGCGTCAGGCCTTGCGGGACAAAAATGGCAGGATCCGGGAGCAGTCTCACAGGCTTCAGAGCTTCTTGATGAATACTTTGGAGCGACGCTGGAAGTTGTACAGATCGCGCTTGCGCTCCGGCAACTCCTCCGGTCCCACTTCGCGGAAACCGCGCTCGCGGAACCAGTGCTGAGTGCGCGTCGTCAGCACGAACAGTTCCTTGTAGCCGCCCGCACTCGCCCGCTCTGTGATGTTCTGCATCAGGCGCTCGCCCAGACCGGCACGCCGGTATTCCGGTGTCACCACCAGGCAGGCCATTTCGGCCATGCCATCTTCCGCAAACGGATACAGTGCCGCGCAACCGACGATCACGCCGTCATGTTCGGCCAGGGTGAAGCGGTCGATTTCCATCTCGATCAGCTCGCGCCCGCGCCGCACCAGCGTGCCATCGGCTTCCAGCGGCCCGAGCAGTTGCAGCAGAGTTGCCACGTCGTCAATATTCGCCTCGCGCAGGCGATACAAGGGCTCGCGGCTGACCATGGTGCCCACGCCCTGACGCGTGAAGAATTCCAGCAACAGGCCACCGTCCTTGTCGCGGTCAATCAGGTGGGCCCGCGCCACGCCGTTGCGCACCGCCTTGATGGCGCGCGGCAGGAACAGGTGCAGGTCTTCAGTCAGGCCGACGCCGGCCAGCAATTTCCGCTCGGCTTCTTCGGCGGTGATCGCCTCGATCAGACGGCCTTCTTCGTCGAGCAGGCCGGGCGCATCGCACAGATAGATCAGCTTCTCGGCATCCAGCGCAATCGCCACCGCTTCGGCGACTTCTTCCATCACCAGATTGAAAATTTCACCGGAGGGCGAGACGCCCAGATTGGAAATCAGCACCACGTTCTGCTGATCCAGATCGGCCTTGATTTCCTCGGCGATCACCTTGCGCACCGTACCGGTGTACTGGAAATCGACGCCATCGACCACGCCAATCGGGCGCGCCGTGACGAAATTGCCGCCGGTCACGCGCATGTAAGCGCCGGCCATGGGCGTATTCGGCAGGCCCTGCGACAACGCGGCCTCAATATTGATCCGGGTTACGCCCACGGCCGCCTTGACGCATTCCAGCGCGGCCTCGTCGGTGATGCGCAAGCCATTGTGATAACGCGACTCCTGCCCGCGCCGCGCCAACTCGGATTCGATCTGCGGCCGCGCGCCATGCACCAGCACCAGCCGCACGCCCAGCGCGGCCAGCAGGTTGCAGTCGTGACACAGATCATCCATCAGCTCGCCATGCGCGACTTCGCCGCCGAAGGCCAGCACAAAAGTCTTGCCCCGGAAAGCATGGAAATACGGCGCCGCGCCGCGCACCCAGTCGACGAAGCGGATCGCCTCGTCATCGCCCATGCGCACGGCGGCTGAAAGGTTGGCGCTGAGTACCCGATTGTCCTGATTCATTCTCATCTTTCACACGTAAGTCGCAAAGCGACTTCTTGAAGCTCCCCTCGCCCCTCAGGGGGAGAGGGGCTGGGGGAGAGGGCAAACAACTTATGCCTCAGTAATCACCCCACAGGGCCATCATAGCGGCAATCGCCGCCAATCCTGCCGTTTCGGTGCGCAAAACCCGCGGACCCAGACGCACGGGCAGGCAATCTGCGGCTTGCGCTGCGGCCAGCTCCTTGTCGCTCCAGCCGCCTTCCGGGCCGACCAGCAAACTCACCGGCCCGTCCGGGCGCGGCATCGCCGACAAGGCCGTACCCTGCTCCGGCGCCAGAATCCAGCGCTGCCCCACCGCTGGCTGCGCCAGCCAGTGATGCAGCCGCTGCAACTCGCCGATTTCGCACAACTGACTGCGCCCGCATTGCTCCGCGGCCGAGACTGCTACCTGGCGCCAATGTTCGATGCGTTTGCCGGCCCGATCGCCGGCCAGCTTGAGCACGCAGCGCTCCGCTTCCACCGGCTGCACCGCCACAGCCCCCAGCTCCACCGCTTTCTGCACGATCCAGTCCATCTTGTCAGCAACGGCCAGACCCTGCACCAGGGTGATTTGCAGCGGCGCCTCGCGCTGCACAGTCAGCCGTTCACGCAAACGCACGCCGGGCTTGCCAGCCAGATCCAGCAGTTCGCCAAGGAACTCCGCGCCCGCGCCGTCAAAGACCACTACGTCTTCGCCATACCGCAGACGCAGCACGCGTACGGCATGATGCGCCGCCTCGGCAGGCAGAGTCAGATCCTGATTCAGGCTCAGGGGCAGTGGACAATAGAAACGTGAAGGCATGATGCTATGATCAAAAATCGCGCGATGGCCGGCATTATAGGCCGCGCGGCTCACTTAAGATCCAGCGCAGGAATTGCATGCTGAAGAGCCGCACCCACCCTGCATCTGCCGGCACGCATCACGAAGAACAAGGCTGCGTGCGGCTCTACAGCACACCCCATCCACCACCGAGAATCTGCCATGCCCTTGCTTGCCCGTGCCCGCGCTCTGGAATCCGTTGTTCGCGATGTTGCCCGCGATGCCATCATGCCGCACTTCCTGCGCGCGGTTCGTGAGTACAAGGCCGACGGCAGCTCGCTGACCCAGGCCGACGAAGCTTCGCAACAAGCCTTGCTGGAGCGCCTGCCCGAAGTGCTGGCGGCGCCGGTGATCGGCGAGGAAATGACGCCGGAGGAGCAGCTGGAATGCTGGAACGCCGGCCAGGAAGGCGTCTGGTGCATCGACCCCATTGACGGTACCACCAACTTCTCCAACGGCATCCCGCTGTTTGCGGTATCGGTCGCCTATCTGGTGAACGGCGAAACCCAGTTCGGCGTGGTGTACAACCCGACCACCGACGAATCCTTTTACGCCGCGCGCGGCGCCGGCGCCTGGCTCAACGGCAAACGTCTGCCCCTGCGCCCGCCGGCGCAACGCCTGGCCTTCTCCGTGGCCGGCATCGACTTCAAACGCATTCCGAACACCTTGGCGGCCAATCTGGTCGTCAAGCCGCCGTACTACTCGCAGCGCAATTTCGGCTCCTCGGCGCTGGAATGGTGTTTCGTCGCCGCCGGCCGGCTCGATGTTTACATCCACGGCGGCCAGGCCCTGTGGGATTACGCCGCCGGTCGCCTGATCCTCGAAGAAGCCGGCGGGGTATACGGCGTACTGGATGGTGGCCCGCTCGAAGCCGCCCCGCTGCCCAAACGCGCCGTCGTCATGGCCAGCAATCCGGCGCTGTACAGCGAATGGCTGAACTGGCTACAGGCGCACCGCTGATGTCAGCCAGACACCCCATCATCGCAGTGACCGGCTCTTCCGGCGCCGGCACCAGCACGATCTCGCGCACCTTCGGCCATATCTTCCGGCGCGAAGGCATTCGTGCTGCGCGCGTCGAGGGCGACGCCTTCCATCGTTACAGCCGCGCCGAGATGCGCCAATTGATTGCCGAAGCCGAGCAGATCGGTCAGCGCGGCCCCAGCCACTTCGGCCCGGACGCCAATCTGTTCGCCGAACTCGAAGCCCTGTTCAGCGAATACGGCGCGCAAGGCAGTGGGCGCAGCCGCCACTATCTGCACGAAGACGACGAGGCCGCCCGCCACGGCCGCGAGCCCGGTACATTTTCTGACTGGCTCGCCCTGCCCGCCGACAGCGAACTGCTGTTCTACGAAGGCCTGCACGGCGGCGTGGTCACCGATCAGGTCGATCTGGCGCAGCACGTCGACCTGCTGATCGGCGTGGTGCCGACCATCAATCTGGAATGGATCCAGAAGGTCATGCGTGACACGCAGGAGCGCGGCTACTCGGTGGAATCGGTGCAGGACACGATCCTGCGGCGCATGGACGACTACGTGCACACCATCGTGCCGCAGTTCTCGCGTACCCACATCAACTTCCAGCGCGTGCCCATCGTCGACACCTCCAATCCCTTTGTCGCCAAGGATGTGCCGCTGCCCAACGAAACCCTCGTGGTAATCAGCTTCCGCAATCCAGCCGGCGTGAATTTCCCGGAGTTGCTGGCGATGCTGCAGGGCTCCTGGATGACCCGGCCGAACACCCTCGTGGTGCCGGGCAGCGAACTGGAATTGTCACTGCAGATCATCCTGATTCCGCGCATCAAGGCCTTGCTGGAACGACGCAAAATGGCTCTTTGAGACACCAGCCCGCAGAGCGCCCATGGCCGGCCATCTGCGGACAGGCATGCTGCAGAGCAAGACTGGGGGCGGCTCTGCAAAGCCTCCTGATTTCTCCTCCGCGGCTGCTCAAGCCGCTCGAAACATTGCGTTTTTTAACGGGACGCTCAGAAAATTGCTTACTGCCAGCAGCGCCGACCGCAGACACTCAGACGCCACACGCGCCCCGAAATACTGGTAAACCCTTAATTTGCGCTTCATCAAGGCCCGAACAGCGAACCTTCGCTATTGTGCCGCGCTGCGCCTGTTTACCCGGATCAGGCCGGCAGGCTGTGACAAGCAGGCCTGCCTTGACGGATAATTGCGAGTTCCCGACTCCACACTGCGGCTCGCCCACTCAAAACAATGACTCTCAGCGCCCCTCAAATCGAATTCACCCCCATTACCGGCGCCATTCGCGCCCTGGCGATGGACGCCGTCCAGCAAGCCAACTCCGGCCACCCCGGCATGCCCATGGGCATGGCCGAGATCGCTGCCGTAGTGTGGCGCCAGCATCTGCGCCACAACCCGACGAACCCGGGCTGGGCCAACCGCGACCGCTTTGTGCTGTCCAACGGCCACGGCTCGATGCTGCATTACGCACTGCTGCACCTCACCGGCTACGATCTGCCGATGGATGAGCTGAAGAAATTCCGCCAGCTCGGCTCGAAGACCCCCGGTCATCCGGAAGTGCATTACACACCGGGCATCGAAACAACCACCGGCCCGCTCGGTCAGGGCATTGCCAACGCCGTCGGTTTCGCGCTCGCCGAGCAGATGCTCGCCGCCAGCTTCAACCGCCCCGGCCACGCCATCATCGATCACCGCTCCTGGGTCTTCCTCGGCGACGGCTGTCTGATGGAAGGCATCAGCCACGAAGTCTGCTCGCTAGCCGGCACCTGGAAGCTGGGCAAACTGACCGCTTACTACGACGACAACGGCATCTCGATTGACGGTGAAGTGCAAGGCTGGTTCACCGACGACACCAAAAAACGCTTCGAGTCCTACAACTGGCAGGTCATCGGCCCGATCAACGGCCACGACACGGCCGCGCTGGAAGCCGCCACGCTGGAAGCCGAAGCCGACAGCGAACGCCCGGCCCTGATCATCTGCCGCACCACCATTGGCGCCGGCTCACCGAACAAGGCCGGCACTGCTGACTCGCACGGCGCCCCGCTGGGCGCCGCCGAAATCGAAGGCGTGCGCAAGGCCATCGGCTGGAATCACGCCCCGTTTGAAATCCCGGCCGATGTTTACGCTGCCTGGGATGCCAAGGTGGCAGGCGCTCAACGTGAGGCCGAGTGGAATACGCGCTTTGCCGCCTATGCCGCCGCTTTCCCGGAACTGGCCGCTGAGCTGAAGCGTCGCCTGGTCGGCGAATTACCTGCCGGTTTTGCCGCCACGGCTGAAGAATTTGTCGCCAAGGTGCAAGCCAAGGCCGAAAGCATCGCCACGCGCAAGGCTTCGCAGAACGCCATCGAAGCGCTGGCCCCTAGCCTGCCCGAACTGCTCGGCAGCTCCGCCGATCTGGCCGGCTCGAATCTGACTCACTGGTCCGGCAGCAAGGATTACCTGCCGGGTGTGGTCGATGCAAACTACATCAACTACGGCGTGCGCGAATTCGCCGAAGTGGCGATTGCCAACGGCGTTGCCCTGCATGGCGGCTATATTCCTTACACCGCGACTTTCCTGGTGTTCTCGGATTACTGCCGCAGCGCGATCCGCATGGCCGCGCTGATGCACATCCGTCAGGTGATGGTGTTCACGCACGATTCGATCGGCGTGGGCGAAGACGGCCCGACCCATCAGCCGGTGGAGCACACCGCATCCTTGCGTCTGATTCCCAACCTGAATGTATGGCGGCCTTGCGACACAACCGAAGCCGCCGTCGCCTGGATTGATGGCATCGAACGCGCCGACGGCCCGACCGTGCTGGCCCTGACACGTCAGAATCTGCCTTTCTCCGCCCGCAGTGCCCAACAAATTGCGGACATCCGCAAGGGTGGCTACATTTTGAGCGACGCGGCGGACGCCAAGGCGGTACTGATCGCAACCGGTTCGGAAATCGGCGTGGCGCTGGCGGCACAGAAGTTGCTCGCAGAATCCGGTTTGCCGGTGCGCGTGGTGTCGATTCCCTGTACCCGCCTGTTTGATCTGCAGGATGCGGCTTACAAGGCTGGCGTGCTCGGCTCGGGTCTGCCGCGTGTGGCCATCGAAGCAGGCGTCACCGATGGCTGGTACAAATACGTGGGTCTGGAAGGCGCAGTCATCGGCATGGATCGCTTCGGCGAATCCGGCCCCGGCGGCACGCTGTTCAAGCATTTCGGCTTTACACCCGAGCGGGTGGTCGAAGTCGTCACGAAGCTGGTTTAGACTGTTTGGTTTTCGCGACCCCGGCTCTCCCCCGGCCGGGTCAAGTTTGCACGCGATGGTAGTGGATTGTTCAACAACCCTTTTTTAGTAATCAGGAGTAATAAAAATGGCAATCAAAGTCGGCATCAATGGTTTCGGTCGTATCGGTCGCATGGTTTTCCGTGCCGCCATCCAGAATTTCAAGGACATCGAGATCGTCGGTATCAACGACCTGCTCGAGCCGGACTACCTCGCTTATATGCTCAAGCACGACTCCGTGCACGGCCAGTTCAAGGGTGAAGTGTCGGTTGAAGGCAGCACCCTGATCGTCAACGGCAAGAAGATCCGCCTGACGGCCCTGCGCAATCCGGCAGAACTGAAGTGGGACGAAGTCGGCGCTGAAGTCGTTGTCGAATCCACCGGCCTGTTCCTCGACAAAGAAACCGCCTCGGCTCACCTTACCGCTGGCGCCAAGAAAGTTGTGCTGTCGGCTCCGTCGAAAGACGACACCCCGATGTTCGTGTATGGCGTGAATCACAAGTCCTACGCTGGCGAAGCCATCATCTCCAACGCATCCTGCACCACCAACTGCCTGGCCCCGATTGCCAAGGTGCTGAACGACAACTTCGGCATCAAGCGCGGCCTGATGACCACGGTGCACGCCGCAACCGCCACCCAGAAGACCGTTGACGGCCCGTCCAACAAGGACTGGCGCGGTGGTCGCGGCATCCTGGAAAACATCATCCCGTCCAGCACTGGTGCTGCCAAGGCTGTCGGCAAGGTGATCCCGGAACTGAACAAGAAGTTGACCGGCATGTCTTTCCGCGTGCCGACGTCTGACGTTTCCGTGGTCGATTTGACCGTGGAACTGAACAAGGAAGCCACCTACGAGCAGATCTGCGCCGCCATGAAGGCCGCCTCTGAAGGCGAAATGAAGGGCGTGCTGGGCTACACCACCGAGAAGGTCGTATCGACTGACTTCCGTGGCGAATCCCGCACCTCCGTGTTCGACGCCGACGCTGGCATCGCGCTGGACTCGACCTTCGTCAAGATCGTGTCCTGGTACGACAACGAGTGGGGCTACTCCAACAAGGTGCTGGAGATGGTTCAGGTCGTCGCCAAGTAAGTCAAAGATTCGAGCCGCCGCTCACCGCAGCGGCTCGTTTTTCATGCTCCGCCGTCGCCACTACTGGGCTTTTCAATGCAATTCCGGAAACTCGCCGATCTCGATCTGTCAGGCAAACGCGTCTTTATCCGCGCCGACCTGAACGTACCGCAAGACGATGTCGGCACGATTACGGACGACACGCGTATCCGTGCATCGCTGCCTTGCATTCGCCTGGCGCTGGAACGCGGCGCAGCCGTGATGGTGACTTCACATCTGGGCCGCCCGATTGAGGGTGAATTCCGGGCGCTGGATTCGCTGGCGCCGATTGCTGCGCGCATGGCAGAGCTGCTCGGCAAGCCGGTTCGCCTGGCGCATAACTGGGTAGAAGGCAAATTCAACATCGCCCCGGGCGATGTCGTGATTCTTGAAAACTGTCGCCTCAACAAGGGCGAAAAAGACAACAGCAGCGAACTCGCCGCGCGGATGGCCAAACTCTGCGACATCTACGTCAACGACGCCTTCGCCACCGCGCACCGCGCCGAAGCCACCACCCACGCACTGGCTCTGGCCGCACCGACTGCCTGCGCGGGCCCCTTGCTGGCCGCCGAACTGGACGCGCTGAGCGCCGCCCTGCTGGCACCGGCCAAGCCACTGATCGCCATTGTAGGTGGCTCCAAGGTGTCCACCAAGCTCAGCATCCTCGATAGCCTTGCCGACAAGGTCGACCAGCTCATCGTCGGTGGCGGCATCGCCAATACCTTTTTGCTGGCGGCCGGTTTCAATGTCGGCAAGTCGCTGGTGGAAGCCGATCTGGTTCCGGCCGCCCAGGCCATCATTGCCAAGATGGCCGCGCGTGGCGCCTCGGTGCCGATTCCGACTGATGTGGTCGTGGCCCGCGAGTTCTCCGCAACGGCCGAGGCCATCGTCAAACACCCATCCGAAGTGGACGACGACGAGATGATCCTCGATGTCGGCCCGCAAACCGCCGCGCACTTTGCCGAACTCTTGAAAGCCGCACGCACCATCGTGTGGAACGGCCCCCTCGGTGTGTTCGAATTCGACGCTTTCGCCAAGGGCACCCAGGTGGTGGCCGAAGCGATTGCCGCCTCTTCCGCCATGTCGCTGGCCGGTGGTGGCGACACCATCGCCGCGATTGCGAAATTCGGCATCGGCCCACAACTCAGTTACATCTCCACCGCAGGGGGCGCCTTTCTGGAGTTCCTCGAAGGCAAATCCCTGCCCGCCATTGAAGCACTGGCTCAACGCTCCGAACACTAAACCAAAACCCCGAAAATCATGACCAAACCTGTAATTCCGGCCGCCAAGGCCAGCAAGAAAGCCGCACCGGCTGCTCGCAGCAGCAAGGCTGTTGAACTCCCCTCCTCCATGCCCAATACATCCTATAAAGGAATCAGCATGCAACGTCACACCAAGATCGTCGCCACCCTCGGCCCGTCGTCCAATGATGCAGAAGTTCTGGAGAACATGATCCGCGCCGGCGTCGATGTCGTGCGTCTGAACTTCTCGCACGGCAAGGCCGAAGACCACGCCAACCGTGCTGCCATGGTCCGCGAAGCGGCCAAGCGCGTCGGCAAGCCGGTCGCGATCCTCGCCGATCTTCAAGGCCCGAAGATCCGCGTCGGCAAGTTTGCCAATGGCAAGACCTTCCTCGAAAAAGGCCAGAGCTTCATCCTCGACGCAGCCTGCGAAATGGGCAACGACGAGCGCGTCGGTCTGGATTACAAAGAGCTGCCGAACGACGTGAAGCCGGGCACCATCCTGCTGCTGAACGACGGCGCCATCGTGCTCGACGTGGAAAAAATCATCGGCACCGAGATCCACACCCGCGTACGTCAAGGTGGTGAGCTCTCGAACAACAAGGGCATCAACCAGAAGGGTGGCGGCCTGACCGCGCCAGCCCTGACGACCAAGGACATGGAAGACATCAAGACGGCTGCCGCCATCGGCATCGAATACGTCGCCGTGTCTTTTCCGAAGAACGCTGCCGACATGTACATGGCACGCACCCTGCTGAAGGCCGCAGGCTCCAACGCCCTGACCATCGCCAAGATCGAGCGTACCGAAGCCGTGGAGCCGAAGGTTCTGCGCGAAATCCTCGAAGCCTCCGATGGCCTGATGGTTGCCCGTGGTGACTTGGCGGTTGAAGTCGGCGAGGCCGCTGTGCCTGCTCTGCAGAAGAAGATGATCAAGCTGGCCCGCGAGATGAACAAGCTGGCCATCACCGCGACCCAGATGATGGAGTCGATGATCACCAGCCCGGTGCCGACCCGCGCCGAAGTATCCGACGTGGCCAACGCCGTGCTGGATGGCACCGACGCCGTGATGCTGTCGGCCGAAACCGCTGCCGGCAAGTTCCCGGTGGAAGTGGTCGAGACCATGGCCCGCGTCTGCGAAGAAGCCGAAAAATCGTACGCCGTGACCCTGGATCAGGAATTCCTGAGCCGCGACTGCACCCGCATCGACCAGTCCATCGCCATGGCCGCGCTGTTCTCCGCCTACAACCTGGGCGCCAAGGCCATCGTTGCACTGACCGAATCCGGTTCTACCGCGCTGTGGATGAGCCGCATGCACTCGGGCATTCCAATCTATGCCCTGACCTCGCAGCCTGACACCGTGGGCAAGACCGCGCTGTATCGCGCCGTGTACCCGATCGCCATGCCGCGCATCACCGACAGCACCGAACACCTGCTGCAGGAAGCCGAACTCACCCTGATCAAGCACAAGCTGGTGCAGCCGGGCGACATCGTGGTGGTCACCGTGGGCGAGCCTCTGGGCCAGTCCGGCGGCACCAACAGCCTGAAGATCCTGCGCATCGGCGCTTGAATGTAAATCTGCTGCGCAACTCTCCAGAATAGCCCTCGCCCTCAAGGGGTGAGGGCGCATGGAGAGTCGCCAAGCGACTGTTGTAAAACGGCCCGTCGTTGCAAGCGACGGGCCGTTTTGTTTGCCATCTGCGAAAGATCGCACACGCGACAAGTGGCGGCACAGGGTAAAATCCAGTCTGGATTGGCGCGGCCACATCGCGGTCGTACCAAAAATCACCCCAATTTCCGAAGGAATCCATCATGGCTCTCGTTTCCATGCGCCAGCTACTCGACCACGCGGCCGAGTTCAGCTATGGCCTGCCCGCGTTCAACGTCAATAACCTCGAACAAGTCCAGGCCATCATGGAAGCAGCCAATGAGCTGGACAGCCCGGTGATCATGCAGGCCTCGGCCGGCGCCCGCAAATATGCTGGCGAAGCCTTCCTGCGCCACCTGATCGACGCCGCCGTCGAAGCCTACCCGCACATCCCCGTCGTGATGCACCAGGATCACGGCCAGAGCCCGGCTGTGTGCATGGCGGCGATCCGCTCCGGCTTCAGCTCGGTAATGATGGACGGTTCCCTGCTCGAAGACGGCAAGACGCCGTCCAGCTACGACTACAACGTCGCCGTGTCTCAGGAAGTGGTGAAGCTGGCGCACTCCATCGGCGTCACCGTGGAAGCCGAACTGGGCTGCCTCGGTTCGCTGGAATCCGGCATGGCTGGCGAAGAAGACGGCCACGGCGCCGAAGGCAAACTGGATCACAGCGCCCTGCTGACCGACCCGGAACAGGCCGCTGACTTTGTGCAGCGTACCCAGTGCGACGCGCTGGCGATTGCCATCGGCACCAGCCACGGCGCCTACAAATTCACGCGCAAGCCCACCGGCGACATCCTCGCGATTTCGCGCATCAAAGAAATCCACACCCGCCTGCCCAACACCCACCTGGTGATGCACGGCTCCTCTTCCGTACCGCAAGAGCTGTTGGCGATCATTCGCCAATTCGGCGGCGACATGAAGGAAACCTACGGCGTGCCGGTCGAAGAAATCGTCGAAGGCATCAAATACGGCGTGCGCAAGATCAACATCGACACCGACATCCGCCTGGCCATGACCGCTGCCGTACGCCAGTACATGTTCGAGAATCCGAGCAAGTTTGACCCGCGTGATTTCCTCAAACCCGCCCGTGAAGCCGCCAAGCAGATCGTGCGTGCGCGCATGCAGGCTTTCGGCTGTGCCGGCCAGGCCAGCAAGATCAAGCCGATTTCGCTCGACAAAATCGCCGCTCAGTACAAATCTGGCGCCTTGGCCCAGCAGGTGAAATAAGGCGAGAAGGCTGAAGAGCCGCTCCCGGCAAGCCTCTCAAGGCCTCCCTCTCGGGAGGCCTTGTCGCATCTTGCTCTGCAGCATGCCTGCCTGAAGAAATCCGACCAGAGCGGCTCTTCAGACAGGTAATCAAATATTTCACGCATCACCTTCAACCGGCCTGTTGCTCCTTGGGGAAGCCCCGCGCATGGGCGTCACAGCCCGGTGCTATCCTCGCCGCTTGAATCAACCCAAGGAGATATCGTCATGCTGCACGGCAGGAATGCACTCGTCACCGGCGCCACCAGCGGCATCGGTCTGGCCGTCGCGGAAACCCTCGCGCGTAGCGGCGCGAATGTCGTGATCAATGGTCTGGGCGAGCCTGCCGCGAATCAGACGCTGTGCGCCGGTCTGGCCCGTCGCTACGGTGTGCGCGTCAGCCTGAATGCAGCCGATCTGCGCGATCCGGCGCAGATCGAAGCCATGATCGCCGAGGCCACAGCGGAGTTCGGCGGCATCGACATCCTGATCAACAACGCCGGCATCCAGCATGTATCGCCGGTCGAGAGTTTTCCGGTCGACAAGTGGAATGACATCCTCGCGCTGAACCTCACCGCCGCGTTCCATACCACGCGGCTGGTGGTGCCGCAAATGAAAGACAAAGGCTGGGGCCGCATCATCAACATGGGCTCAGCCCATTCGTTGATCGCCTCTCCCTTCAAGAGCGCCTACGTCGCCGCCAAGCATGGCATCAACGGCTTCACCAAGTCCGTCGCCCTCGAACTGGCCCAGCACGGCATCACCGCCAACACCGTCTGCCCCGGCTATGTGCTGACCCCGCTGGTCGAAAAGCAGATCCCGGACACCATGGCCGCGCGCGGCCTCACCGAAGAACAGGTGATCCGCGACGTGCTGCTCGCCGCCCAGCCCACCAAGCAATTCGTCAGCGTGCAGGAAATCGCCGACAGCGTGCTCTTCCTGTGCTCGGACGCCGCGCGCTCCATCACCGGGACGAGCTTGTCAATTGATGGCGGGTGGACCACCCAATAACTCACAGAACAAAGACCACAGATCCATGACCCGAAAAATCCTTCTCCTGAGTGTTTCCGCCGGCGCCGGCCATGTGCGCGCTGCCGAGGCGATCCGCGCGAGCGCAGCCCTGAGCGGCGAGGCGCTGGAAGTGCGCCATCTGGACGTGATGGATTACGTACCGGCGGGCTTCCGCAAACTGTATGCCGACACTTATCTGAAGTTGGTGGCGAAGCTGCCGGCGCTGTGGGGTTATCTGTATCAATCCAGCCACGAGGCCAAGCCGGACAGCACGACCGAAAAGATCCGCCGCAGCGTGGAGCGCCTGTCGACACGGCCACTGCGCAAGGAGATCGCGGCCTTCGCGCCGGACGCCATCGTGTGCACGCACTTCCTGCCCGCCGAGATGCTGGATCGCATGCTGCGTCAGGGTGATCTGGCCTGCCCGGTGTGGGTGCAGGTCACCGATTTCGACTTGCACCGCATGTGGGTGCATGAACACATGCGTGGCTATTTCGCGGCCAACGAGGAAGTGGCCTTCCGCATGCGCGCGGCGGGGATTCCGGCGACCAACATCCATGTCACGGGCATTCCGATCATGCCGGTATTCGGCGAGATGCTGGAGCGCCAGATCTGCGCCGCCGAATACGGGCTGGATCCGGCGCGCACCACGGTACTGCTGATGGGCGGTGGCGCGGGCATGGGCAGTCTGGATACAGTGGCGCAGAGCCTGCTGCAAATCGGCGGCGATTTCCAGCTGATCGTGCTGGCCGGGCGCAACGTCGCCGCGCTGGAAGCCTTGCAGACGCTGGCCGCGCAGCATCCCGGCCGGCTCGTCGCGCTGGGCTTCACCGACAAGGTGGAGCGCCTGATGAGCTGCGCCGATCTGGTGATCACCAAGCCGGGCGGTCTGTCGACCTCGGAATGCCTCGCCAAGGGGCTGCCGATGATCCTGAATGCGCCGATTCCGGGACAGGAAGAACGCAACGCCGACTACCTGCTGGAGCAAGGCGTGGCGTTGAAAGCCTGCGACGCGGTGACGCTGGAATACCGCGTGCGCCTGCTGCTCGAAAACCCGGCCAAGCTCGCCGACATGCGCAACAAGGCGCGGGCGCTGGGCCGGCCGGATGCCGGCAAGCAGGTGCTGAAAACGGTGCTCGGCCAATGAGTGCCGAGGTACCACGCAATGGCCGCGCGCTGCTCCTGACGCTGGTCTGGGTCGCGCTGCTGGCGCTGTTCTTCGCCGAAGTCGAAATCCAGATCGAAGGCGCCGCCGGCTGGGCCGCCAATCTGCCGACCTGGCGCATCGAGCAGCACTGGCTGCTGGACATCTTCTGGGGCGGGCGGCCGATGACGGGTTATCACGCCTGGGTGTTCTCCTTCATGGCGCTGATCTTTCACTTTCCGCTGTTCTTCTTCGCGCACTGGTCTTGGCGCGCCGAAGCGCGGGTGATTGCCTGCATCCAGATTTTCTGGATCATCGAAGACTTCCTGTGGTTCGTGCTCAATCCGGCTTACGGCTGGGCGAATTTCAACCCGGCCCATGTGCCCTGGCACAAGCACTGGCTGGCCGGCGCACCCACCGATTACTGGACTTTTCTGGGCACTGGCGCGGTGCTACTGGCGCTCTCCTGCTGGCCTGTGCGTGCGACGAAAGCCGGCCGAGGCTAGGCGGCGTGCAAGCGCCGGGTTCACACCGACCTGCCTGAAGAGCCGCTCCCACATTGCCTGTACAGATACCCTTGGCGCAGAACAAGGCGCAGCGCGGCTCTTCGGGGCACATCCGTAAAAGTCACGAACGTGACTTTTTGCGCAGTTTTCGCCCGAAAACCCGTGAAAGGCTTAGCAATCAGACGGCTGGCGCTGCCGATTGGCTATAATCCCGCAGCTCAGACCAACCCGTATTTCATTCAAGCATGACTCAAGAACACGCCACACCCGATGCCGCGCTGGAGCGCGAAGTTGCCACGATGATCGTTTCCGCCCTCAATCTGGACAGCAATCCAGACGAGATCAAGGCCGAAGACGCACTTTACGGCGAAGAAGGCCTCGGGCTGGACTCCATCGACATCCTGGAAGTGGCGCTGGTCATGTCCAAGCGCTTCGGCTTCCAGCTGAAGGCCGACAGCGAAGACAACTTCCGCATCTTCGGCTCACTGCGCAGCCTCGCCGAGCACGTTGCCGCCCACCGGACCAAGTGATGGCCGCCAAGCAGGTGCTGCGCTGGGGTTTCGGCGCGCTGTTCGGTGCGGCCTACCTGTGGCTGGGGCATCAAGCCGCCATCGCCAATGATCCGCCGCTGATCAGTCTGCTCATCGGGCTGGCCCCGCTGAGCACCAGCGCCGTCGTGCTGGCCTGGCATTCACGCTCGGTCTGGCTACAGAGCCTGTGTGCGGCCTGCCTGCTGGGCATGTTGCTGAATCTCGATTTCCTGCGCAGCAATACCGCTTGGGTTTACTACATTCAGCACGCGGGCATGCACACCATGTTGGGCATCATGTTCGGGCGCACCCTCGGCAAGGACGATGCGACGGCACTATGCGCGCGCCTGTCGAGCATGGTGTATGCGCCGCCACTGGACGCCCACCACCTCCGTTACGCCAGGAATGTCACCGTGGTGTGGACCCTGTATTTTGCGGGCGCCATGGTGATCTCTAGCCTGCTGTTCTTTTTCGGCCCGCTCACGCTCTGGTCAGTGTTCGCCAACCTGCTGACGCCCGTGCTCATCGGCGCGATCTTTGTCGTTGAATACCTCACGCGCCGGGCGGCCCTGCCCGGCCTCAAGCACGTCAGCATCGCCCATAGCATTCGCCTTTACCGCGAGTATTCAGAGCGCAGCAACAAAGACTGATCCGTCATGCAGACTCTGCCACTCCTGCCCGAGCTGCCCGATCACACCACCGTTGCCAGTCGGCACGGCCAAGCGATCTCGCGCGCGCGTTTCTTGCGCGACGTGCTGGCACTGGCGGATCGCCTGCCCGCCGGGCGACCGCTGCTGAATCTGTGCAAGGACCGCTACCTGTTTGCCATCGGCCTGTTCGCTGCGATTGCGCGCGGCAATCTGAGCCTGCTGCCGAACGCCACCACGGCCGAAAATATCGCTGCACTACGCGCCCGTGAACCGGATCTGTTGTGCCTGAGCGATCAAGCCGAGGCGCCCTTCGGCCTGCCCCACCTGCCACTGGCTTTCAATCCAGACACGGCCCCGGCGACCACCGCCACAATGCCGCAGATCGACGCAGAACAAACGGTCGCCTGTGTGTTCACCTCTGGCTCCACGGGTGAACCACAAGCGCACTTCAAACATTTTGGCCGCCTCGTAGCTATCTCGCTGGCCGAGGCCGAACGCCTCTGGACCGTCACCGGCGGGCCCTGCGCAGTCCTCGGCACAGTGCCTTTCCAGCACATGTACGGACTGGAATCCACGGTCTTGCTACCCCTGATCGGCGGTGGCATCCTGAGTGCCGAACAACCCTATTTCCCGGCAGATGTGAGCACGGCGCTAACCGCGCTACCGGCCCCTCGCCTGCTGGTGACCACGCCCTTTCATCTGCACAATCTGCTGGATGCCGAGATCGGCATTCCGCCGCTCGCAGCCCTGCTCTCGGCCACAGCGCCGCTCGCGCGCGAACTTGCCCAGCAGGCCGAAGCCCGCGTCGGCGTGCCAATGCTGGAAATCTACGGATCGACCGAAACCGGTCAGCTGGCCACCCGCCAGCCCACACAGAACGAAGCCTGGACGCTGTTTCCCGGCATCCACCTGCAGCAGCAAGATGCCGCAACCACAGCCAGCGGAGCGCTGGAACAGGACATTGTGCTCGGTGACGTGCTGGAACTGCTCGACGCCACGCACTTTCACCTGCTCGGACGCGGCTCCGACATGATCAACATCGCCGGCAAGCGTAGCTCGCTGGCTTTTCTGAACAATGTCATCCTGCGCCTGCCAGGCGTGCGAGATGCAGCCTTCTGCCTGCCGCATGAAGGCGAAGCCAGCCGCCTCGCAGCCTTCGTGGTCGCCCCCGGCATCAGCACGAAAGACATCCTGCACGGCCTGCGCGCCTGGGTCGATGCGGTCTTCCTGCCGCGTCCGATCATTTTCCTCGACACCCTGCCGCGCAACGCCACCGGCAAGATTCCGGCAAGCGCAATGGCCGCATTGATCGCCGAACATCTGGAGCCCGACGCCTGATGCCAACGCTGGAACTACTGATTCCCGCCGATCACCCTGCCTTCGCCGGCCACTTCCCGGGCCGGCCCATCGTGCCCGGTGTCGTGCTGCTGGATCAGGCGCAATTGCTTGTGGAAGCAGCCAGCGGATTGCGTGTCAACGGTATCGCCGTGGCCAAGTTCCTCAGCCCGGTCGGCCCCGGCGAGGCCTTGTGGCTGGACTACGAGAACTCGGGCCGTTTCGAAATCCGTGCCGCTGAACGCAAGATCGCCAGCGGGCGTTTTACCCTGCAAGATCCAGAACAAACATGAGTACCGAGAGCAGTGCTCACAAACCCGAATGGATGCAGCGCGAGGAGCGCGGCAGCGCGTTCTGGCTGCGCGTGATGAGCGTCCTGTCGCTGCGCCTCGGGCGCCGCGTCACTCGCCCCATCGTGTATGGCATCGCCCTGTATTTCCTGTTTGCGGCGCCCGCCGCCCGCCGGGCCTCGCGCGACTATCTGGGCAGAGTGCTCGGCCGGCCGAGCACCTGGCTGGATGGCTATCGCCACATCCTGAGTTTTGCCAGCACCATCCATGACCGCTTCTACCTGCTGAATGACCGAGAGGACGACTTCAAGATCCGCTGGTTCGGCGCCGACACCCTTCACGCCCGCCACGATCGCGGCGATGGCCTGTTCCTGTTCGGTGCGCATCTGGGCAGTTTCGAGCTGATGCGCACCCTGGCCCGCGCCCATCCCCAGCGCACGGTGTGCATGGCGATGTACGCCGACAACGCGCGCCAGATCAACAGCACGCTGGCAGCAATCAATCCGCGTGCAATGCAGGACATCATCCCGCTCGGCCAGCTCGACTCGATGCTGCTGGTTCATAACAAGCTGGAGGCCGGCGCGATGGTCGGTATTCTGGCGGATCGCGCGACGGGAACTGACAGCTATCAGAGCGTGTCTTTCCTTGGCAAGCAAGCCCACTTCCCGACAGGCCCCTTCCGCATGGCGGCGATGCTGCGTCATCCGGTGTTCTTCATGGCCGGTCTGTACGCTGGCAGCAATCGTTACGACGTACACTTCGAGCTGATTGCAGATTTTTCAGAGCTTCACCGCGATCAACGTGACGCTGCGATCCGCAACGCGATTGGAAACTACGCGGCGGTGCTGGAACGGCACTGTCAGAAGCATCCGTATAACTGGTTCAATTTTTACGATTTCTGGAAATCCGCCCGTGATGATGCCTGATCTTTTCCGTTGGTCTGTCGCCCTGCTGATAAGCCTGTTCATGGCCAGCAGCCAGGGGGCCGAGTGGCAAGTCAGCGAGCTGATGCAACTGCTCGCCCAGAACAAGAGCGGCCACGCCAAATTCGTCGAGAAGAAATACATCGGCATCGTCGAGGGCGCCGTCGAATCCTCGGGTGAGCTGTTTTTCACCGCGCCGGATAAACTCGAAAAACGCACCCTCAAACCGCGCACCGAAAGCATCACGCTGGAGGGTTCGCAGCTGATCATTGAGCGCCCCGGCAAGCAGCGCCTGAGCCTGAACCTGCAGAATTATCCGGAAGCCGCCGCCTTCGTCGAAAGCATTCGCGGCACCCTGGCCGGTGACAAAACCGCGCTGGAGAAAGTGTACAAACTTTCACTCAGCGGCAACGCAGACAAGTGGCAGCTGATCCTGCTGCCGCAGTTCTCGCGCATGTCCGATCTGATCACACGCATCCGCATCATCGGCAGCCGTGCCGATGTGAGCCGCATCGAATTTGACCTGGCCGACGGCGACCGCTCCGAAATCATCGTCACCCAGATGGTGCAACCATGATGCGGCGCACCCGTCTGGCCACGCTCGGGATGTGGATTGCCAGCCTCGTCGCCTGCGTGCTGGTGATTACGCACACGCGCTTCGTCTCGGATCTATCGGCCTTCCTGCCGCAGGCGCCAAATGCGCGCCAGCAGATGCTGGTGGAGCAGCTGCGCGACGGCATCATTGCGCGTCTGGTGATGGTCGGCATCGAAGGGGCGGACGCCACCGAACGCGCACGCCTGTCGCGTGATCTGGCGGCCAGCCTGCGCGCGAACCCAGCCTTCATCGGCGTGCAGAATGGCGAAGCCGCCGTGCTGGCACGCGATCAGGCCTACTTCTTCGACAACCGCTACCTGCTCAATGCCGATGTCACGCCGCAGCGCTTCACCACCGAAGGCCTGCGCGAGGCCATTGGCGCCTCGCTCGACGCACTCTCGGGCGATGCCGGACTGATGCTCAAGCGCCTGCTGGCGCGCGACCCGACCGGCGAAACCGTCGGCCTGCTCGAACAGTTTGCCGGCGACAGCCAGCCGCGCTCACTCGAAGGCGTGTGGGCCGCGCGTGACGGATCGCGCGCCCTGCTGCTGATCCAGACCGCCGCTGCCGGATCGGATACCGATGCGCAGGCCGCCGCAATTGCCAATATCCGCAGCGCCTTCGACCAGCTCCCGGATCGGCAGGCCGACGCCCGCCTGGTGATGAGTGGTGCCGGCGTGTTTTCAGTGTCCTCGCGCAACACTATCGAGAGCGAAATCAGCCGTCTCGCCCTGGCCGGCACACTGCTGGTAGTGTGCCTGCTGCTGGCAGTGTATCGCTCGCCACGCCTGCTCATACTGGGTTTGCTGCCGGTCGCCTCGGGCGCACTGGTCGGCATTGCGGCAGTCAGCCTAGGCTTCGGGCATGTGCACGGCCTGACCCTGGCCTTCGGCACCACCCTGATCGGCGAGTCCGTTGACTACTCCATTTACCTGTTCATCCAGCGCGCCGGCGGGCGTGATCCGCGCAACTTCTGGCGCATCATAGGCTTGGGCGTACTCACCTCCATCGCCGGTTTCGCCGCGCTGCTGTTTTCGGGCTTTCCGGGTCTGGCGCAGCTGGGCCTGTATTCGATCAGCGGTCTGGTCGCCGCCGCACTGGTCACGCGCTTTGTCCTGCCGCTATTGATGCCGCAACAAATCGCGCTGCGCGATCTGTCCGGCATCAGCGGTTTCCTACAGAACCTGTTCAAGCATGCCCACCGCCTGCGCCTGCCTCTGGCCATTGTGCTGATCGCCGCCGCCGGCCTGCTGTGGAGCCGTGGCGATTCGATATGGAGCCGCGAGCTCTCGTCGCTGAGCCCGGTATCAAAAGCCGATCAGGATCTGGACCACGCCCTGCGCGCCGACATGGGCGCACCGGACATGCGCTACATGGTGGCCTTCACCGCCAAAGAACAGGAAACCGCCCTGCAAGGCGCCGAGAAACTGGGCGCCGCCCTGCAAACCCTGATCGCACAAAACGTGATCGGCGGTTTCAGCTCGCCGGCCTTCGTCCTCCCCAGCCAGGAGGCCCAAGAGGCGCGCCGGATGGCGCTCCCCGAAGAGGCTATCCTGAAAAACAATCTGGGCGCAGCTCTGCAAGGCATGCCTCTGAAGGCCGAGCGTCTGAGCGGCTTTCTGACCGATGTCGAACGCACGCGTGCCCGCGCGCCGCTGGCCCGCGCCGATCTGAATGGCACCTCATCGTCCTTGCTGGTCGATTCGCTGCTGGTCAAACGCGCCAACGACTACCTCGTGCTGCTGCCGCTGCGCGCCACGGGCAGCGGTCCGCAGAGCGAGCTGATCGACACCGCCCGCGTCGATCAACTGCTGGCTGGCAGCGGCGTTGCCGGCGCCACGGTAATCGACCTGCTGGAGGAATCCACCAGCCTGTACGCCGGCTATCTGCACGAAGCGCAACAACTCGCCATCTGGGGCGGCCTGATTATCATCGTGCTGATGCTGTTCGCTTTGCGTTCGCTGCCACGCGCCCTGCGCATCACCGCTCCGCTGGTCTGCGCCGTGCTGTGCGTGGCCGCCTTGCTCGCGCTGGGCGGGCGCCAGATGACCATTCTGCATCTGGTCGGTTTGCTGCTGGTGATGGCCGTCGGCTCGAACTACGCCCTGTTTTTCGACAGCGGCGCACAAGAAGGCGGTACAGACGCCGAGCGACGCCAGACCCTGGTCTCGCTGGTCGTCGCCAACCTGACCACGGTATCCAGCTTCGGCCTGCTCGGCTTCTCGCAGGTCTCGGTGCTGTCGGCCTTTGGCACCACCGTCGGCCCCGGCGCCTTCCTCGCGCTGATTTTCTCGGCGATCCTCGCGCGCAAGCAAAACCATGCGCACACTGACTGACGCGCTCGCCACGCGCCCCGACACGCTGCTGGTGCTGCTGCCCGGCGCGGAAACGGTGCTGGAGGATTTCCAGCGCTACGGTTTCATCGATGCCGTACGCAGCCGGGGCATCGCGGTCGACATCCTCGCGGCGGACCTGAATTACACCCACGTCATGGCGCGCACGGTGGTCAGCACCTTGCACGTTGAAGTCATCGTGCCTGCACGTGCCGCCGGCTATCGCCACATCTGGCTCGCCGGCATCTCGCTGGGCGGTCTGAATGCGCTGCTGTATACCAGCACGCATGCGGAGGAACTGGCCGGCATTCACCTCATGGCGCCCTACCCCGGCACCGGCGACATCCTCGCCGAGATCCGCGCCGCCGGCGGGCCGCAGGCCTGGTTCGGAACAACGGAATCACTACAAGGCGATGAACGCGTGTTCTGGCGCTGGCTGGTCGAGCAGGCCGCCGCCGGATCGCCGCTACCCGTGTCCTTCAGTTGCGGCAGCGAAGATCGTTTCGTCCGCAACCAGCGTCTGCTCGCCAGTCTGCTGCCCGCGGAGCGCGTCGAATATCTGCCCGGTGGGCACGACTGGCCGACCTGGCAAGCGCTGTGGGCATCCTGGCTCGACGGGCTACCGTTTTCCTTGGGGTGCGCAATGCGCACCGATCACGCCAACGGTGCGCATTGCGCACCCTACGAAGATCCTCGCCCAGCGGGCTTCTCCGGAGATGCATCGTGAACAAGCCCGCCTGGCGCTCCTCTCCGTTCATCTTGATCTCCGTGCTGCTGCACGCGGGGGCGATTGCACTGTGGATTTTCCTCCCGGCAAGCTGGCCCTGGGCGCTGGCGGCACTGATCGCCAGCCACGCCAGCGTCGTCATCGCCGGCCTGCTGCCGCGCTGCAGCCTGCTCGGGCCGAACCTCGTGCGCCTGCCCGCCGACGCCATCACCCGCAAGGAAGTCGCCATCACCATCGATGACGGACCCGATCCGGAGGTCACACCGCAGGTGCTGGCAATCCTCGCCGCGCACGGCGCGAAGGCCAGTTTCTTCTGCATCGGCGAGCGTGCGGCCGCACATCCCGAACTGATCCAGGCCATCATCACAGGCGGCCATCGCATCGAAAATCACGGTCAGCGCCACCGCAACCACAGCGCCTTCTTCGGCCCCGCTGGCTGGCTGCGTGAGGTCGGAGAAGCGCAAGCCACACTGGAAGCCATCAGTGGCCAGAGTCCGGGCTATTTCCGTGCGCTGGCGGGTCTGCGCAATCCCTTTCTCGAACCAGTGCTGCAGCAGCTCGGCCTGCGTCTAGTCAGCTGGACGCGGCGCGGCTACGACACCCGCACGAGCGACGCAGACTGCGTGCTGGCACGCTTGACGCAGGATCTGGCGTCAGGCGATATTCTGCTCCTGCACGATGGCAATTCCGCACGCACGCGCAATGGCGAGTCGATCATCCTTGCGGTGCTGCCGCTTCTTCTGGCAACGGTGACGGAGCGCGGCCTCAAGCCTGTTCACCTGCCGACTCCACCTTGAAGCTTTGAGCATGCAACACGTACTGAAAAAACAACTGGTCCGTCTGGCCAGCCAGCCCTTCAAGTCCATAGGACTGATCGATTACTGCTGGGCACGCGGCAAGCTAGGCGGCGATCCGATTTTCGCAGCGCTGCTGAACCAGTCCGTCTTCCCTTCAAATGCCCGAGTCATTGATCTGGGCTGCGGCCGCGGCCTGCTCGCCGCCAGCTTCCTCGCCGCCGAAAAAATGCTGGTGGACGGCCAATGGCCCGCCAACGCCCCGCCACCACCGACAGGTCTGCATTTTCGCGGACTGGAACTGATGGGCCGCGAACCTGAAATGGGCAATCGCGTACTGCAGCCGCTCTACCCCGAGCGCGTGCAGCTGGCTCAGGGCGACATGCGTCAGGCCGACTTCAGCAATATCGATGTCGTTGCCATCCTCGACGCGCTGCACTACATCGACTACCCGGAGCAGGATCGCCTTCTCGACCAGATCCGCGCGGCGCTAGGCCCCGGCGGCCTGTTCCTGACGCGTATCGGCAATACCGAGGGCGGCCTGCGCTTTCGCATCAGCCAGTTGGTCGACCGCTTCATCACCACCGTGCAAGGCCACCGCCTCCCACGCATGTGGTGTCGGCCACTGGCCCAATGGGTGCACATCCTCGAAGCGCGTGGTTTCGACGTACAGACCAAGCCCATGAACGGCGCGAATCCCTTTGCCAATGTGATGCTGGTGGCCCGGGTGCGGGCGTAATCCGGCCCGGCAAGGACTGGCTGCAATTTCCCACGTCCGAACGAAACCCTGAACTCGGCGTCGCTCCCACAATGGCTCGGCGCAGCGGTCCTGGTGCTTGGTTTTTTGCAGGCTCATGCCTGTAGACCCGCTACCCGCCTGCCTTTGCAGCGCCCCTGCCTGAAGATGTCCGCTCGAAGCGAATCTCCGAGCATGTGCCGTAAAAAGATGAATTCGGGCAGATATCCGGGTCACCCCGCCGCATCGGTTAAAATCGCATCAAATTTTAGAACCGGAGTATGCGTGCACGCCTTGCGACTTTCTGCCTTCACTCTGAGCACGGCCCTTGGCACCGGCCTCGCGCCGAATCTGGCTGCGCTGCGCGCCCAGCGCAGCGGACTAGCCAAGCAACACTGGGAAACCGTCGACGTCGACACCTGCATCGGCGAAGTGCCGGGTCTGGACGATTTCAGCGTGCGTGCCGACCTGATGCAATTCGATTGCCGCAACAACCGCCTAGCCCAGCTCGCACTGGAAACCGATGGCTTCAGTGACGCCGTGCGCGCTGCGATTGCACAATACGGCGCGCGCCGTGTCGGCGTGTTTCTGGGCACCAGCACCTCGGGCATCCTCAGCAGCGAGATCGCCTTCCGCCAGCGCGACCCGGTCACTGGCGCGCTGCCCGCTGGCCACGACTATCACCACACGCAGAACAGTTACTCGATCGCCGATTTCGTGCGCCACTATTTCGCCCTGAACGGCCCGGCCTTCGCCGTGTCTACCGCTTGCTCGTCCAGCGCCAAGGTCTTCGGCAGCGCCCAGCGCATGATCGCCGCCGGCCTGATCGATGCGGCGATTGTCGGCGGTGTCGACTCGCTGTGCCTGACCACGCTCTACGGCTTCGACTCGCTGCAACTGGTCTCAAGAGACGCCTGCAAACCTTTCGACGCGCATCGGGATGGCATCTCCATCGGCGAAGCGGCCGCCTTCATCCTGCTCGAAAAAACCGAAGTACGGCCAGGCGACATCGTGCTGAGCGGCGTCGGTGAATCCAGCGACGCGCACCACATGTCCTCGCCGCACCCGCAAGGCCTCGGCGCCAGTCTGGCGATGCAGGCCGCGCTGGACATGGCCGGCCTCGCCGCCAGCGATATCGACTACATCAACCTGCATGGCACCTCGACGCCCAGCAATGACGCGGCCGAGGACAAGGGCGTCGGCGCAGTGTTCGGCACGCAAACGCCGTGCAGCTCGACCAAGGGCCACACCGGCCACACTCTGGGCGCAGCCGGTGGCGTCGAGGCGATCTTCTGCGCGCTGGCCCTGCAGCACGATTTCGCGCCAGGCGGCGTCGGCACCACCGAACTCGATCTGCAGCTGCACAGCCATTATCTGCTCGCCAACCTCGACGCGCCCATGCATCACACCCTCTCCAATTCCTTCGGTTTCGGCGGCAGCAACTGCAGCCTCGTCCTCAGCAAGGTGGCTGCATGAGCGCGCTGCAACTGTATCTGGATGGCATTGGCCTGTGCGGCCCCGGCATGGCCGGCTGGGAGGCCAGTCGTGGCGCCTTGGCCGGCAGCGCAGAACTCGTGCTGGCGCCCACCGTGCTGCCGGCTGCCGAGGCCCTGCCGCCGGCGGAGCGCCGTCGCGTGGGCGTGCCGATCAAGCTGGCCATGGCCATCGGCTTCGAAGCCGTGCGTCAGGCCGGCGCCGATGCGGCAAACCTGCCCGCAGTGTTTTCCTCCACCGACGGCGACTGCGACAACTGCCACGCCATTCTTGAAGTGTTGGCCTCCGATGACCGCCAGATCTCGCCGACGCGCTTTCACAACTCGGTGCACAACGCGCCCTCCGGCTACTGGGGCATCGCCACCGGCTGCCGCGCGCCCTCCACCAGCCTGTGTGCGTTGGACGCGACTTTCGGCGCCGGCCTGCTCGAAGCCGCCACGCAAGCACTGGCAAACCGCCAGCCTTGCTTGCTGCTGGCCTATGACACCCCTTTCCCCGAACCGCTGGCCAGCCTGCGCCCGATCCCCTATCCATTCGGCATCGCCCTGCTGTTGCGCAGCGAACGCAGCGCCGCGACCTTTGCCAGCCTGAGCATCGAACTTGGCGACGAGGTCACGAATACCTGCGCCGATGCCACGCTGGAAAACCTGCGCCAGAACATCCCCGCTGCGCGTGCCCTGCCCCTGCTGCAAATGCTGGCGCGCGGCGAAACGGGTCGAGTGGTGATCGACTATCTGCAAGGCCTGAACCTCGCCATCGAGGTCGGCGCGTGAGCGCCATGCTGGATCGTACCGCAATTGCCGCGCGCATTCCGCACCATGACGACATGTGCCTGCTCGATAGCGTGACGAGTTGGTCGGACACCCGCATCCACTGCGTTGCGACCAGCCAGACCTTGGCCGACAATCCACTGCGCGCAGCCGGCCGACTCGGCATTGCCAACGGCATCGAATACGCTGCCCAGGCCATGGCCGTGCATGGAGCGCTGACCGCCGGCAAGGATGCAGCGCCGCGCGCCGGCTACCTGACCAGCGTGCGCGAAGTGGAGTTTCACAGCAACCGCCTCGACGGCCACGCGAGCCTCGACATCCACGCCGAGCGCCTGTCTGGCGACGCCAACGCCATGATCTACAGCTTCAGCCTGAGCGCTGCCGGCAGCCTGCTGCTGAGTGGACGCGCCAGCGTGATGCTGGATGCTCAAACCTCATAGGAATCCAAACATGAAACGCGCCCTCGTCACCGGCGGCAGCGGCGCCATCGGCGCTGCGATCTGCCGCAAGCTGGCCGAATCCGGCCTGCACGTCATCATCCACGCCAACAAGAATCTCGCCGCCGCGCAGAGCCTTAGCAGTAGTCTGTGTGCAGCCGGTCACTCCGCAGAGGCACGCCAGTTCGACGTTTGCGACGGCCCTGCCACGCAGGCCGCGCTGGAAGCCATTCTTGAGGCAGGCCCGATTCAGGTGCTGGTCAACAACGCCGGCATTCACGATGACGCAGTCTTCCCCGGCATGAGCCGCGCGCAATGGGACAGCGTCATCGACGTGTCGCTCAACGGTTTCTTCAATGTGACCCAGCCGCTCACCATGCCGATGATCCGCTCGCGCTGGGGCCGCATCATCACCATCTCGTCAATTGCCGGCATCACCGGCAACCGTGGTCAGGTGAACTACGCCGCAGCCAAGGGCGCGCTGCACGCAGCGACGAAATCCCTGGCGCTGGAACTCGCCAGCCGCGCCATCACGGTGAATGCCGTGGCGCCGGGCATCATCACCTCTGATATGACAGAAGACGTGTTCGACGAGGCTACGATCAAACAGCTGGTGCCGATGAAACGCGCCGGCCAGCCTGAAGAGGTCGCCGAACTGGTCGCCTTCCTCGCCTCCGACGCGGCCGCCTACATTACGGGCCAAGTCATTTCGATCAACGGCGGCATGGTCTGAGCCCCACAACACGATAGACTGCGCTCCGCTCGAACGTATTTCGTCGTCACCACAAGGAATCTCTGCATGACCAACCGCCCCGCCCCTTCCGCCACCTGGCTGCGCAACCTGAACCCCCGTCAGCGCAAGAAACTTCGCGTCGGCGAATGGCAGGAGATGGGTTTCGAACTGAAGCTGGTCTTCGCCACGCCGATCAGCGCCGAAGCTTATCTGCCGCTGTGGGATGGTTTTCTGAGCCTCGTCGAATCACGCGATCTGATGGCCGTCGGCCTTGGCGGCAGCTTTCCGCTGACTGAAACCGACGCCTTCGTATGCACCGACGGCCCCGGCTCGGTCAGCGCAGAAGATCGCCAGGTGCTGCTGGACTGGATCCGTGCCCAAGCCGAGATCAAGGAAGCCTCAGCCGGCGAATTGGTGGATGCCTGGTACAGCCTTTAAACAGCACACCCCGAAGAGCCGCACCCAGCCTGCTTCTACAAGCAGGCATGCCGCACAGGAAAGCGGGTGGCGGCTCTTCAGACACCCATGCCATTAATGTAAAAACCGCCCGCCCGTGCAAACTGGCGGGCGGTTTTACTTGCGACTTGCGACTTGCGACTTGCGACTTGCGACGTACAGGCCGCATGAAGCCTTTATACGCTCGTTAAACTACCCTTACGGGCAAGCAAGCAATCCTCTGTCTTGACGCAACAACCACGCCTAAGCCAGCCACTACAATGCGAGCCGCATCGGCATCACGCCCTGCACAAAACAATTGGGGAGTCTGGTTTTGAAACACTTGAAATTTGCGCTGGCAACTGCCAGCCTGATGTTGCTGAGTTCGGTCGCCTCGGCTGAGGTCTATCTGGGGATCGGTGGCGGGATGACGCGTTCGAATGCAGCCGAGCGGCTTGAGCAATCGTTCATTCACGACTCCACGAGCAAGAGGGAGAAGAACGATATCGGCTTCCAGCTCTATGGTGGATATGCATTCAACAAGTTTGTCGCGCTTGAAGCTGATTATGTCGATCTGGGAACCTATGAATTCCGGGGCGCCAACTATGGCTATGACCTCCAACTCTCCCTGAAGGCAAAGGCCTACTCATTGGGTGTGGTTGGAACCGTACCACTCACCGACAGCATTGGTCTGGACGGAAAACTCGGTATCGCCAGGGTGTCGCAGACATTTCACTGCACGCTCAACTGTGGCAACGTATCCGACACAACGAACGTCAGTACGACTGGCGTGCTTGCCTTGGGCGCACACTGGGACATGACCAAAAACTTGCGGCTGCGCGCCAGCTATGAACACTTTGGAGGCACAAAATACCGGGCATATGACAACGCCGGGGAGGAAGTTTCCAAAACCGTGGACTATGGCCTGCTGTCGGCCGGCATTGCAGTGCGCTTCTGAGCCAGACCCTCTTCGTAAAAACGCCCGCCAGAGTCGATCTGGCGGGCGGTTTTACTTGCGACTTGCGACTTGCGACTTGCGAACCAACCTACTCCGGCTTGGTGGCCTGATATTCAGCCAGAATACTCAGGCCCTTGTGCTCGATATGCCGGCGTACATTCGTGAACCCGGCCGCTTCCAGCGTGGCGACGACTTGCTTGGGCGGCACGCAGGCTTCGATAGTGTCCCAGTAATAACGCCAGAGCTGGCGGGTGTTCTGCTTGCGGCCGACGACCAGCGCCAGCAAGGGCACGAAGCCTTTCATGTAGATCTTGAGCAGGAACTTGCCCCAGGCGCTTTCGGGGCAGGTGATCTCCAGCAAGCACAACTTGGCGCCTGGCTTCAGGACGCGATTGAATTCGCTGAAGGCCACCGATAGATCACTGATGTGGCGCAGGGCGTAGCCCATGCTGAGGAAGTCGAAATGCGCATCCGGGAAGGGGATGGTTTCGGCGCGACCTTCGACCAGCGTCACGCCCGTCGGCACCTTGGCATTGGCCATCATGCCGGGGCTGGGATCAACGCCGGTAACCAGCGTGGCGTCTCCGACGATTTGCGCCGCACCGCGCGCGACCAGACCGGTGCCCACACCAACGTCGACGATACGCATGCCGGATTTGAGGCCGGCGCGCTCCAGTGCTTCGCTGCGGTACTGAACACCGGTGCCGAAGCCGAGAATGTGCTCCATTCGGTCATAGTCTTCAGCAGTGCTGTCGAACATCTCGCGCACGAAACCAAGCCGCGCCTGCTCGTCGGCGTAGTAGTCGGTAAGCGGGACGTGGGGGGCTTGAGCGGCGGCGATTTTTTCGGGGGCGGCGGTCATGAGAGCGTTCCGGTAAGTTTGCGAAAAACAAGCAGGGGCAGACGCAGGATAAAGCCGAACATCAGCCGCGTGTGCATCCAGGTAAGCAGGCGGTTATCCCGCCAGTAATTGAAGTGAGAGACGCCGCCTTCGGCTGCGCTGAGGTATTTGACCGGGGCGGGCAGGTTGATCGGGCGTACACCGCGCCAGGCCAGGCGCACGACGGCTTCGGGATCGAAATCGAAGCGTCGCATCCAGCGCTGGCCACGCATCACCGCGCGCAGCGGGGCGACCGGATAAATGCGGAAGCCATACAGCGAATCGCCGATGCCGCTCCACAATGTTTCGAGATTGGCCCACCAGTTGGAAATCTTGCGGCCCTGCACACGCAGCGCCGGGGCGCTGGCATCAAACACGGGCACGCCGAGAACCATCGCGGCAGGCTGTGCCTGTGAGGCCGCCATAAATAACGGGATCAGTTCGGCGGGATGCTGGCCATCCGAATCCATGCACAAGACGTGAGTGAAGCCCAGTTGCACAGCTTCATCCAGCCCGTGCAACACAGCGGCGCCCTTGCCACGGTTTTCGGGCAGCACCAGCACACGCAAACCTGCATCTGCGACGGTGAGCGTCATCAAGGCTTCTGTCGAGCCATCTGTACTGCCGTCGACCACCACCCACACCGGACTCCACTGGGCGCGCGCCGCACGCACCGTGTCAAACACCGTGGCGCCGGGGTTGTAGCTGGGGATCAGAACAAGGTGAGTAGAGGAAGCGATGGGCATGGCTTATGCAGCAGGGCTTGCAGAGTTCAGTTCAGCCGCAAAATACTCTTGCAGCGTGCGCGTAAAAACTTCGGGATTGGCGGGCGCGTCAAAACGCTGGCCGAGACGGATACGAAAGCGCATGGGCATATCCGGGCGCTTGAACAGCGGCCAGCCCTTGCCGAGAAAATTTGTATCCTGTTCGATGAACACGGTCTGGATCGGCACCCCGGCGCGATGCGCCACATAGGCCATACCGGCCCGAAAATTGTTCAATTCCGGCGCTTGTTCCGTGCGCGTCCCTTCAGGAAACAGCAGCAACTGACTGCCTTGTTTCAACTCGGCCACAGCCAGGTTGATCGAACCGATGAACCAGTCGTTGCGCACATAGCCGGCCAGACGCGATCCGGCACCCCACAGGATATTGTCGAGCAGGCTCGCCTTGAGCACACAAGCAACATTCGGCAGGCGCGAAATCACCATCAAGGCATCCAGCAGGCCCGGGTGATTCGGGGCAATGATCAGCGGGCCGGCATCGCGCAGCGCATCCAGCGCCTTGATGTCAAACCGCCCGACACCGATGAACCCCAGCCAGCCGATATAGAGCCGGAAACCCAGACAGGCGACCCAACGCCCCAACCAGACACCACGCCGACCGCGCACGAGATAGACGAGTGGCAGCGCCGCCAATGTCCACAACACACAGCCGATGGCCAGCGAGCTCAAGCCAAGGCGCAGCGCGAGCCAGGAATGCGCGTGGCGCAGGGGTGCGAAAATACAGGACAACTTCATGATGCTCAGTTGTCGCCCACATCAACCAGTTCGGATGACTGGAGGAAAGACCAGGTCACGCCGAAACCGTAGGTGATATACGAAGAGCGTTTGACCAGCGGGCTGTTCTCGAACACAGCCCCATGCAAATTGTCATAACGCGCATAGGCGCCGACCCAGGTCTTGCCGAATTTACGCGACAAAGAGGTCAGGAACTGCATCCCGGCATACCCACTGCGGGCCTGGTAAGCCGGGCGGTCGGCGCGCGCATATTCCTCGTCAACCGTATAGAAATAGGCATTCTGACGCCGATCCGCAAACATCGGCCCAGCCACCAGACCGAGGTTCCAGCCTTCTTTCGATCCGGCTGGCATGCCCAGTCCGACAAAATCGATATTCAGTTTGGGCGAGAACACCCAGCCCGCGGAGCGCGGATTGCTGCGCGCCTCGATCGCCGCACGCAGCGGCAAGCGCAGATCAAGGCGGGTGTTGTCCGCCTCGTTACGCCACAGATTGAAATCCAGCGAGGGGCCGAATTCGATCATCGGCTTGATGTCGGGCATGCCTTCGCGCGCGACGTTATTTTTGCTGCGTACCGGCGGCGTGGCGCCCAGACTCAGATTCAATTCCGCCTTGTCGGAATCAAACAGGGTGGCGCGCACGCCGTTGCGATCCGCCTTGAGCCATTCCAGGCGATAGGCCACATAAGGGAAGGGCAGCAGGTAATTGCGCGTTTCGTCCGAGCCGCGATAGTCCGGCATGCTCACGCCACCCACGCCCATACCCACTTCCCAGCGCGGCAGTTGCTCGGCGTGCACAGGCAAGGCCAGCGCCAGAAGACCCAAACCCAGGCAGCGAAGTGCGTTCATTTCAAGTCCTCATCCCGAAAGCCAAAGGCCTCGATCTCCACCAGCAACTCTGCACGGCAGATATCTGCCTGCAGGTAAATCACATCCAGCGCCTCACCCAGCACGGCGTTCAAAACCTGCGCTACCGCCGGCATGTCCTCCGGATGACGCACAAAAACCTTGAACACCAGATCGCGGCAGGAGAAGCCTCTGATCGCCGACTGCAGATTGGCCTGTTCGACGATTACCGCAACATTGTGCAAAGTCTCTTCAGTCTGCGCCCGCACATCGCCCGGATGCAGGCTCTCGTGCCCGACGATGCTCGCTGTCCCGGAGATGAACAAAACCTCCTGCCCCGGCAGCGTCAGTAAACTGGCGCGCGAGAAAGTCGGGCTGCGCGGACCATAACGCTCAGGGTACAGATAAGCGCTGAGCTGGCGCGGATTTTCAATCGTCTGTGGCGCGAAGCGCGAGGCGAGAAAATACAAGACGATATCGCCCGACGCCGTGCCCAGCGCACAGGCCGAAGGCGAACCCACCAGCCAGGTCTGATTCGCCGCGATGAAGGCATCTTGCCGACCAATATTGAACTGGCGGTAACGCTCCAGCCCGCCACCATCCAGATTGATGCGTGGCAGGTAATTCCAGCAGCGCGCCAGATAGGGAAAGCCAGTGCGCTGCAAAACCTCGAAGACCGCCGCATAAGCAGCCTGACTGACCTGCTGCAGGGCGCTGCAATCCTCACGCGAGACAAAATCGGCTTCACGCAGGCTGATGCTTCCAAAGAGCAGCTGGGCGTTATGTCGATAGCTCAGCGCACCAGACTGTCCTACCTCGAAAGGCCCAGGCGAAAGCCAGGTGGTATAGGTACTGCCACCGGCCGGCAGAAGTGGCAGCGGCGCGCCAATGGCGGCGGCGTCCTGCAGCAAAGGCACGCCGTACAGCACCGACCCGAGCAAATCGGCGCCCGCATCACGCGGCGCCAGATCCTGAAGATCGAGCAAGCGGGATGGGTGCTGGATACTCACGACAGCGCCTTAAATGCCAGCACGGCATTGCTGCCGCCAAAGGCAAAGGAGTTCGACAGCGCGGCTTTGAGCGGCACACCGCGCAAGCCCTTGCCCATCACATGACGCACGCCCTGGCAGTCTGGCGACACCTCGTCGAGATGCGCCGTCGGCGGCACTTCACCCCGAGCCAGCGCCAGCACGGTGATCAAAGCCTCCATCGCACCGGTGGCACCCAGCAGGTGACCATGCATGGACTTGGTGGCACTGACCAGCAGGTTTTCCGCGTGCGCGCCAAAGATCTGACGCAAGGCTTCGATCTCGGTCGGGTCGCCCTCGCGGGTGGCCGTGCCGTGGGCATTCACATAGCCGACCTCACTCGCATCCAGGCCGGCTTCACGCAAGGCCAGCCTCATTGCGCGGGTCTGGCCGTAAGCATCCGGCTTGACCAGATGCGTGTGATCGCAACTCTGACCATAGCCGGCCAGCTCGCAGTAAATCCGTGCGCCACGGGCCTGGGCATGCTCCCAGTCCTCAAGCACCAGTGCGGCAGCGCCTTCGCCAAGGACCAGACCAGTCCGCCCAACCTGAAACGGACGGCAGGCACGATACGCCGTCTCTTCATCGCCCTGCCCCACCACACGCATGGCTTCCCAGGCACGCATGACAGAGAAAGACAAAGGCGCTTCCGAACCGCCTGCGACCACCAGCTCGGATTCGCCGGCCTGAATGCGGCGCATGGCTTCACCAATCGACACCGCCGAAGACGCGCAGGCAACCGAATAGGTCAGACAGGAGCTGCCCAGACCGAGATTGATGGCCACATGCGATGCTGCCGCATTGCTCATGGCAAGCACGATAGACAGCGGGTGGGCGCGATCTTTGCCGTGCACGTAAAAATCCGCGTAGCCCCTCTCGAAGGTCAGCGTGCCGCCCACACCGGTTCCCCAGGAGACACCGTATTCATCGGAGCCACCATTTTGACGCGGCAGACCGGCGTCCTCCCAAGCGGAAAACGCGGCAGCCACGCCAAGCTGACTGTAGCGGTCACACACGCCAGCCAAGGGGCGGCCCAACACCGCTTCAGCATCGAAATGCGGACAACTCACCGCTGGCTGAGCCAGGGGCGAAGGCGAAGCGGGATGGTGATAGAGGCGCACCGCAGACTCGCCGCGCATCAGGCGCGCGAAGAAATCCAGCAAGTCGCCACCAAAGGGATTGACGACACCCAAGCCCGTCACCGCCACCCGGCGGCGTGCAGCCTCAGACATTGCTGGCTGGCTTGAGCTTTTCGAAAATGGCAATCAGGTCGCCTACGGTGTCCGGGCGCGGCAAGTCGTCGGGCATGCGCACACCGTACTTGTCTTCCATGTCGAACATCAGATCAAGCAAGGTCAGGGAATCAACGCCAATCTCTTCGAGTCGGCTTTCAAGTGTCACCTCTTCCGGAGGGTTGACGACCCGACGCTTGATGAATTCGCGCAGCAGTTCTAACGTGTCCATGGCAAACCTGTTTACATAAAAGTCGCAAGCGACCCTTGAAGATCCCTTTTGCCCGCATCTGGAAACAGGACAAAGGAGAAAAAGAACGGCATGGCGTGGGCCATATCCGTCAAGTGAAGTTGCGCGATTTTAACCTAGAAAGCGTTCTCGGACGCGCTCAGGCTGGCAGCTCGGGCTGGCGGCAACCCTCACTCAAAAACATCTGCCTGAAGAGCCGCACCTGTAGGCGATCTTCAACGCACATCACTGAAGAGCCAATCTGGGCGCGGCTCTGCAAGCATCGCAAAAACACCCCTAAAACAGGTAATCAATGGTCAGCGGCGCGTGATCCGAAAACCGCTGATCCTTGAAGACGGCCGCGCTATACGCCTGCGCCGCAATCCCCGGCGTCGCCAACTGGTAATCCAGACGCCAACCAACATTCTTGGCCCAGGCCTGACCGCGATTGCTCCACCATGTGTAGCAGGCGTCTGTGGCGTCCGGGTGCAGGCGCCGATAGGCATCCACCCAGCCCGCGTCCAGCTGTGTGCTCAGCCATGCGCGCTCCTCGGGCAAAAAGCCCGAGTTTTTCTGATTGCTTTTCCAGTTTTTCAGATCAATCTCACGCTGAGCGATATTCCAGTCCGCACAAATGATGACCTCACGGCCACTGGCATGCAGTGCGGCCATGCGTGGCGCAAACTCCAGCATGAAACGGAATTTGGCCTGCTGACGCTCTTCAGAGCTCGATCCTGAAGGCAGGTACAAGGAGACCACTGACAGCGGGCCCTGCGGCAAGTCGAAATCCGCTTGGATGTAACGTCCTTCGGCATCAAACTCGGCCACGCCGATACCACTCAGCACCGCGTCCGGCTGACGCCGGGCGTAAATCGCCACCCCGCTGTAACCTTTCTTTTCGGCGCAATGGAAGTAAGCATGCCAACCTGCAGGGTTGAGCATGGCGGGGCTCAAGTCCGCTTCCTGTGCCTTGATTTCCTGCAGACAAACGATGTCCGCATCCTGCGCGGCAAGCCAGTCGTAGAAACCTTTGGTCGCGGCGGAGCGGAGGCCGTTGAGGTTAAGGGTGATGACGCGTAACATTCTTGACGTTTTCCTTGAAATCAGTGATTACCGTGGATTTTAGCCGCAATTTTCTCGCGCTCGCCGAGCGCAAAGGTGCATTGCGCTTTGGTGAGTTCAAAACCAAAGCGGGCCGCCTGTCGCCCTACTTTTTCAATACTGCCCTGTTCGATGACGGAGCGTCCTTCGCCGAGCTGTGCGACTACTACGCCCAGGCCATCCGCGCCTCCGGCATTGCCTTTGACACCCTGTTCGGTCCCGCTTACAAAGGCATCCCGCTAGCCGCCGGTACGGCCATGCAACTGGCCGCGCAAGGCAGCAACATCCCCTTCTGCTTCAATCGCAAGGAAGCCAAGGACCACGGCGAAGGCGGCACCCTGGTCGGTGCCCCGCTCAAGGGCCGGGTCATCGTGGTCGATGATGTGATATCAGCGGGCACCTCGGTGCGTGAATCCGTGGAGATCATCCGCGCCAACGGTGCCGAACTGGCGGGCGTGGTGATTGCGATTGACCGCATGGAACGCGGCACGGGCGAGAAGAGCGCGGCGCAGGAAGTACGCGACGCCTTCAACGTGCCTGTCATCGCGGTGACGAATCTGGACGACCTGATGAGCTTCATCACGACTGACGCACGCCTTGCCGCCTTTTTGCCCGCCGTGCAAAACTACCGGCAAACCTACGGAGTGAGCTGAAAATGAAGCTGCTGCACCTCCTGCTCCCGCTGACCCTGCTGCTGGCTGCAACAGCCCAGGCGCAGACGCGCAGCTTCTGCTGCAACGACGCAAACGGCCGACGCAGCTGCGGTGACAGCCTGCCGCAGGTTTGTTATGACCGTGCCTATGTCGAAATCGTCGGCGGGCGCACCGTACGCGAAGTCGAAGCCCCCATGACTGCCGAGCAACGCGCGAAGAAGAACCTGGAGCTGCGCGCGCAACGCGACCGCCTGGCCAAGGAAGCCGAAGATCGCCGACGCGACCAGGTGCTCCTCGACTCCTATGCCAGCGTCAGCGAACTCGATCGGCGGCGTGACCGCGATGTAGGCAATGTGGAGGGCGAACTGAAAGCCGCCCGCGCCCGCGAAGCCGATCTGCAGGTGCAACTGGCCAAACTCGACAAGAGCCGCCCCAGCAAAGGCAGCTTCCCGAAAACTCTGGCAGATAACATTGCGGTCAACACCTCTGAGCTGGAAGCCATTCGCACCGTCATCAATGCCAAACAGCACGAGATCGATCAGTTGCGCATGCGCTTTGACACTGACCGCAAACGCTATCTGGAGCTGACCGGCGCCTCCGCGCGCTGAGCCGCGAACCGGGGTCGCCATGAGCCTCCCACCTGATCGCCACACCGTCCGCGCCGTCTGTCCGCATGATTGCCCGGACAGCTGCGCGATGCAGATCACGGTAGAAAACGGTCGGGCCATTAAGGTGCAGGGTGCTACCGATGTGCCGATCACGCGTGGCACCTTGTGCGCCAAGGTGGCACATTACGAGGAGCGCACCTACTCGGACCAGCGCCTGCTGTATCCGATGAAGCGTGTCGGCAAAAAGGGCGAAGGCCGCTTTGCCCGCATCAGCTGGGACGAGGCGCTGGACGAAATCGCCGAGCGCTTTGCCAAGCTCGCCGCCACCGACCCGCGCAGCATCCTGCCCTACAGCTACGCCGGCACCATGGGTCTGGTGCAGGGCAGCTCGACGGATCGGCGCTTTTTCCACCGTCTCGGCGCCAGTTTTCTGGATCGCACGATCTGCGCCGAAGCCGGCTTTCAGGGCTACAAAGCCAGTATCGGCGCGACCCTTGGCACTGACCCGGAAGCCTTCGCCAACGCCCCCTACATCCTGATCTGGGGCGCCAATCCGGTCGTCTCCAACCTGCATCTGTGGGCGCGCATCGTTGAAGCCCGACGCAAGGGCGCGCGTGTGGTGTGCATCGACCCGGTGCGCAGCCTGACCGCCGAGAAATCCGACTGGCATCTCGCCCCACTCCCCGGTACCGATGCAGCCCTGGCTTTGGCGATCATGCACGTATTGATTCGAGACGGCCTCTGCGACGAAGACTATATCGCCCGCTACACCACCGGCTTCGCCGCGCTGAAGCGCCGTGTGCACGACTGGACGCCCGAACGCGCGGCGGCAGAAACTGGCCTCACCGCCGCAGCCATCGAACAGCTCGCGCGCGAATATGGTCAAGACGGCCGCCACGCCGCGATCCGCGTCAATTACGGCCTCAACCGTTGCGCCGGTGGTGGTGCCGCGATGCGTGCAATCGCCTGCCTGCCTGCGTTGACCGGCCACTGGCGCTCGCCCCACGGCGGCATCCTGCTGTCTACTTCCGGCAGCTATGGCGTCGACGATCATGCGCTGGAACGCCCCGACCTCTACCCCTACGACGAGCGCTTGCCCCCACGTCACGTCAACATGAGCCGTATCGGTGATGCGCTGCTCGAAGACCGTGATCCGGCCATCCGCGCGATCATGGTGTACAACTCGAATCCGGTCGCGGTGGCGCCAGACTCCAACAAGGTGCGCGCAGGCTTTGCCCGCGAAGACCTGTTCGTGGTGGTGCACGAGTTGTTCCAGACAGATACGGCCGACTATGCTGACATCCTGCTACCCGCCACCAGCCAGTTGGAGCACTGGGACATCCACAAGTCCTACGGCCATCTGAATGTGATGGTGAACGAGCCGGCCATCGCCCCGCTCGGCGAGGCGCGGCCAAATACCTGGGTGTTCCGCGAACTGGCGCACCGCATGGGCTTCAGCGAAGCCTGCTTTACCGAATCCGACGAGGAAATCGGCGCCCAGGCTTTCCGCAAGAGTCATCCACGCAGCGGCAACATCGACATGACCACCCTGCGCACTCAAGGCTGGCAACGCCTCGATGTGCCGACCCCGTTTGCTCCCTTTGCCCAGGGCGGCTTCCCCACACCTTCCGGCAAATGCGAGTTCTATTCCGACACGCTCGCCCAGCAGGGCATCGATCCGCTGCCGCATTTCGTGCCGCCACGCGAAGGCCCGCGCAGCAATCCCGAGCTGGCCGCGAAATTTCCGCTGGCTTTCGTCAGTCCACCCTCGCGCCACTTCCTGAACTCCAGCTTCGCCAACCTGCCCCGCTTCAAGGACGCCGAAGGCCGCCCCTGGCTGGACATGCACCCTCAGGACGCCAGCGCCCGCGGGCTTGAAGACGGCCAGCGCGTGCGCATTTTCAATGATCGCGGCGCTTTTCACGCCACCCTGCGTGTGAATACCGAAGCGCCAGGCGTGCGTCAGAGCGTAGTCAGTGCGCCTTCGATCTGGTGGCAGAAACTCTCCGGCGACGGCTGCAACGCCAACGCCGTAACCTCGCAGGCGCTGGCTGACATGGGTGGCGGCGCGACTTTTTATGATTGTCTGGTAGAGGTCGACGACGACGACGGGCCGCCTGCGGCGGAGTCCTGAGCAATGAGGACTGAGTGCTGAGTACTGAGTACTGAGTGGGCATGCTTGCAAAGCCGCTCCGGCATTGAGTTTTCGGGCAGGTATGCTGCAAAAGCAAGTTGGGCGCGGCGCTTCAGAATGATCGCGTAGCACAGGGCTTATTCGAACAGGCAAGCGCAGCATTCAGCCCCCCCAAGCAACCCTGCGCCGGCGAAGCCGGCGGAAATATCTACTCAGCACTCAGCACTCATTGCTCAGTCCTGCTTTCTCAGTCCTGTTTTTCTCCTCAGCACTGCCGCCACAGGCGGCCATATAATGCAGGCATGAAGCTCAAATTCACCAAAATGCACGGTCTGGGCAATGACTTCGTCGTGATCGACGCGATCAATCAGGCTATCGAAATGACTCCGGAACTGGCGAAGACGCTGGGCGACCGGCGCTTTGGCGTGGGCTGCGACCAGCTCCTGATCGTCGAGCGTCCGACCCAGTCGGGCGTGGATTTCCGCTACCGGATCTTCAATGCCGATGGCAGCGAAGTGGAACAGTGCGGCAATGGCGCGCGCTGTTTCGTGCGCTTCGTGGTCGACAAGCAGCTCACCGCCAAGACCGAGATCCGCGTCGAAACCAAGTCCGGCATCATCAGCCCGCGGCTGGTCGAAGACGGTCTGGTGACTGTGGACATGGGCGTACCGATTTTCGAGCCAGCGCGCATCCCTTTCGTCTCGGATTCCGATGCCGTGGTGCAGCCGTTGGACGTGGCCGGCCAGATGCTGGCGATCACCGCCGTGTCGATGGGCAATCCGCACGCGGTGCAGGTCGTCGCCGACGTGGATACCGCACCCGTCGAGCAACAAGGCCCGCGCATCGAGCATCACCCGCGCTTCCCGGCGCGTGTCAATGCAGGCTTCATGCAGGTGGTGGATCAGCACAACATCCGTCTGCGCGTGTTCGAACGCGGCGCGGGCGAAACCCTGGCCTGCGGTACCGGCGCCTGCGCGGCCGTGGTGGCTGGCATCCAGCGCGAATTATTGCAATCGCCAGTGCGCGTACAAACGCGTGGCGGCGAGCTATCGATTGCCTGGAACGGCCCCTGCGCACCCGTGCTGATGACCGGCCCGGCGGTCAGCGTGTTTGACGGAGAGATAGAGGTCTAAGCCTCCTTTCCCCTCCCCTTTACCTTTTCCATTGAGCCCCCATGCACGCACAAGAAATCATCGCCTTCTTCAACGCCCATCCAGAGTTCTTTGACGAGCATCCGGAGATGCTCAACCAGCTGACCGTACCTCATCCGCTCAACGGGCAAGCAATTTCGCTGACCGAGCGTCAGTTGCTGACCCTGCGCGAAAAGCTCGCCCAGGTGCAGGGCAAGCTGGCCGAGCTGGTGAGTTTCGGCGAAGAGAACGATGTCATTGCAGAAAAGGTTCATCGCCTGACCCTGTCGCTGCTGCTGGCCGAGGATTTCGAGAGCGTGAATTTCGCGGTCTACAACCACCTGCAGGAAGACTTTGCCGTGCCGCACGTAGCGCTGCGGATCTGGAACAGCATCCTCAAGCGCCCGGTGCCGGAGTTCATCGAAGTCAGCGAAGAGCTGCGTTTCTACGCCGCCGATCTGCGCCAGCCTTACTGTGGCCCGGCCGCACAGCATGGAGAGATCCTGACCTGGTTCGGCGAAGCCGCAGATCATCTACGATCAATGGCCCTGATCCCGCTGCGCCGCGACGCCCAGATCTTCGGCATGCTGGCACTCGGCTCGGAAGACCCACAACGCTTCTTCCCCGAAATGGGCACCATGTATGTCGAGCGCATCGGCGACATGGTGGGGGCGGCGGTTTTAAAACAAATTGGGTAAGACAGTGCTGGGTTCTGAGTGCTGAGTACTGAGAAAAAGCGGCTCCTTTTGCCGGTTCGCTTGTTTTCGCTCGGCAGATGAAACAAGGATCGAGATGACGCCCAAAACCTCCACGCCTCCCCCTCAGCACTCAGCACTCAGCACTCAGAACCCGCTTCCTCCGGAAGCACTGATCTGGCTCGACTACCTCGCCCACCAACGCCGCGCCAGCCCGCACACGCTGATCAGCTATCAGCGCGATCTGGGCAAGCTGCACGCGCTCTCCGCTGGCCGTTCGCTGATCGAACTCAAACCTGCCGACATTCGCCGTTTCGCCGCCAAGCTGCACGCCGGCGGGCTGGAAGCGCGCTCGATTGCGCGCACGCTCTCGGCCTGGCGCGGCCTGTTCCGCTGGATGCTGGCGCGCAGCCTGTGCGAGGCCAATCCGGTGCTCGGCATCCGCCCGCCCAAGGCCGGCAAGCCGCTGCCCAAGGCTTTGTCAGTCGACGCCGCTGGCGCCCTGCTGAACGCCCTGCCGGACGATGTGCTGGAAGTACGCGATCTGGCTGTGTTTGAACTCTTCTACTCCTCCGGCCTGCGTCTGGCCGAGCTGGCCGGCCTCGATCTGGCCGGCACTTACAGCATCAGCGAAGGCGAAGTCACCGTCTTCGGCAAACGCAACAAGACGCGGCGCGTGCCCGTCGGCAGCAAAGCACTCGAAGCACTTGGCGAATGGCTGGCCGTGCGTGCCACCCTGGCCGCGCCCGAGGAAGCCGCGCTCTTCGTCAGCCAGCGCGGCTGCCGCCTCTCGCACGGCGCCATCCGCGCCCGTCTGGCGCGCTGGGCTCGCGAGAAAGGCGCGCCGCAGCACGTCCATCCCCACATGCTGCGTCACAGCTTCGCCTCGCACATGCTCCAGTCCAGCGGTGATCTGCGCGCCGTCCAGGAACTGCTCGGCCACGCCAGCATCCGCAGCACGCAGGTCTACACCCATCTGGATTTCCAGCACCTGGCCAAGGTTTATGACGCTGCGCATCCACGAGCAAAAAAGAAGTGCTGAGTGCTGAGTGCTGAGTACTGAGTGTGCTTGCTTGCAGAAGCGCGCCCGTATTGGGTCTTCGGGCGGTGGTGGCGGAAAGGCAATATGGAGACGACTCCGCGAGCATGTCCCGTAGGATCTCGCCCATAGTGCCTCTACAACATACCGTCACGAAGAGTTTTTCTGGGCCAAGCTCTACGAGCACGCCCACTCAGCACTCAATCCTCAGAACTCGGCACTCCGCCGAAGGCGGCCGCTCAGTACTCCGCCGCAGGCGGCCGCTCAGCACTCAGTCCTGAAATAACACACATCCAGGTCATCTGCAGCACCCGTGCATCGACGCTGGCGCGATGGCGGCGCACTTTGAGGCTTTTCTCCACGTCTTCACGGATGAGATTCCATTGGCAGGCTTCGATATCGGGCGTGATCCGTACGAGATGATCAAGGCGATAGGCCGGCGGCACGCCCGCCGCCTCGTGCAGGGTGGCCAGCCAGGAATAGTCGTGCGCCCAGGCGTCGCAATACACCGTCTGCCCGCGCAGCAGCGTATTCAGCCGAATAGCCACCGAGAGCGGCGGCAAACCGTGCGTCTGCAAGGCTTCGCGGCTGATGCCATGCACCGCCTCGGCCGCCGGATCCCAGTGCGTCCACTCCGCCACCGGCTGGATCAGCGCACAGTAAGTACGCCCATCCGGCAAGGCACAACCGACCTCAATCGGATAGCTGCCCGGCCCGAAACCGGAAGCTTCCACATCAATGATGGCGGGCGGCTGGAGCATGCAGATCCTGAGAGATTGGAAAGACTATTGGCTCATTGTGGCTGATCCGCGCGGAGTCTGCCGCCTGAAAAAACAGGCCTACCGGAGAGCCGCGCGGGATAAGGCTCTTCGGGCATGCCCCGCCAGCAGGCAAGCGGGGTGCGGGTCTCGTAGGGTGGGTTCGGAGCACAGCGACAACCCACCATGGGCAAGCGACGAAGCGTAGTGACTTACTTCGCGAACCCACCTTTTTTACCTTACGCGTTATTCCGGTTTACCGCCTCGACCAGTCTATAAGCGATTTTTCGAGCTCATCTTCCCAACAATGAGCACATATACCTTCGTAGTAGTTCTCTTTAATGAACGACAAACCACATGCAACAGCCTTGTTTTGCGCCAGGCCGAACAGTCCATATTGACGATCTGACGGACCTGCGCTCACTGAATTTATGAACTGAATATAGTAAGGGTCTCTATCTTTGCCGTCGACACCAGAGGCAGCCAGTTCAATTAATCGTGGCATGTAATAGGCCATTGCTTCAGGCGTAAGAAAAGAAATTGGCCCCCAACAATCAGTACCGATCTGCTCTATTGAAAGGTCTTGCCGCAGAATCTCAGATAGCAATTCATCATATTCCGCACACTCGCCACAGTGTTGGTGGTTTGTTGAATGCGCCGGTTTCTCATACCCGGAGAATGCTTCAAACGCACTCGTGACCAACTGTTGGAAATCCATATGCCGTTAGAGCTCGATTTCGCGCGTTGCTTTTTCAATGGCTTGCGCATTAAGGAACGGCTTAATGACGGACCATTGCGCAAGAGCCGAATAAAACAAAACACTAAGCCCGCAAAAAACTCCGCCGGCAATACCTACTGCGGAAATAAAAGGCAAGGGCCAGTGGGGCTCAAAAGATTCTAGAAGAGACGCCGCAACAAAAAGTAGTCCAAAAAATTTTAGCGCCGAATTGCGGCGACGAAACTTTAGTAGCTCGCGATCCTCATCCGCAATCAACGCGGACAGCGCGTGCAGTACCTTGAGTCTGAAATTGGATGTACGTTTCACATGGAGTCCTAACTCTAAACTCAAAACCCATCCGCCTTGATCGTGCCAAATGAATTACCCACCCAAGCCCAAAATCGAGCAGAAGCCGTAGCGAGCGGGCCGAGGTCGAAGCGAGGCGCGGAGGCGTACGCGAGTACGTTGAGCACCGGAGCTTCGAGATCGGCCCGCGTAGTAGGCTTATGCCGATTTTTCAGTCGCCGAGGACTGCGCGGACGTTCGCCCACTGCCGCCGGCTGATCGGCAGCAATTCATCCAAGCCATTCAAACGCACGCTCCAGTAGCCTTCGCCACCATCCTCGCCCACCGAGCGTTCGAAGCCAACCACGGCGGCACGCGAGGCGAGGCAGTTGCGGTGGATGCGCACGAAGCGTTCGGCGAATTCCTGTTCGAGTTGCACGAGGGATTCTTCGAGCAGGTATTCGCGTGCGGCGGTGCGGGCGGTGACGTATTTGAGTTCGGCCTTCAGATACAGCACGTCGCCGATCGGGATCAGGTGGATCTTGCCGCGTTCGCTGCAAGTCAGGTGACGGCGCGGCTCGGCGATGGTGTCGAGGCTTTCACGCGCGACCGGCGTGGCGTGACGGGCTTTCTGCAGGGCGCCGGCGAGGCGGTCGGCACGCACGGGCTTGAGCAGGTAATCGATGGCATTCAGCTCGAAAGCCTGCACAGCATGTTCGTCATAGGCGGTGACGAAGATGATCGGCGGCGGCGGCTTGAGCAGGTTGGCATGCTGGGCGAATTCGATGCCGTCCATGGCCGGCATGCGGATATCGACCAGAACCAGATCCACCGGGGTGGTTTCCAGCAGGCGCAGGGCTTCAAGGCCGTTGCCGACCATGCCGATGACGCGGTTGGGCTGTTCAGCAACGATGTCACCGAGCAGGTCGCGCAGGCGCTCACGTGCGGGGGCTTCGTCATCCACAATCAGGATTGCCAGCTGGCTCGTTTCCATCACTTCTCCTCTTTTCGCAGCGGTATGCGGACGCGCACTCTGAATTCACCGTCTTGCTCTTCGGTGTTCAGCGTCGCTTCCATATCAAAAAACAGTGCCAGTCTTTCCCGGATGTTATTCATGGCCATGCGGTTGCCGCTTGTGCGTCGCTCACCACCGGGATTGAGTGGGTTACTGATGCGCATGTCGAGCATGTTCCCGCGCCGGATGATACGCACCAGAATGCGTCCCGGCTCCGGGTTGGGTTCTATACCGTGAAATACCGCATTCTCCAGTAGTGGTTGCAGCATGAACGGCGGAACTTGGGCGTTGAGCGGCGCGTGCTTGAGTTCCCACTTCACATTCAGGCGCTCGCCGAGGCGCAGGCGCTCAAGTTCGAGATAGCGATTGCACAGCTCGATTTCGTCACATAGTTGGACTAACTCGCGGCTGTCGCGCATCAGCTCGCGGAACAATTCGGCCATCGCTTCCAGTGCCTGTTCGGCGCGCTTCGGGTCGGAGCGCATCACGCCGAGCACGCCGTTGAGACAATTGAAGAAGAAGTGCGGACGGATGCGCGCGGTCAGCGCGAGGATGCGCGCCTCGCCCAGGGCCGGCATCTGCGAGATCTGGTGCCAGCGAAAATAGGTGAGCACCGCCATCGAACTGCCCAGCGCCCACATCAAGCCGCGCAGATAGGCATCGCTATCGACGGAAGGCAGAATCCAGGTCTGGAAGATAATGGCCAGCGCCAGCGCCATGCAGCCGGTGATCAGGGACAGATCGCGCCAGCTCAGGCGATTGAGCCAGGGCCCGAGCCAGTAGAGCAGCCCGGCCAGCGCCATCAGGGGCAGCTCGGCACGCCCCAGCATTACGGTCAGGTGATAGCCGAATTCGCGCAGGTGCGGGATGCGGATCAGCACGGTAAAGATGATCAGCAGATTGCCAAAGGCCAGCACCCGCAGTACCGCGCCGAGATTGCGAAAATCCGGCACCAGCACGCGTAGGCCGGCCGGAATCGCTGAGCGTTCCTTCGCTTGCTTTATACTTGTCGTCTTCCCCGGTGTGCCCGCCATGTCCCTGTCCGTGGTACTCCGCCCGAATCCGTCTTTGATGAGCCAATCTGCAGATTATGACTGATAAATCCTCCGGTAACGCTTCCGGCGCCTGGTCCGGGCGCTTCTCCGAACCCGTCTCCGATCTGGTCAAGCGTTATACCGCTTCCGTATTCTTCGATTGCCGCATGGCCGCGCAAGATATCCGCGGCTCATTGGCACACGCCCGGATGCTCGCAAAACAAAACATCATTGGCAATCAGGACTTGTCCGATATTGAACGCGGCATGGCGCAGATCATCGGCGAAATCGAACGCGGCGAATTCGTCTGGACGCTGGACGGTGAAGACGTGCACATGAACATCGAGCAGCGCCTCACCGCGCTGATCGGTGACGCAGGCAAGCGCCTGCACACCGGCCGCTCACGCAATGATCAGGTTGCCACCGACATCCGTCTGTGGCTGCGCGACGCCATCGATTCGATCCTCGTGCTGATTGGCGACTTTCAGAAGAACGTACTGGATCTGGCCGAGCTGCATGCGGCCACGCCGCTGCCGGGCCACACCCACTTGCAGATCGCCCAGCCGGTGACCTTCGGCCACCACCTGATGGCCTATTACGAGATGACCCGGCGCGATGCCGAGCGCTTCGCCGATGTGCGCCGCCGCACCAATCGCCTGCCGCTGGGCAGCGCTGCGCTGGCCGGCACCAGCTATCCGATTGACCGCGAATTCGTAGCGCGCGAACTGGGCTTCGACGAAGTCTGCGAGAACTCGCTGGACGCGGTGTCGGATCGCGATTTCGCCATCGAATTCTGCGCCGCCGTGGCGACGACGATGATGCATCTGTCACGCCTGTCCGAAGAGCTGATCCTGTGGATGAGCCCGCGTTTCGGCTTCATCGATCTGGCCGACCGCTTCACCACCGGCAGCAGCATCATGCCGCAAAAGAAAAACCCGGACGTGCCCGAGCTGGTGCGCGGCAAGACCGGCCGCGTGAATGGCCACCTGATCGCCCTGCTGACCCTGATGAAAGGCCAGCCGCTGGCCTACAACAAGGACAATCAGGAAGATAAGGAACCCTTGTTTGATGCTGCCGACACCCTGATCGACACCCTGCGCATTTATGCCGACATGATCACCGGCATCAAGGTCAAGCCGGACAACATGCTGCAGGCGCTGAGTCTGGGCTTCGCCACAGCGACGGATCTGGCCGACTATCTGGTCAAAAAAGGTCTGGCCTTCCGCGACGCGCACGAAGCCGTGGCGCTGGCGGTGCGCGCCGCCGAAATCAAGGGCGGCGAGCTGCCACACATGTCCATCGATGAGCTGCGCGCCTGCATGGCCCATGTGGCCGGCGCTGGCGAGAAGATCGGCGAGGACATCTACGCCGTGCTGACCGTCGAAGGCTCGCTGGCCTCGCGTAGCCACATCGGCGGCACCGCGCCGAATCAGGTGCGGGCAGCGATTGAGCGGGCACGGGCACGACTGGCGAAGTAATTCGCAAGGCAGGTAAACGTCACAAGGGCCGCAATTGCGGCCCTTGTGACGTACAGCCCGGCGCGAACCGGGATGAACTTATCTTAATCGCCGAGACGACGCAGGGCGCTGATGCCGCGTGAGAACGCACCGCGCAAACCGCTCGGTGCGTCACCGCTGCGTGCCGGTTGGGCACGATTGCCGTCGGCTTCGCGACGCGGCTGGGCGTGCACATTGCCATTCACTTCACGTGCCGGGCGGGCGACATTGCCGTTGGCTTCGCCGCGCGGCGCATTGCTGCGTTGCGGACGGCCATTGGCGCCTTGCGACGAGCCACTGCGAGCCTGCCCGGAAGCCGCACCGGACGGACCTGAGCGACGTGGCTGCCCGGAGGCGCCCGTGCCACGGCCTTGTCCAGCACCACCACCTGCAGAACTACGACGGGCCTCGCCCTGCGGGGCGCGACCTTCGCCGGAGCCCGCTGCACGCGGCTGGCCAGAGGAGCGGCCTGAAGAGCCATTACCGGAGCGGCTGCGCGGCGCACTGGCCTCGCCACCTTCACGCCGCTGGCCCTGACCTTGACCCTGACGACCACGGCCCTGCGGCTGACGCGGCGCGCGGGCTTCGCTTTCGTTGGCCGCACCTTCAGGAATCACGAACTCGGGCAGTGCCACGCGTTCGATCTTGCGCTTGATGAGCTTTTCGATATCCGTGAGGAACTGGGTTTCATCCGGCGACACCAGCGACAGCGCCTCGCCCGTCGAGCCGGCACGGCCGGTACGACCGATGCGGTGCACGTAATCTTCCGGCACGTTCGGCAGTTCGAAATTCACCACATGCGGCAATTCGGAAATGTCGATGCCGCGCGCCGCGATATCAGTCGCCACCAGCACCTGCAGATCGCCGCTCTTGAATTCGGCGAGTGCGCGGGTACGGGCGTTCTGGCTCTTGTTGCCGTGAATCGCCAGCGACGGAATGCCGCCCTTGGTCAATTGCTCGGCGAGGCGGTTGGCGCCGTGCTTGGTGCGGGCAAACACCAGCACCTGGAACCAGGCCTTTTCGCTGATCAGGTGGGCCAGCAGGTGACGCTTGGACGACTGCGGCACCAGCATGACGCGCTGGGTGATGGCTTCGACCGTGGCGTTGCGACGCGCGACTTCGATCATCGCCGGCTTGTTCAGCAGGCCATCGGCCAGGGTCTTGATCTCTTCGGAGAAGGTCGCCGAGAACAACAGGTTCTGACGCTGACGCGGCAGCAAGGCCAGCACGCGCTTGATGTCACGGATGAAACCCATGTCGAGCATGCGGTCGGCTTCGTCCAGCACCAGAATTTCGACGGCGGACAGATCCACCGTCTTCTGCTGCACGTGATCAAGCAAACGGCCCGGCGTGGCAACGAGGATGTCGACGCCGCGCTTGAGCTGGGTGATCTGCGGATTGATGGACACGCCGCCGAACATCATCATCGACTTGAAGGGCATGTGCACGCCGTAGTGGCGCACAGATTCCTCCACCTGCGCCGCGAGTTCGCGCGTCGGGGTGAGAATCAGGACACGGATCGCGCCGGGCTTGCGCGCCGGAGTGTCGTGCAAGCGCTGCAGAATCGGCAGAACAAAACCGGCGGTCTTGCCGGTGCCGGTCTGGGCGCCGGCGAGCAGGTCGCCACCGTTCAGAACCGCCGGAATGGCTTGGGTCTGAATGGGCGTAGGAACGGAATAACCGCGCTCGGCAACGGCGCGGACGAGGGGCTCGATGAGCCCGAGGGATGCAAAGGACATTTTTCTCTCAATCTGAGAGCTGCGTCGACCAGCCGCTGCCTTAAGGGCACGGCTCCAGTCGAGGAGGACGAAGCAGGTTCGTGTGAATTACTGAGAGCAGCAGAGGCTGCGACAGACAGTGGCGGGGAGACTGGAACACATGCCACAGGCTGCGCAGTGTGCATGAGAAGCCGGCAAGCGCCTAGTGAATTCTGGTGTCTTGTGCACAAAAAATAAAAGAGGCCGCAATCTGCGGCCTCTTTCGAAACAAGGACTTCCGTGCGTTCACGGAGTACGCACGGCCGGCAGCGCGACAGCCCCCATGCCATTGCCAAGGAAGAAACTCGGGTGCGGGGGCTGGTTGTAGGCCATGTTCTGGCCCGCGACCTGCACGCGATACTGGGTGTCGTGCATCAACGTGGGGAAGCGGTAGCTGGTCGGAATGCCGGTCGAATAGATCAGCAGAGCGCTGTTATCCGTGTTGCGCCAGATGACCTCTTCGCGCCAGTCGCCGAACAGATCGGCGGAAATTACCGGGTTGGCCTTGGTGCCGTTATTGGAACCCGCATTGGCGCCCGTGACCAGACGCGTGACGCTGGATGAAGACGGCGTCCACTTATCGATTTTCACACCATCGAGCAGTTCGCGCGACAGATCGCCGTCCCACCAGATACCGAAGTTGATGCTCGGACGCGAGCTGCTGATCGACACGCCGGTGGCGCTATACACGCCGCCCACGCTGGACCAGCACTCATAGCCAGGGAAGGCCGGATCGATATCCGCGCACATGCCGCGACCGGTATCCACGCCTGTCTTCACGCCCCACAGGATCTTGCCGGTGGCGGCATCGTGCATCTCCATGCCGTAGGCGGCACCGGTTTCCTCATGCACCATGAACACTTCCTGACCACTGTGGTTCGGATCAAGGTCGCTCATATGGATGGCATCGCCATGGCCCAGGCCTGTGCGATAGAGCAGCTTGCCGTCGCTGCCGATGGTGGCTGCGCCGTAGACGATATCGTCCTTGCCATCCTTATTCACGTCGCCCACGGTGAAATAGTGCGCGCCTTGACCATAGGCACCAACATCCTTGGTCGGGCTGTCATGCGTCCAGCGCTGGGTCAGCGCTCCGTTGCGCCAGTCCCAAGCGACCAATACTGCACGGGTATAGTAGCCGCGCGCGAACACGGCCGAGGGCTTGCTGCCATCCAGATAGGCGACGCCGGCAAGAAAGCGGTCGACGCGATTCCCGTAAGAGTCACCCCAGCTGCTGACCGTGCCACGCGCCGGCAGATAGTTGGTGGTGGCCATCGCGGCGCCGGTAGCGCCGTTGAACACTGTCAGGAATTCCGGGCCGGAGAGGATGTAGCCCGCGCTCGTGCGGTAGTCAGCACTGCTGCTGCCGATCACCACGCCCTTGCCGTCCTTCGTGCCATCGGCCGTCTTCAGCATGACTTCGGCCTTGCCATCGCTATCCAGGTCATACACAACCATCTGGGTGTAGTGCGCGCCGGCGCGGATATTCTTGCCCAGATCGATACGCCACAGGCGGGTGCCGTTGAGTTTGTAGGCATCGATAAAGGTATTGCCGGTGTAACCGGACAGGGAGTTGTCCTTGGCATTGGTCGGCGCCCACTTGAGCACGATTTCATACTGACCGTCGCCGTCCAGATCTGCTGGCGTACCGTCGTTGGCTTCGTAGGTATAGGCCACGCCATCCGGTGTCGTGCCGCCAGCGGGCTTGCTGATCGGAATGCTCAGATAGGGGTTGGCAAAGACCATGGCACTGCTGCCGCTGCCGGTCTGCTCAGCGCCGTTCAGGACGGCCTTGATCGTATAGGCCGAACCGGTGCTGCCAGTCGTGTCGTTGTAGTTGGTGCTGGTGGTGATCGGGCTGCTGTTGAGTTTGACCGTACCCCGATAGACGTTGAAGCCGGTGCTCGCGGACTCGGTGCCCAGCAAACGCCAGCTCACCAGCATGCCACTGGCAGCGGGAACGGCAACCACGCCGCGATCCAGCTTTTCGACATATTTGCCGGTCGTGCCGCCGCTGCTGGAGCTGCTGCTCGACGACGAACTGGAGCTGCTGCTTGAGGAAGATGAACTCGAACTGCTGCTGGAGCTGCTCGACGAGCTGCTTGAGCTTGAGCTGGAGGATGAAGAAGACGAGGACGAGGACGAAGATGTCGTCGCAGCGTAAGAGCAGTAGCGCGTACCCGTAACCGAGCTGGCGGGGAACAGCGAAGCCTGGCAGGTGAAGTTGCCGGTCAGCGTCGCATACACGAAAACGCCTGATTTACCCAAAGCCACCTGGCGCGTGCCGGTCATGCTGCAAGCAGCACCTTCCTTGGCGCACTTGGTGTAACCAGTGGGGTAATCGGTGGCTGCCTGGGCGTTTGCCGCCAGCAACATGACGGCCAAGCCGCCCAGAATCTTGCTACGCATTGTGTCTCCTCACTGTTTTTTTTGAGTGAGGACTGCTGCCCCACCTCTCTGAGTTTTTGTAAGAAAAACTCTTATAAAATCACCCAGAAAGCGGAAGGTAGGCAATGCCGATCCCGCTGTCAAGCAGCGACATCAAGCCGTCTTCGCGGCAAGTTGTCAGTCAAATTTCAAGCATTTAGACGTCGCCACGGATGCTGCCGCGCACTTGCCGAAACGGGCTTGTATCAGAGCACCCTCCGCAAGCCGCGCGGGGATTGGCTTTACAGACAGGCAGGCCGGAGAGGAGCGTCGCGCGCGCCTCTCCGGCCTGTTGTTGCAAGTTGTTATTGATCCAGCACTTTCTTCCAGGTCGTGACGGTCCACTTGCTGGCAAACAACTGATTGATGGCAGGTTCTGCCGCTGTACGGATTGCGGCGGCGTCCGGCGTGACGATCTTCATGCCGGAGGCCTGCAGTTCAGCCAGCAAACTCGCTTCGCGATCCTGAATGGTACGCGTGCCCCATTGCGCGGCTTTCTTGAGCGCCAGACGCACCTTGCTCTGATCGCCCTTGGAAAGTTCCTGGCGATAGAAGCAGGCATTGGCCATCTGCATACCGAAACCAACCAGGTGATTGGTCATGATCAGCTGACTTTGCACTTCGTAGAGTTTCAGCGATTTGATCTGGGTGAGATCGCCTTCCGAAGCTTCGGCGGCCCCGGTCTTGAGCGCCTCATAGATGCCAGGCAACGGCACCTGCACGGGCACCACGCCCAAGGATTGCCAGACCGAAATCCAGTCCGGCACTGGCGGCAGACGCAACTTCATGCCCTGAAAGTCGGCCGGCGTGTTGATCGGTTTATTGGCCGTGAACTGACGAAAACCGCGATAGACCGGATCGAATGCCACCATCTTGCCCTCGGACTCGAGCAGTTTGACCAGACTGTCGCCGATCTTGCTTTCCCAGACTTCCTGCAGATGCGGAAAATCGCGGATCACATACGGGCCATTAAAGAAAAAATAGGCTGGCGCGTAGTCCTGGATCGGCTGACCGCCGGTCAACAACACTTCACCGACGCGATCCGCCGCCGCACATTTCTGGAAAGCCGGATCGATCGTCTGTTCGTTGAGCACGCTGGTCTGGATCGTTACCGTGATATGCGGCGCACGGGCTTCCAGCTCCTGTTTGAACTTGACGGCTGTATCAGCCAGGATATGACCCGTAGCGAATGGGGTCACGACGCGCAGATTGATCGGTGCCGGGGCAGCCTGGGCTGCACCTGCAATCAGGCTGGCGATAGCCAGGGCGATGCCAGTAAGAGCGAACTTCATGGACGAATTCCTCCGGGTCATATGGCGTGGGCAGCGTGCGCTGCCGCAGCGATGCTACCCAATTGCCACAAAGACCCATAGCGCCCTAAAGGACGTAGGCCGTTCATAAAAACGTCACGGCCACGCATCTGCATGCGTGGCCGTGATTGGGTTGTGAGGCTTGATGCGATGCTTAGCGAATGGCCTGGATAGCCTGCATCAAGGTGCGTTGGTCGGCGGTGGTAATGAATTTGTCGTAGACCGGCTTCATCGCCCGCTCGAAAGAAGCCTTGTCGACATCGCGCACGAAGATCGAGCCGGCTGCACTGACGGCCCGGCTGGCCTGCTCTTCGCGCTCCTTCCAGAAGCGCCGCATGATACCAACCGATTCACGGGCCGCATCGGCAATGATCTTGCGATCCTCTTCGGCCAAAGACTCCCAACGCTTCCTGGAGAACACCAGAATGTCCGGCGACATCGAGTGCTCGGTAAAGGAGAAATACTTGAAGACCTCGGAATGCTTGAAGCCTTCATAGGAAGGCAGGTTGTTCTCTGCCGCATCCACCAGACCCATGCGTTGCCCCGAGATGATTTCATCGAGCGCCATCGGCGTAGCCCGCGCGCCCATGGCATTGGCGATCGCGATCCACAAGTCTGACGGCGGCACGCGCAGCTTGATGCCGCGCATGTCGGCAATCGACTTGACCGCCTTGTTGGCATAGATCGAACGCGCACCACTGTCATAAAAACCCAGACCTACAAAGCCACCTGCCGCACAGGAGGCCAGAATCTGTTGGCCCGGCGCGCCATCCATGGCTTTTTGCATGTGATCAATGGAACGGAAGAGGAAAGGCATGGCCGGTACCACCGTGGCCGGGCAGTCCTTGTTCAGACTGGAGAGCATGGTGCGCGTCATGTCCAGGCCACCATTCTTGATCTGCTCCAGCGCTTCTTTCTCAGCACCGAAAGAGCCTTTGGACATGATCTTCATCTTCATGCGCCCGTCCGAGCGCTGCTCGATCAGCTCTGCCATCGCGCGCACCGCACGCACCGCCGGGTGCTCATCGCCATGAATATCAGCCACGCGCAGTTCGATCACGCGGCGACTGTTATCCACCTTGTACAAGGACAGCGACTGAGCAATCTCGCGCCCGGCTTGCGAAATGCGACTCACCGCCGTGGCGGAAGCACCTGCAGCGGCAGAGTTCTGCTCGCTCATCTGGGCGATCTGTTCGATGTTCTGGGCAATCTGGGTGCTCGCCGTCTGCTGCTCGCGAATCGCGCCGGCAATATCCTCCACCACCCCGGCCGCAGCTACCGAACCCGCCTTGATGCGATCAATCGACTCACCCGCCTGCTGGGCATTGACCACGCCGAGACCAACGGCTTGCTCGGTTTTAACCATGCTGTCGACGGCGGATCGCGCGCTGTCCTGCATGCGCAGGACCAAGGCACTGATGTCCTGCGTGGATTTGGTGGTGCGCTCGGCCAGCTTGCGCACCTCATCCGCCACCACTGCGAAACCACGGCCCTGTTCGCCGGCCCGCGCCGCCTCGATAGCCGCGTTCAAAGCCAGCAAATTGGTCTGATCCGCAATCTCATGAATGATCCCGGCCATCGCCGAGATGCTGTCGCAATCGACGCGCAGCGTCTTGATGCGCGCGGCGGCCTCCCCCACGGAGTCGGAAATCGTCCGAATCCCGTCCACCGTATTCATGATCGCGCCGGAACTCTGCTCGGCGATATTCCGGGAATCCTGCGTATGGTGATCGGCGTCCTGGGCTTGCTGCGCCACAATGGAAATACTGACGGTCATCTCCTCCACAGCCGCCGCCATGTTGGCCGAGGCATCGCTCTGGATCTGCGAGTTGCGTGCAATCTTGCGCGAAGACACATCAACCTCTTCAGTCACGTCCAGCATGCGCGTCGTGGACTCCTGAATGGCGACAAAACTCTTGCGCAGACTTTCCAGCAGGCGGTTATAGGCGCTCAGGGATTGTCCGATTTCGTCGTTGGCGCTGATGTTGGCCGTCGCGGTGAAGTCCAGTTTGTCCGCCGCGTGAGAAATGGTTTCCTGCATGCGCTGCAAGGGCTGGATCAGCGAGCGCCAGAGCAGGTAGCCCAGGCCCAGAATCACCACGACGCCCACCACCAGCGCCACCATCGTCAAACTGCGCGCTGACGAAAATGCGGCCTGCACTGCCTGCGGCTCTGCCGACCCTGCGGCCGCCTGCATTCGCGACAAACCCGTCAGGGCCGCCCCGAAAATGACGCCACAACTGGCCAGAGCCACACAGATCAGCAAAAAAATCTTGCGGGTGATGGACATTATTTCTCTCCGAAAATTCTGATCGCTCCGCTCGGAACCCCACGGCGCCGCCTCGGATCACAGCCCTGTTTCTGGCATTGCGAGGGCCCCTGAAAACCCTACGCAAGACAGGCTTACAGGGATGCTTACGGCAGCCCTGCGCTGTTCTTGAGCTCTCGAACCCAAAAGGACGTAGTCCCTTTTTGCCCTGCACAAGTGATACAGACACAGAATCAAGAACGGCCGAAGAGGCTTGAGGCGCGGGCTTCTCCAGCCATGCATTGGCAAGAAGCAAGCTGGGTGCGGCTCTTCAAGCACCACCCAAAAACAATACGGCCGCACACTGGTTCGACCCGCCGACTTGTGCTTGAATGCCCGTCATGCTTGAAGCCCACCACCTCGCCTGCCAACGCGGCGACCGCCTGCTCTTTCACCGCCTCGCCCTTGCCGTAAAGCCCGGCGAGCTGCTGCGCATCGCCGGCGCCAACGGTATGGGCAAGACCAGCCTGCTGCGCCTGCTGGCGGGCTTGTCATCCCCCGCGGCCGGCTCCGTCAGCTGGCACGGTGACTACATCCAGCATCAGCGCGAAAGCTTCCACGCCGCGATGCTGTATCTGGGCCACGCTCCAGCGCTCAATGATCTGCTCACGCCCGCCGAGAACCTGCGCTTTGCCTGCGCGGTGGCCGCCACGCCGGCCAGCCCCGCCACCTGCAGCGAAGCGCTGACCCGCATCGGCCTGCAGCGTCAGCTTCCGCTGCCCTGTAAAGTTTTGTCACAGGGCCAGCGCCGTCGCGTCGGCCTCGCCCGCCTCTTCCTAGAAACGCAACGCCCGCTGTGGATTCTCGACGAGCCCTTCACCGCGCTGGATGCGGCCGCCGTCTCTGATCTGGCCGCCACCCTGGATGCGCATTGCGCCAGTGGCGGCGCGGTGATCTTCACCTCGCATCAGGACGTCGCCTTACGCACCCCCGAGCGCCTGCTCGACGTGGAGGCGTTCGCCAAGTGAACATCTTCCTCGCCGTCCTGCGCCGGGATCTGCTCCTCGCCTGGCGTGGGCGCAGTGATCTGCTCGTTGCCCTGGCCTTCTTCCTGATCGTGGCCAGCCTGTTTCCCTTTGGCGTCGGCGCCGATCCGGTCCAGCTGCGCGCCATCGGCCCCGGCGTGGTGTGGGTCGCCGCACTGCTGGCCAGCCTGCTCGCCCTGCCGCGTTTGTTCGCACAGGATCACGACAGTGGTGTGCTGGAGCAATTGCTGCTCTCGCCCGAGCCGGCCGTCATCTGGGTCAGCGCCAAGATTCTTGCTCACTGGATCGCCACCGGCCTGCCGCTGGTGCTGATCGCCCCGCTGCTGGGTCTGATGTACCGGCTGGAGCCGGGCGCCACCCAAGTGCTGATTGCCAGCCTGGCACTCGGCACACCGATCCTTTCGCTGATCGGCGCCATCGGTGCGGCCCTGACGCTGGGCCTGCGCGGCGCGGGCAGCCTGCTGGCCCTGTTGGTGCTGCCGCTGTTCGTGCCGGTGCTGGTTTTCGGCGCGGGCGCGGTAGATGCCTGGGCGGGCGGCATGAGCATTGCACCGCACCTGTCATTATTGGGTGGCGGCAGCCTCGCCGCACTGGCACTGGCGCCGTTTGCCTGCGCGGCAGCATTGCGACTGGCCTGTGAATAGCGGCACTTGAAATAGATCAAGGCGCCAAGGCCCTGATTTCTTCGTATCATGCGGCACCCCCTGAGAATCCAGCCAAAGACCATGAACATCTTCAGGTTTTCCTCACCGCAGACTTTCTACCCACTGGCCGGCAAACTCATTCCGGTTTTCGGCACGCTGGCCGTCCTGTGCACGATCATCGGGCTGTATCTAGGCTTCTTCGTCGCACCGACCGATGCGGTGCAGGGCGAGGTCTATCGCATCATTTACCTGCACGTGGCAGCCGCCTGGATGAGCATGTTCATCTACCTTGTCATGGCCTTCTGGTCGGCTATCGGCCTGGGGCTCGGGACCCGCCTGTCCTTCTACATGACCCAGGCGCTGGCCCCGACCGGCGCCCTGTTCTGCTTCATCGCGCTGTGGAGCGGCGCCCTGTGGGGCCGCCCGACCTGGGGCGCCTACTGGGTGTGGGACGCGCGCCTGACCTCGCAGTTGCTACTGCTCTTCCTCTACTTCGGCTTCATCGCCCTGACCCGCTCGATTGAAGATCCGCGCCGCGCCGACAAGGCCGGAGCGATCATCGCGCTGGTCGGCGCGGTGAATGTGCCAATCATTCATTTCTCGGTGAAATGGTGGAGCACCCTGCATCAGGGCGCCTCGGTCAGCATGACCAAGTCCAGCATGGAAAGCAGCATGCTCTGGGGCATGCTGATCATGGCCTTCGCCGCCTGGTTCTACAGCCTGGCGGTGACGCTCGCCCGGGCCCGCTGCATCATTCTGGAACGCGAACGCCACACCGACTGGGCCGCTGCCGAGATCGCCGCTAAAGGAGCAAAAGCATGAGCTGGAATTCGCTGAGCGATTTTCTCGCCATGGGCGGGCGCGGCTTTTTCGTGTGGGGCTCTTACGGCGCCGCATTTATCCTGATCGTCGCGGAACTCTGGCTGCTGCGCGTGCGTCGGAGGCAGAGCCTGCAGCGCCTCTACCAATTGCAGCAAATTGAAAAGGATTGACGTGAAGCCTCGCCACAAACGTTTTCTGCTCATCGGCATCGCCCTGGTCCTGCTCGGCGGCGCCACCGCGCTGGTGCTGAACGCCTTCAACGACAATCTGGTGTTCTTCCACACCCCGACCGAGGTGGCCGAAGGCAAGGTGCCGCAGGGCCGCAGCTTCCGCGTCGGCGGCATGGTGCTGGCCGGTTCGCTGACGCGTGACGCGGACGGCCAGAGCGTGCGCTTCGTGATCACGGATACGGCCAAGACCGTGCCGGTGTTCTACAAAGGCGCACTGCCGGATCTGTTCAAGGATGGCAAAGGCGCCGTGGCTCAGGGCGCGCTCGGCGCAGACGGGGTTTTCGTCGCCACCGAGGTGCTGGCCAAGCACGACGAAAACTACATGCCGCCCGAGGCCAAGGACGCCATCGACCGCGCCCACAAAACCGCTCAAACCCTGAATTAGAGAGGCCGCAAAAAATGAAGCGAAGTGAAACGAAGCGGTTCTGGCAAGGCGTGGTTCCGCAGACAGTACAGTTAGTACGGCAAGGCGCCGCAACGACGCCAGAATCATTTTCTTGTGGCCTCGAAGCATGATTCCCGAACTCGGCCATTTCTCTCTGATCCTCGCCTTCGTCATTGCTGCGGTGCTCGGCAGCCTGCCCATGATTGGCGCCCAGCGCGGCGATGCGGCGCTGATGGCCATCGCCCGCCCGGCGGCACGCCTGCAATTCGCGCTGGTGCTGATCGCCTTTGCCTGTCTGGCACGGGCCTTCGTCGATAACGATTTCTCGGTGGCTTACGTCGCCGCGCACTCCAATACACAGTTGCCGCTGATCTATCGCCTGACCGCCGTGTGGGGCAGCCACGAAGGTTCCTTGCTGCTGTGGGGGCTGATGCTGACCGGCTGGACGGCGGCGGTGTCTTTCTCACGGCGTTTGCCCGAGGTGTTCTCGGCGCGGGTGCTGGCGGTGCTGGGGCTGGTCAGTCTGGGCTTTCTGGCCTTCACGCTGATGACCTCGAACCCCTTCGAACGCCTGCTGCCCGGCGCGATGGAAGGCAATGACCTGAACCCGCTGCTGCAAGATCCGGGCATGATCATTCATCCGCCGCTGCTGTACATGGGTTACGTGGGCTTTTCGGTGGCGTTCGCCTTTGCCATCGCGGCGCTGATCGGCGGCCAGTTCGACGTGGCCTGGGCGCGCCTGTCGCGGCCGTGGACGCTGACCGCCTGGCTCTTCCTCACCGCCGGCATCATGCTCGGCTCGGGCTGGGCGTATTACGAACTCGGCTGGGGCGGCTGGTGGTTCTGGGATCCGGTCGAGAACGCCAGCTTCATGCCCTGGCTGGTCGGCACGGCGCTGATCCATTCGCTGGCCGTCACCGAAAAACGCGGCGCCTTCAAGAGCTGGACGGTGCTGCTGGCGATCTCGGCTTTCTCGCTTTCGCTGCTCGGCACCTTCCTCGTGCGCTCCGGCGTGCTGACCAGCGTGCATGCTTTTGCCACCGACCCCAAGCGCGGCGTGTTCATCCTTGCCCTGCTGGTCATCGTGATCGGTGGCTCGCTGCTGCTTTACGCCTGGCGTGCGCCGAAGCTGCAAGGCGGGGGCAAGTTTGCCAACGTCTCGCGCGAAACCTTTCTGCTCACCAACAACGTGCTGTTCGCCGTGGCCGCTGCCTCGGTGCTGCTCGGCACCCTCTATCCGCTGCTGCTGGACGCGCTGAACCTGGGCAAGCTCTCGGTCGGCCCGCCTTACTTCGAAGCGGTCTTCGTGCCGCTGATGGCACCGGTCGTGCTGCTGATGGTGGTCGGCCCCTTCATCCGCTGGAAAGGGCAGGCCCTGTCGCCGATCCTGCGCAAGCTGCTGCCGACGCTGGGCGCGAGCCTGCTCGCTGGTGGGTTACTGGCCTGGTGGATCGGCTCACCCTCGTGGAGAAGCGCGCTGGGCCTCAGTCTTGCGGCATGGGTGCTGGCCGGCAGCGCCCAGCTTCTGTGGACGCGCGTGCAGGGTGAAGACGGCCTGTGGGCGCGGATCTCCGGCATTCCCGGCAGCTGGTGGGGCATGTGGCTGGCGCACCTGGGTATCGGCATCTTCATCATCGGCGTGACGCTGGTGAAGACGCTGGAAAGCAATGCCGATGTGACGATGAAGATCGGCAGCAGCACCCAGCTGGCCGGTTACGACTTCACCCTCGACACCGTGCGCGAAATTAAAGGCCCCAACTACAACGCCGCGCAGGCGGACCTCAGCCTCGCCCTCAAGGGCCAGCACATCAATGTGCTGCATCCGGAAAAGCGCATCTACACCGCGCGCCAGATGCCGATGACCGAATCCTCGATTGATACCGGCCTGTTCCGCGACGTGTATGTGTCGCTGGGCGACGCCGTCGGGCCGGATAGCTGGGTCGTGCGCCTGTACTACAAACCCTTCATCAGCTGGATCTGGGCGGGCTGTCTGCTGATGGTGATCGGCGGGCTGTGCGCGGCCATGGATGGGCGTTATCGCAAACAGGGCAAGAAATGAAAGCCTTCAATATCGACGGATTGAGTGAAGCGGAACTCATCGACCTGAACCGTCGCGTCGTCACGCGCCTGCGCTTCCTGCAAGACGTGCGTACCCACAGTCAGATGTTGAATTTCAGCGTTGGCGACCGGGTAGGCTTCAAAACCAACGACGGCCGCACGATTTTTGGCATTCTCACGCGTTACAACAAAAAGACCGTCACGCTCATCACGGAAGACGGACATCAGTGGAATGTCGCGCCGGGCTTTCTCTTCGCGGCCGAGCAGAAAATACGCGACATCACGCCACAACCGGGGACGCTTGAACCGTGAAAATCACCCTATCCCACCACAGAGACGCAAGAGGCTTCGCCCTGGGCCCCTTCCTGATTTTCATCGCCCTCATTGTTTTTCTCGGCATCGGCCTGACCCTCAATCCGCGCGAGATTCCCTCACCGCTGATCGACAAGCCCGCACCGGCCTTCGCCCTGCCACAACTGCATCAGCCAGAGGCACAGCTGAAGCTGGCGGACATGGCCGGCAAGGTCTGGCTGCTGAATGTGTGGGCCAGCTGGTGCGTGGCCTGTCGCGAGGAGCATCCGGTGCTGATCGATTTCGCCAAGCGCGGCGTGCTGCCCATCGTTGGCCTGAACTACAAGGACAAACGCGCCGACGCGCTGGGCTGGCTGCAGCAATTCGGCGACCCTTACACGACGAGCATCGTCGACGCAGAAGGCCGCGTGGGCATTGATTATGGTGTGTATGGTGTGCCCGAGACTTTCCTGATTGATGGCAAGGGCCGCATCCGCCACAAGCACATCGGCCCGGTCACGCCCGAGGTGCTGGAGAAGGAATTGCTGCCACGGATCAAGGAGTTGCAAGGTGCGTAAATTCATCACGGGCCTCTGCCTGCTGCTCACAACGACGACTTTCGCAGCAAGCCCCGAAGCAGCGCTAGACGCCCGCGCCACGCGGCTTGAAGAACAGTTGCGCTGCCTCGTGTGCCAGAACCAGTCGATTGCCGAATCGCAGGCCGATCTGGCCATGGACCTGAAACGCCAGGTGCGCGAGATGCTCGTCGCCGGCAAGAGCGAGGCCGAAGTGCGCGATTACATGGTCGAGCGCTACGGCGATTTCGTCCTTTACGACCCGCCCATGCAAACCGGCACCCTGCTGCTGTGGCTGGGGCCTTTTCTGCTGCTGCTGGGCGCCCTTGGCGCCTTCTTCTGGCGCCTGCGCCAGCGTGGCAAAGCGCCCGCCGACACCATGCTGGACCCCGCCGAACTGGCGCGCGCCCACGCCCTGCTGAATAACGATGCACCCCACACGGACAAACCGGCATGAGTACCTTCCTGATCGCCGCCGCACTCCTCACCCTGATCGTGCTGGCACTCTTGCTCCAGCCTTTGTGGCACGCCCGCCCGGCAGCACCGTCAGCGCCCGAAACCGATAGCCCGGCGCTGCGCATCCTGCGCGAGCAAGGTGCCGCGCTGGATGCCGAACTGGCCGCCGGCCAGATCGACGCCGCCGCCCATGCCGAAAGCCGGGATGAACTGGCGCGCCGTGCGCTGGCGGAATCCACCGCACCCGAAACCGTGCGCAGCAGCGCGCCACGCCGCAGTTGGGCAATCGCCACCGGCCTGAGCGTCACGCTCGCGGCCGTCGGGCTCTACCTCGTACTGGGCCAGCCCGCGGCGCTCGACCCAGCCGTGCGCGCCCCGGCCGCCGCCGGCATCACGCCGATGCAGATGGATGCCATGGTGGCCAAGCTGGCCGCCAAGGTCGCCGCCAATCCCGATGATCTGGAAGGCCTGAACATGCTGGGCCGCTCCTACATGGTGCTGGAACGCTTTCAGGACGCCAGCGACACCTTCGCCAAGCTGGCCGGCAAGCAGCCGCAAGACGCTCAGACCCACGCCGACTGGGCCGACGCACTCGCCAGCGCCACCGGCAAACTCACCGGCGAACCGGAAAAGCTGGTCGCCAAGGCGCTGAAACTCGATCCAGACAACGTCAAGGCGCTGGCCCTGGGCGGCAGCATCGCCTTCGACAAGCAGGACTTCAAACAAGCCGCCGTGCTGTGGGAAAGAATGCTCGCCAAGGTCGATCCGCAAAGCGACATCGGCCGCTCGGCCCAAGCCATGCTCGCCGAGGCGCGTGCGCGTGCCGGCCTGCCGGTAGCCGCGACAGCCGTCCCTCCCACCTTGCCGCCAGCGCATCCACCCATTTCTACCGCGCAAGCACCCGCGGCCAGCGCGCTGAGCGCAAGCGGACGGCTCAGCATTGCCAGCAAGTTCAAGGGTCAGTTTGATCCGGCGGCAATCCTGTTCATCTTCGCCCGCCCCGCCGCCGGCGGCCCGCCGCTGGCCGCACTGCGTTTCAAGGCCGGCGATCTGCCGCTGGATTTTGACTTCAGCCAGGCCACCTTGATGGCAGCAGGCGGCGCCCTGCCCGAAAAAATCATCATCGGCGCGCGCATCTCCAAATCCGGCATCGCAACCGCTGGCCCCGGTGATCTGCAGGGTTTGTCGGCTGCTCTGGCGCCGAATGCGCAAGGCATCCAGCTGGAAATCGGCGAAGAGATTGGCAAGTAATCCCTGTGTTCGCCCCGGAAATACCGAAACGGCCCTCCGCTCCGTCATTCCGGACTTGATCCGGAGTCCAGCGCCCTTTAATCGTTCCCATGCTCAGCGTGGGAACTTCATGCTGGACGCTCCTGCGTCCGGTTTTGCGGGCGACAGCGGCGGTTGAAACCCTGGCGCAGAGCGCCGGCGGAGGCGCTCCCACGCAGAGCATGGGAGCGATCCAAGCCCGAACCCTCCCTGGAGGGTCGGGTATGCACACCCGACCCGCTCCAGAGGCGCAAGGCATGCCTTGCGAATTCCCTCTTCCGCGCCTCCTTTTGCAAAGGAGGGAATATTCAGACCTATCGATTTCCGCGTGCAGGAAAATCAGACCTGCCACATAGAGCCTGAAGACGCCACCCCGCAGAGCCGCCTCTGGCCTGCTTCTCCAGCACCCCACCCCGCAAAAACCCGCCCACTGGGCATCTTCAGCACACCTTCAAACAGAACAAAATCCCAAGCCGCCCGCCCTTCTGTTCGGGTAAGTATTTTCCCTCTTCCGTGACGTACTTCACGTTTTCTCCAAACTGCAAATTGTTGATTTTAAAAACAATTTTTCGTTGATCCGGTCCGACCGACCATCGGTCGTTAACCGCCATTCAAGCCCCTTCAGACAGTAGGCTGCGCATCGTGAGACGGCTAGCATTCACACAGTTGTCACAAAACACCACACCATGTTTGATATCGCCATCTACAGCAAAACCGCCAAAGGCCGAACCGAAGTCAGCGAACGTACGCTGGGTCTGCCGCCACGTTTGCGCCGGGCGCTGATCATGATTGATGGCAAAACCACCTTCGGAGTGATGCGCCAGATGCTCGAACAACTGGGTGAGCCGAAGGAAATCATGCGTCAGCTGACCAAGCTGCGGCTGGTTGAATCCGACTACGATCTGCCGGCCATGCCCGAATTCCCTGGCATGACCATTGAAGACCCGAGCACGATGATGGATTTCCACCCCAGAAGGTGATGCTGCGCTGGCGTGATTGACCAGGGCGCATAGGCCTGCGCCGGCAACACGCCAAAACTGCCGTGATCGTGCAGTACCAGCTCGCCGCCCGGCCAGAAGCTGACCAACACTTCCTCCAGACTAGTTTCCGTCGTGAAACTGCGCGCCTGTGCCTGCACGGGCGCTTGCGCGGTGGCGATCACGTCGTGATAGCTGGCCCATGAATGTCCGGCCAAAGCTGTTTGCAGGGCCGCCGGCCAACGCGGATCAAGCTGTGCGAGCTTTTGCCCGAGGACATTGGAAAAAAGAATGGCTGCCTGCGGATACGCATCGGCCAAGGCTTGCGGGCCGGCCAAGCTGGAGAAGCAATCCACGCGCCCCTCTACAAAGGGCATGCCCGCAAAGCGCCGTCGCAAGAGGCTTCTGGCGATGGGGTCGGGTTCCAGAATCGTTACCTGTTTGAAGCGCGCCAGAAAGTCGCCATTCAGCGTGTAGCCCGCGCTGGGGCCGACAATCACCAGCTCATTCTGCGGCGGCTGCCAACTGGCCAGCCAATCGGCCACCTGCACCACAAAGGGCGCCCACAACACGCGCCGATAGCGCAGCGCACGCCAGTGATAGACCAGCCCGCCGCTGGCATCCCACAGATGGCTGCGCAGACGACTCATGTCAGAGGATGAGGGCTTTCAGCTCCGCCACTTCAGCACGCAGCTGCATGACTTCTTCGCGCAGACTGGCGACCTCGGCAGCCAGACCGCTACTGCTGGCTCGCGCGGCACCGCCCGGCTCGGCCGAGATCTCCGGCATGCCGCACAGCAGATGCGCCCAGCGGCTTTCGCGCGCGCCCGGCGCGCGCGGCAGCAACACCGTCAGCGGATTCGCCGCCCGCGTCGACAACTCTTCGAGGAAGGCTTCCAGCGAGGAGGCATCGGCAAAGCGATACAGGCGCTCGCAGTTCGCGCGCAGCTCGGCCACCGTCTGCGGGCCGCGCAGCACCAGCGTCGTGACAATCGCCACCGATGGCGTCGGCAGCTGATACACCCGCGCCAGATTGTGACCATATTTTGTAACACGCCCGCCCGAAGATTCGACCACCAGCGCATGGCTGCGCAGCGTGTCGATGGCCTCCAGCGCTTCGGACTCGGTGACTTCCATGATCGGCTCGCGCGCCGTCTTCTGGTTGCAACCGGTGATCAGGGCATTCAGCGACAGCGGATAGGTATCCGGCACGGTGGCCTGCTTCTCGACCAATACTGTGAGGACGCGGGCTTCAACGGGCGTGAGTTGCTGCGGTTCAGACATGAATATTTCCTTGTTGAATTAACCAGCCGATCACTTCGGCCACAAAGCATGAAAATGATGCACCGGGCCGTGGCCCTCGCCAACGTTGAGCTGACCGGAGGCCGCTATCGCGCCGCGCAGCCAGTCACGCGCCTGGCGCACCGCGTTCTCGACCGGGCGAAATCCACCCGCATATTGCGGCAATAGCGCGGCAATCGCGGAAGACAGGCTGCAGCCAGTGCCGTGGGTGTTCTTGGTATCGATGCGCGGGACGCGCATCTCGATCATGCGGTCGCCGTCGAAAAGCAGATCGATCAGTTCCTCACCCGGCAGGTGGCCGCCCTTGAGCAGCACCCAGCGCTCTGAAGACTGCGGCAACATCTCGCGCAGACGTTCGGCGGCGCGGAACATTTCCTTCACGTTTTCCGGCGCGCGGCATTCGAGCAGCACGCCGGCCTCGGGCAGGTTCGGCGTGAGCATGAAGGTCTGCGGCAGCAAGGCCTCAATCAGCATGCTGACGGCGTTGCGGGCGAGCAGATGATCGCCGCTTTTCGCCACCATCACCGGATCGCACACCACCTGCGCTGCCTGCCAGTGATGCAGACGCTCGGCCACCGTGCTGACAACTTCAACCGAGCCGAGCATGCCCAGCTTGACCGCGTCGATACGCACATCGGCGAACAGGGTGTCGATCTGCAGCTTGAGGAAATCGGTCGGCGGCACATGCACGCCGGTGACCGTCCGGGTGTTCTGCGCGGTCAGCGCGGCCACTACGCCGCAGCCATAGGCGCCGAGCGCGGAGAAGGCTTTCAGATCGGCAAACAGGCCAGCGCCGCCAGAGGGATCAATTCCGGCGATGGAAACGACATTGGGAATGCGACGGGTCATGGGGCATAGGCAGAAAAACCGGAGGCGCCATTGTCGCAGAAGCGGCCGGCTCGCGAACGACTCGCCGTACAGCCGCGCCCAGTTTTACTCTCCAGACAGGGCGCGGGAAGAAGCAATCCCCGCGCGGCTTTTCAGGCAGCAGGTTTGAGCCTGTTTACCCGCGCGCCGCGCGTTTCTTCCAGATCGCAGCATTCATCGTCCAGCGCCTGCGCCAATCCTTTGGCATTTTTCCGCGGAGCAGGCCTGCCCTGCGCGGCGCCCGCCGGGAACGGTTCGGACATGGCCGTCGCCAACAACATCATCAGGAACATCGGGGGCCTCTTCATGGCGTTTCTCCGCAAGGGCATGCTGTGAAGCATAGGAAGCGCCAAAGCAAGCTACAAGGCCGGTTTTTGCTGCTGCAGCGCAGCATTAACTGACCCTGATCAAACTTGGGTCTTTGCGCCATTTTCCGGAGCGCGCCGACTAGAATGACATCACCTCCAACGTTCATCGTTTCATGTCTGCACACGCCGAATCCGCTCTCGCCGAAGTCCCTTGGACCGAACGCATCCTGCTCGGCAGCTTCACGCCGGCCTCGGATCACGACTGGCCCGGCCGCCGCGCCGCCACGATCTATCTGCTCGGCTGCCCCTGGCGCTGTGCCTACTGCCACAACCCGCAACTGCAGAAACGCGGCACGGCGCCCGCGCTGAGCTGGTCGCGCATCGCGGCAAAGCTCACGGCTTCACGCGATACGATCAGCGGCGTAGTGTTCTCCGGCGGAGAACCGACCACCGACCGCACCCTGCCCGAGGCCATCGCGGCGGTGAAGGCGCTGGGTTTGCCGGTCGGCCTGCACACCAGCGGCGCCTACCCGGAGCGGCTCGAAACCCTCTTGCCGCAGCTCGACTGGGTCGGCTTCGACCTGAAAACGGATTACGAAAGCTACGACAAACTGACCGGCGCCCCCGGCAGTGCGGCCCGCGCGACCCAAAGTGCGCGTCTGATCATCGCCAGCGGCGTGGCGCATGAATTCCGCCTGACCTGGCATCACCAAGTCATCAACGAGGAATCGGCCCTGCTCGCCGCCCACTTCGCGCAGCATCTGGGCGCACGGCGTTTCGTGCTGCAGGCCTTCCGCAGCGAAGGCGTCGCCAACCCCACGCTGGCACCCGAATCCATGCCCAGCGCCGAGCTGGTGGCACAACTGCGCGCCCTGTTTGCCGATTTCGAAGTGCGGGGCGATATTTGCGGACTGGCAGACTGAAGAGCCGCAGCCACATTGGCTGAGCGGGCAGGCAGGCTGGAGACGTCCGCTGCGCGCGGCGCTTCGGGCGACCGCTCCTTGTATTATCGAAGCCACGTTTTCGTAGGGCCGACTTCAGTCGGCCAGCCACGCATGGCGTGCGACTGAAGTCGCACCTACGCCTGGAGCCCCATCTCACTCCTCACTTCAAGGATAATCCGCCAAACCCAAGCGGACTCCCCTGTGACCTCTTCCAGTAAAACACCTGTCTGGCTCGCCGCCCTGCTCAACCGCCGGATGCTGATCTGCATCATTACCGGCTTCTCCTCCGGCCTGCCGCTCTACCTGCTGCTGAACCTGCTGCCGGCCTGGCTCAAGACAGAGGGCCTGAGCCTGAAGCTGATCGGCGCCTTCGCCCTGATCCAGTTTCCCTACACCTGGAAATTCCTCTGGTCACCGCTGCTCGATCGCTACGCCCTGCCGCTGATGGGCCGTCGACGCGGCTGGATGCTGCTGACGCAAGTCCTGCTGCTCGCCGCGATTGCCGCGCTGGGCCAGCTCTCACCGGCCAATCAGATCGGTCTGGTGCTGGGCCTGACCGGCCTGATCGCCTTCCTCTCCGCCACCCAGGACATCGTGCTGGACGCCTTCCGCCGCGAGCTGCTGCCGGAGATCGAACTCGGCCTGGGCAATGCCATTCACGTCAATGCCTACAAGATCGCCGGGCTGGTGCCGGGCTCCATCTCGCTGATCCTCGCCGACCATCTGCCCTGGGGCACGGTCTTCCTGATCACCGCCCTGTTCATGCTGCCCGGCGTTGCCATGAGCCTGCTGGCGGGCGAGCCGAAAGCGTCCAGCGCGACACCGCGCACGCTACGCGATGCGGTAATCGAACCCTTTCACGAATTCTTCAACCGCCACGGCGTCCGCTCGGCCCTGCTGGTGCTGCTCTTCATCCTGCTCTACAAACTCGGCGATTCGCTGTGCACCTCGCTAGCCACGCCCTTCTATCTGGACATGGGTTTCACCAAGACCCAGATCGGCCTCGTCGCCAAAAATGCCGGCCTGTGGCCCAGCGTGATCGGCGGCCTGCTCGGCGGCCTGTGGATGCTCAAACTCGGCATCAACCGCGCCCTGTGGATTTTCGGCGTGCTGCAATGGATCGCCATCCTCGGCTTCGCCTGGCTGGCCTGGCTCGGCCCGGCCGAAGCCGATGCGGCGCGACTCGCCGTGCTGGCCATCGTCATCGGCGTGGAAGCCGCCGGCGTAGGCCTTGGCACCACCGCCTTCGTCGCCTGGATGGCGCGCACCACGCACCCGGCCTACACCGCCACGCAACTGGCCTTGTTCACCAGCCTGATGGCCGTGCCACGCACCTTCGTCAATGCCTCCGCCGGCTGGCTGGTCGAGGGCGGCAAGCTGCCCCTGGGCAGCTTCGGCGAATTCAGCTTCGGCGGCATCGGCTGGTTCAATTTCTTCATGCTCTGCACCGCGCTGGCGGTGCCCGGCATGCTGCTGCTGTTCAAGGTCGCGCCGTGGAACGAAGCCCCGAAGGAGATACCATGAGCGCCGCCGCCCTGATCACCGCCGCGCGCGAACTCTCGGCCGCGGTCGCCCCGATGCGTTTCGCAGCACCGATCACGCATACCTACAACCCGCTCGATTACGCCTGGGCGCCACACGCGGAATACCTGCAACGTTTCGGCGAGGGGCGCAAACGCGTGATCTTCGTCGGCATGAATCCCGGCCCCTTCGGCATGGTGCAGATCGGCGTGCCCTTCGGCGAGATCGCCGCCGCACGCGACTGGATGGGCCTGTCCGCCCCGGTCCGCAAACCCGCGCAGGAAACGCCGGATCGCCCCATCGAGGGCTGGAATTGCGCGCGTTCCGAAGTCAGCGGCCGGCGCCTGTGGGGCTTGTTCGCCGAGCGTTTCGGTACGGCCGAGACCTTCTTCGCCGAACACTTTGTCGCCAACTACTGCCCGCTGGCTTTCTTCGAGGGCAAGCGTAATGTCACGCCGGACAAACTGCCGGCCGCCGAACAGGCGCCATTGCTCGCCGCCTGCGATACGCACCTGCGCACGCTGGCCGAAGCCACACAAGCCGAATGGGTCATTGGCATCGGCGCCTGGAGCGAGCTGCGCGCCCGCGTGGCCTGCGCCGGCCTGCCGGTAAAGTTCGGCCGCGTGCTGCATCCCAGCCCGGCTAGTCCGGTGGCAAATCGCGGCTGGAGCGAAGCGGCGACGAAACAACTGGTGGCGCTGGGGGTCTGGTAGGGCGTAATCGAAGCAAAGCGCATTGCGCCGGATGTGCGCATGCCCTGCGGCGCAATGCCCTGCGGGCGATTGACGCCCTACAGCAGAATTCGCACACGCAGCCAATCCACCGTACACTTGCGCCCTTCTGCTGATTTCCACCGAATCCGACCATGAGCTTGCGCGTCCTCACCGGCATCACAACTTCCGGCACTCCCCACCTTGGCAACTACGCCGGCGCCATCCGCCCGGCCATCACTGCCAGCCGCCAGGCCGGCGCCGAAAGTTTCCTGTTCCTCGCCGACTACCACGCGCTGATCAAGTGTGACGACCCGGCGCGCATCCAGCGCTCGCGCCTCGAAATCGCGGCCACCTGGCTGGCTGCCGGGCTGGACACCGCGCGCGTCACCTTCTATCGCCAGAGCGACATTCCCGAGATCCCCGAGCTGAACTGGCTGCTCACCTGCGTCACCAGCAAGGGCCTGATGAACCGCGCCCACGCCTACAAGGCCAGCACCGACGCGAATGAAGCCGCTGGCGAAGAGCTCGATGCCGGCATCAACATGGGCCTCTACTGCTATCCGGTGCTGATGGCCGCCGACATCCTGATGTTCAAGGCGCACAAGGTGCCGGTGGGTCGCGACCAGATCCAGCACATCGAAATGGCCCGCGACGTCGGCCAGCGTTTCAACCACCTCTTCGGTGCAGGCCGCGAGCTTTTCGTGCTGCCCGAAGCGGCCATCGAAGACAACGTCGCCACCCTGCCGGGGCTGGACGGCCGCAAGATGTCCAAGAGCTACGACAACACCATTCCGCTGTTTGAAGGCGGCGCCAAGGCGCTCAAGGCTGCGGTGGCCCGCATTGTCACCGACTCGAAACTGCCGGGCGAGCCGAAGGATGCGGACAACAGCCACTTGGTCACCCTCTTCGATGCCTTTGCTAACGCAGAGGAACGCGCACAATTCCGCGCCGACCTGCGCGCCGGCTTGGGCTGGGGTGATGCCAAACAACGCTTCCTGGCCGTGCTGGAGCGTGACCTCGCACCGATGCGCGCCCAGTACGACGAACTGATGAGCCGCCCCGAGCACATCGAGGATTTGCTGCAGGAAGGTGCCGCCAAGGCCCGCGCCGTGGCCACGCCGTTTCTGGCTGAGCTGCGCGAAGCCGTCGGCCTGCGCCGCTTCAACGCGATCCCGGTGCCTGTCGAGAAGAAGGTCGAAACCGCCGCCTCGCAATTGCCGCTCTTCAAGCAATACCGCGAAGCCGACGGCAAGTTCTACTTCAAGCTCAGCAGCCACGATGGCCGCCTGCTCCTGCAGAGTCAGGGCTTCGACTCCGGCCGCGATGCCGGTCAGTGGGTCGGCCGCCTCAAGAGCGAAGGCGCGGCCGTGCTGGAGTGCGTGCCAGCGAGCCTGGGCGAAGACGTGAGCCGCGAGGATGTGGCAGCGGCGCTGGCAGCATTTGCGCAGTGAGCTTTCAGGCCGGAATGCACCGCGCGTTCCGACCTGCAAAGCGCATCCGACAGACCAGTTTGTGCAAGCCTCAGGTCTGGCCGGTTCGTGCATACCCGTACCGGGCATGGCGACCACGACCGGCGCTCATTATTCTTTCTGGCGAACTTGCCGCTCCGCGCACGGTCTTTAGATGGCACGGCGCCCCGGCGCTGCATGACTCATTCAAAAAAAGGATTCCCCCAATGCTGCATCTCCGCTCCGTTCTGACTGCGTTCACCTTGGCTTTGGCCCTGCATGCCGTGCCTGCCAACGCAGGGCCACAAGCTGAAGCGCTCGGTCAATGCTTCGTCAATTCGACCACGGCCGCCGAGAAGGAAACCCTCTCGCGCTGGCTCTTCGTCGTGCTGGCACAGCAGCCCGAAGTGCGTGATCTGGCCAGCATTCCGGATGCGACCAAAGTGGAAACCGACCGTGCGATGGCCAAGCTCGTCGAACGCATGGTCACCGCCGCCTGCCGCGGCCCGGCCCAGCAGACACTGCTGCAGGAAGGCCAGGCTGGCCTCAGCCAGAGTCTGGAAGTTTTCGGTCAGGCCGCAGCGCGCAAGATCTTTGCCGAGCCCTCCGTCGTCAGCGCCGCGAATGGTTTCACGCGTTATATCGACATGGCACGCATCGTCCAGAGCTTCCTGCTGATCCAGTTCGGGCGTTAAAGCCAGCCCATCAAGGGATGGATAACCTATAGAACCGCATGCAGCAAGGCTCTGCGAGGTGGGTTACTGAAAATCCCCACGCAGACTGCCTGAGCGGGCGGCATGTTCGAAGAGCCCCGCTGGACGACGATCTGCGGGCAGCGTCGATTCAGGTCCTGAACTGCATGTCCCTGCCCGCCAAGCCGCTGGTCAGTCCCGCAGCACGGGCGGATAATCTGGAACATCCCAGAAGCCGGAAAGCTCCTCATGCGCCCCTTGTACCGTCGCCTCCTGATCGCGCTATGTCTGCTGCTCGCCCTGGGCGCTTTCATTGTCTGGCTCAAACGCCCACAACCGATTCCCGTGGTGCTGAAAACCGTCGAACCCGGTCTGGTTGAAGCCTCGATTGCCAACACGCGCGCCGGTACGGTGGAGGCCTGTCAGCGCGCCAAGCTGGCGCCGATCACTGGCGGGCGCATTGAATATCTGGGCGTCAAGGAAGGTGATCATGTGAAGGCCGGGCAGGTGCTGATGCGCCTGTGGAATGAAGATCAGCAGGCGCAGGCCGGGCTGGCCTCGGCGCAGCTCGATGCCATGCGCAAACGTGTCGCCGAGGCCTGCACGGCTGCCGACAGCGCCACACGCGAGGCGGAACGCAAACACAAACTCTTCGAGCAGGGCTTTGTCTCGGCGGGCGCCGAGGACACCAGCCGCCTCGAAGCGCAGGCACGCCGCGCCGCCTGCGAAACCGCCCGCGCCGAGGTGAAGAGTTCGGATGCGCGCTTGGCCTCGGTGAGGATCGAACAGCGGCGCACGATTCTGATCGCGCCGTTTAACGGCACCATCGCCAAGATCGTCGGCGAAGTGGGCGAATACACCATGCCCTCGCCCCCCGGCATTGTCACCCCGCCAGCGATTGATCTGATCGATGACAGCTGCCTGTACGTGAAGGCGCCAATGGACGAAGTCGATGCGCCGCGTCTGGCCAAGGATCAAGCCGTGCGCATCAGCCTCGATGCGCTGCCCGGCAAGCCCTTCGAGGGCCGCGTGCGGCGCATCGCGCCCTATGTGTCGGCGGTGGAAAAGCAGGCGCGCACCGTCGATATCGAAGTCGATTTCGTGCGTCCCGAAGAAGCCCGCGGCCACCTGCTGGTGGGTTACAGCGCCGACGTGGAAGTGGTGCTGGCAAGACATGAAAACGTACTGCGCGTACCCACCGCCGCGCTGCTCGAAGGCAACCGCGTGTTGGTCTGGCGCCCGGCGGATGGCAAGCTGGAAGAGCGCAAGATCAAGGCCGGCATCGCCAACTGGGACTACACCGAGGTGCTGCAAGGTCTCACCGCTGGCGAGCGCATCGTCACTTCGCAGGAGCGCGCGGGGGTGAAGGCCGGCGTGCTGGCCACGCCAGAAGAAGACAGCCCGGGCGCGAAATAAGATGGCCCTGATCGAACTCGCCCACATCGAACGCCGTTTCACCCTCGGCGACAGCGTGGTGCATGCGCTACGCGGCGTGAACATCGGCATCGAAGCCAGCGAATACGTGGCGGTGATCGGCCCGAGTGGCTCGGGCAAATCCACCCTGCTCAATCTGCTCGGCCTGCTCGACCGGCCGGACGCCGGCAGCTATCGGCTGGACGGGCGCGACACCACGGGCCTGTCACCGGATGAGGCCGCCAACATGCGCAGCCGGCATATCGGCTTCGTCTTCCAGAGTTTCCATCTGGTGCCGCGTCTCACCGCCGCCGAAAACATCGCCCTGCCGATGGTGCTGGCCGGCATTGATCCGGCCGAACGCAAGCGCCGCGTGCAGAAAGCACTGGAAGGCTTCGGCCTGGCGGACCGGGCGCATCACCAGCCCAATCAGCTCTCCGGCGGCCAGCGCCAGCGCGTGGCGATTGCGCGCGCCACGGTGATGCAGCCCGGCGTGTTGCTGTGCGACGAACCCACCGGCAATCTGGATCGACAAACCGGACAGGAAGTCACCCATCTGCTTGAGGATCTTAATGCCAACGGCGTGACCTTGATCGTCGTCACCCACGACCCGAGCATGGCGGAACGCGCCCGCCGCCAGATCCGCATGGAGGATGGCGCGGTGCTGTCCGATAGCGGAGAGCCGGGGTGAAGCCGCTCGACATCCTGCGCTTCGCCCTGCGCGCGGTCACCGCCTACCCGCTGCGCACCACGCTGATGCTGCTGGCGATGTCCATCGGCGTGGCTGCCGTGGTGATGCTGACTGCATTGGGCGATGGCGCGCGGCAGTATGTCGTGAATGAATTCAATGCGCTGGGCAGCAATCTGTTGATCGTGCTGCCGGGGCGATCCGAAACGCGCGGCGTCAATCCGGCCACTTTCGTCACCGACACGCCGCGCGATCTGAGCATTGCCGACGCCGACGCCCTGCGCCGCCTGCCCGGCGTGGTGCGCGTATCGCCGCTGGTCGTGGGCACCTCGGAAGTGGCCTTCGGCGGCAAACTGCGCGAGACCCTGATCCTGGGGACCAACGCCCAGTATCTGGCCCTGCGCCGCTTCACGATGAATAAGGGCACGTTTCTGCCGGACACGGCCGGGCAGGAAAATGCCGCCGTCGCCGTCCTGGGCAGCAAGCTGCGCGCGGAGCTTTTCGGCACCGCCCCCGCCGTCGGGCGCATGCTGCGTATCGGTGACCGGCGCTATCGCATCACCGGCGTGCTGGCCCCCACCGGCAATGCCATGGGGCTGGCCATCGACGAGATGGCCTTCATCCCGGCGGAGCAGGCCTTCGCCCTGTTCAACACCAGCACGCTGTTCCGCATCTTCATCGAAGTGCGCGAACGCGGCGCACTGGCCGCCAGCGGCGAACGCGTGCGCGCCGTGCTCAAGGCCCGTCACGATGGCGAAGAAGATTTCACCCAGATCACCCAGGATGCGGTGCTCGGAACCTTCGACAAGATCCTCGGCGCCATCACCCTCGGCGTTGCCGGCATCGCCGCCATCAGCCTGGCTGTCGCCGGCATTCTGGTGATGAACGTGATGCTCGTCGCCGTGACCCAGCGCACCCCCGAAATCGGCCTGCTCAAGGCGCTGGGCGCCAGCAACCGGAACATTCGCCTGGCCTTCCTCGCCGAGGCGGTGCTGCTCTCGCTGGGCGGCGGCGTGGTCGGCGTGGCGCTGGGCCAGCTCGGCGCCTGGGCCCTGCGCCTCACCTACCCGGTGCTGCCGGCCTTTCCGCCGCACTGGGCCGTACTCGCCGGGCTGGGTACAGCGCTGGTCACCGGCATGCTCTTCGGATTCCTGCCGGCGCGCCGCGCCGCGCAACTGGACGCGGTCGACGCGCTGGGACGGCACTGATGCGCTGGGCCGACTTCCTTCTCCGCGGCGGATTTGAATTTGAGCTGCGCACTCAACCCCTCCCGTTCGTGCTGAGCGTAATAAGCGCAGCGACTGAAGTCGAAGCATGGGCGCGAATGCCCACACTTCGACTTCGCTTCGCTACGCTCTGTGCGAACGGTGCTTTGTGTACCCGAGGCCTCACCCCCTACCCCCCACTTCCGAGGCATCATGCGCTGGTCTGACTTCCTCCAGCTCGCCACCCGCGCCATCACCGCGCACCGCCTGCGCAGCGCGCTGACCCTGCTCGGCATCGCCGTGGGCATCGCGGCGGTGATCCTGCTGACCTCCATCGGCGAGGGCGTGCATCAGTTCGTGCTGAACCAGTTCACCCAGTTCGGCACCAACGTGATGCAGGTCACGCCCGGCAAGGTCTCCACCGGCGGTGGGCCGCAAGGCCTGCCCACCTCGGCGCGGCCGCTGTCGCAGGAGGATGTCGGCGCGCTGGCGCGCCTGCCCGGCGTGAAAGCGGTCAGCCCGATGGTGTGGGGCAATTCCGAAGTGGAAGCCGAGGGCAAACTGCGCCGCACGATGGTCTACGGCGTCGGCTCGAACATGACCGAAGTGTTCAGCATGGCCGTGCGCAGCGGGCGTTTCCTGCCCCCCGACGAAGCCGGCAGTGCACGCGCCTTCGTGGTGCTGGGCTCGAAACTGAAACAGGAACTCTTCGGCAACAGCAACCCGCTCGGCCAGCGCCTGCGCATTGCCGGCCAGCGCTTCCGCGTGATCGGCGTGATGGAAAGCAAGGGCCAGTTCGTCGGCATGGATCTGGACGACACGGCCTATATCCCGGCCAGTCAGGCACTCGCCCTGTACAACCGCGAAGGCATGCAGCGCCTGGACATCAGCTACACCGAAGGCCTGCCCTCGGCGCTCATCGCCGAACGCGTCAAAACGCTGCTCAAGGCCCGCCACGGCCGCGAAGATTTCACCCTCACCACGCAGGAAGACATGCTCAAGACCCTGTCGAAAATCCTCGACGTGCTGACCGCCGCCGTCGGCGCCATCGGCAGCATCTCGCTGCTGGTCGGCGGCGTCGGCATCGTCACGATCATGACCATCGCGGTCAGCGAGCGCACCCAGGAAATCGGCCTGATGGTCGCGCTGGGCGCCACGCGCCGCAGCATCCTCGCCCTCTTCCTCGGCGAAGCCGTGATGCTCTCCGCTGCCGGCGGAGTGATCGGACTGGTAGTGGGCATGGGGTTGGCTCAGCTGCTGCGCCTCGCCGTACCGGCGATGCCGGTGCACACGCCCTTGCTGTTCGTAGTACTGGCCGAAGGCGTAGCGATTGCCATCGGCCTGCTGGCTGGCGTGCTGCCGGCAAGGCGAGCGGCGCGGCTGGATCCGGTCGAGGCGCTGCGTACGGAGTAGCTGTCGGAGACACGCCAGAATGCATGCCTGAAGAGCCGCTCCCAGCAAGGCTCTTCAGGCATGCATAGCTACGAGGCAAGCGTGGCGAGGCTGTTCAGGCATCGGCGAAAAAGAATGCCTGTACTCTGCTGCTGTGCAAAAACGCCAAGCGTCACGGCTATACTGAGGCCGTCGCACCTCGATTTTGGCAGATCTGATGAATTTCGACTTTTCCGCGCCATCGATCTTCCTGTTTGTCAGCGCCACGCTATGTCTGTGGCTGAGCATTCACGCGCTAAGACGGCAAACCACAAGCTTCACACGCAACTATGCCGGCCTGATGCTCTGCGCTGCGGCCTATGCCTTGGGCTATGGGTTGGAGCTGGGCTCGCCTGACCTTATCCACGTTCAGGTCATGCTGCGCATCCAGTATCTGGGCATCCCCTTCCTGCCATATTTCTGGATTTCCCTTGCCTGGGCCTATCTTGAACCACAGGGCATGCCGCTGCGCTGGAAATACCTGCCGCTGTGCCTATCCGTTGCCATTTTCCTGGTCTTCCAGACCAATGACCTGCACCACCTGTACTACACCAGCCAGGAGTTCACGCGCAGCAACGGGCTGAGCATCACCCGCATCGGCAAGGGCCCCGTCTACTGGCTCAACATTGCCTATCTCAACATCAGCATCGCCATCGGCGCGCTGCTGCTGTTCCGCGCCTGGCGTCAGGCAATTCCACTGTACCGCCAGCAAGCACTGATGCTGCTGGCCGGCTCATTTTTGCCCTGGATATTTCATCTGCTTTACCAGACCGGGCTATCGCCACACCAGATCGATCTGAGCCCCTTCGGCATAGCCGCCACCGGCATCATCTATAGCCTCGCCACCCTGAATCACAAGATGCTGAGCGTGCTTCCGCTGGCGCGCGACATTGTCTTCGATGGCATCGCTGAAGGCGTAATCGTGCTGGACTCCAACCTGCGCATAATCGACTTCAACCATGCAGCCACCCGGTTTTATCCCAAGCTGATGCTGTCGATGATCGGGGCAGAAGCGGCCACGCTGGTCAATCCCGCCGCTTTCGCCGATCCCCTGCCCAGCGCACAAGCCTTCATTGACAGTACGGATGGCCGCAAACTCGAGATCCGTTGCTATCCACTTCGCAACAAACATGGCCCGCAACTCGGCACCGCATTGCTGATTCAGGACGTCTCCAAAAAACTCGCTCTCATCGACGGGCTGCGCGAACTCGCCACCATCGACGAGCTCACCGGCTGCTGCAATCGTCGCCGCCTGATCGAGCTGTCGGAACGCGAAGTTCTGCGTGCCACACGCCACCACCAGCCGCTGGCCTTCATCATCCTTGACGTTGATGACTTCAAAACCATCAATGACACACTGGGCCATCTGGCCGGCGACGATCTGCTGCGGCGCATCGCCTTCACCCTGCGCGGCCGGCTGCGCAGCACCGACATCCTCGGTCGCTATGGCGGCGACGAATTCATCATCACCTTGCCAGAAACAACAGGCTCGGCCGCCGCCCTGATTGCGCAGGAACTACTTGAACACTGCTTCGAGCATTGCGACTCCCGCATGAGCATTGGCGTGGTTGAATTGACGTCCGAAAACAACAGCTTCACTGAACTGCTCAGGCAAGCCGACTTCGCGCTCTATCAGTCCAAACTCGACGGCAAAAACCGCGTCACGCTCTACCGGCCCACACAAGAGCTGGTTGATATCAGGACGATGCTGCGTTGATAATTCCATGAGAATAAATGGAAACGGGCATGCGTCTTTCGACGCATGCCCGTTTTTGCAAGCCAACTCCAGACTGTTACAGCGCCGGATAGGCGTTGCGGATCAGCATCAGGAATTGCTCATGGAACCAGTGGCCGGCGTGCGGCGCGCCGGTCAGGGCGTCAATATTGCCGGTGCCACACATCGGGTCGAAACGCTTGCCTTCCGAATTTACGGCGGTCGCTGAACTGTCGCTGGTGCCATCCGATTCGCCCGGCCCCTTCACCCAGTAATAGGCATCCAGATAGCTGCGCGACGCATCAGGCGCCACTTTCGGGCGCGCGCCGACACCCGCGTTGCGTACATTGCACCAGTTGCCGCGATGCGCACGCAGATCGATGCGCATGTTATCGACATCCGCAGCACTTGCCGTCGGACGCAAGCCACTGCCCCAGCCATTGCGACCCGTATCAACCATGAAGCCAAGGCTGGACGGAAAGCCTGCAGCGACGAATTCGGCGCGCAGCTTGTCGATATAGCCCAGCTCATCGACCATATAATTCCACTCGTAGAACTGGGTCGTGCCGCCGGTGCCGACGACATCCGCCGTGCCGTTGAAGAAGGGCTCATCCAGTGGCGTGTAGTTCGCCACGTTGGTCACGAAACCACGAATCACCGACAAATCACCGTTCTTGATACCACCAATCCAGGTCTTGAAGGCAGCCACCGCACGGCTGCGGTTGTTGTCCCAACCCAACCAGCCGGAGTGAGCAATATCCAGATACTGATAGACGTTGCTCAGCGCCGCGAACTTGCCAACCGCATACTGCACACCTTCGACATAGGTGTTGTTGTTCTTCACCGTCACACAGGCTGCAATCGACGCGCCTTCACCGGCGTTGGTCACCAGATTCGGCAACGAATCCGGCTCGATCACCAAGGTGATACGCAGGCTCTTGTAGGCGTCCTTGGCAAAGATCGCATAGAGGCGGTCGATGTACTGGGCCTTGTACTTGACCATGCCACCATTGGCGGCACTCAACTCGCCGTTGGAGGCTGCGGCTGCGCAATCGCGATCCGGCAGGTCATACACGACAAAAGTGATGGTCATCGCACCACCGCGAGCTTTTTGCTGTGCCAGTGCTTCGATCAGATGACCTTCAACGCTCAGGCGGCCATTGTTCAAGACCCCACCATCAATCGCGTCCATGCGATCGATCCACACGCCGGTCGGGAAGGATTTCATTGCGTTGACGCGCGTAGCTTCTGTCGAGCCCGAAGCCACCAGCGCCTGCGATTGCGCAACGTACTTCGCATAATCCGGATTGACGTACATGCCGGCGCCGGCAAACGGATTGCCGGCAGTGATGCCGAGCGCGGCAGTAATACCACCGCTGGACGAGGAGCTGGACGAACTGGATGAAGAACTGCTGGAGGAACTTGATGAAGAGCTACTGGAGCCGGACGAGCTGCTCGAGCTTGACGATGAACTGCTGGAGCTGGAGGAAGAACTGCCCTGCCCTGAAGAGGTACCGGCGCCAGAGCTTGATGAAGAACTGGCGTTGCCGGCGCCCGACGAACTGCTGGATGACGAAGACGTAGCCGCGCCGCCAGAACTGGAAGACGAGGAGCTCGCCGGACTGCCCGATGATGAACCACCACCATCACTACCGCCGCCACTGCCACCACCGCCACACGCAGCCAGAAGGCCCGCACATAACAGCATGCCCAAAGTCATGCCGTTCAAGCTCAATCTTTTCATCTATCCGTCTCCAAGTAATTCAATCAGTGCTTGCCTGTACAAAACGCCAAAAAGTGTGACTTATTTCCGGTTTTTACGCGTTTTCAAGCGATGAATTACCCGCAGCAGGGGGCGAACGGTTTTAAGGTTTTTTGCACTATTTCCAGTTTTCTGGCGTAGCACCTCTGAATCAACTCAGGGAAATGGGCATTACGCCTTTTGAATACGCGCATTGTCGTATTTGTCATTTCTGGTTCACCCTGCATCATCGCAAGGCAACAGCCTTCGGCCGCGCGGAAAAGTAGCGCTTCTGGCTTAAGATGCCGACAAAGCCGCCACAACAGGTCGATTGCAGCACCTGCCTGAAGAGCCGCCCCCGACGGACTTCTCCAGCATGCCTGCCCGCACAGGTCCGCCCCGCGCGGCTTTTGAAGCGGCCTACCCCGACAGGCAAATCCCAGCTCGGAAAAAACAAACGCCGGCAAAAGCCGGCGCAGGTTTTACTCAGTCCTCAGCACTCATTGCTCAACACCGGGGCTAATGGCCCTTAAGCGCGTAGATGCCGGGCGCGTTGCGCCAATAGCCCTTGTAATCCATGCCGCAACCAAAGAGAAAACGGTCGGCTACATCCAGTCCGGTGAAATCGGCACGCATGCCGGGCACAGCTTTACGAGGATGGTCCTTATGCACGAGCACCGCAGAGAGCACTTCGGCCGCGCCTTCGGCCTTGAGGTATTCAAGGATGGCTTGCAAGGTGAAGCCTTCGTCGAGGATGTCATCCAGCACCAGCACCGTGCGGCCGCGCAGATCCTGCGTGGGGCGCACGCGCCAGTCGAGCAGGTTGCCGTTCAAGGCATGACCATAGCGCGAGGCATGCAGGTAGGATACCTCCAACGGGAAATTCAGTTTGGGTAACAGACGCCCGGCAACGACGAGGCCGCCGTTCATCACCACGAAGACCAGCGGATTGCTGTCGGCCAGCCGGGCACTGATCGTCAGCGCCAGCGCATCGAGTGCGGCCTCCACCCGGGCGTTGTCGACCAGGCAATCTGCCTCGGCCATGGCGCGCTGGGCGTCCTGCAAGTTTTCGTTGTGCTGATCCATTGTGCTGCTCCTGATTGAATCGGCGAATTCTATCTACAGTTCCTGACGATTGACTGATTTACAGCAGCAAAAACGGCCCCGCAGGGCCGCTGACGGATGAGATGGTCGATCCTATTTGCGCCGGCGTGTCGTCGGCGCCGGATCAATCTCCTGCGAGGCTGGAGTCGTGCCGCCCTGTACGCCCAAGCGCCCGCCCGTACCCAGACCGCCACGCACCGTCTGCGCCTGATAGTTCCTGACCGAGCGAACCATCTGGTTATAGGCATCGAAGAAAGCTGCGACGACCAACTTGCCTTCCGGAGTATTGCTGTAGCCGCCCACGCCGAGCATGAAGCCGGGGAATGCCCCCGCAAAACCTCCAAAATCGATATTGCGCGAACTACCCTCCGCGGCCCCCAACTGCACGCCCGAACGGTTATCCGTCATCAGCAGCATGGTGGAGGCATCATTGAATTTCATCGAACCGAGGACCCCTGCTGCAAGACCACCGTAGCGCCCGCCGACCAGACCACCAAGTCCGCCTGTGCCCTTCTGGCTGAAGGTCACCGAGGGCGTCAGGGTGTAATCGGCCGCTACCATCTGGCCCTTGCCGAAATTGCTGCCGGCACGCATCTCGCCAGAGTCCTCCAGCGCACGCTCTTGACGCATATTGCGCATGGCCTGACCACGCTCGACGACCACAAAGCAATTGGACTGCTGGATCAGCATGCGGATCACCGGCACGGTGGACTGCAGGTTCTGACTGCGCAGGCTGTGGTACCAGCCGGCGTTCTGATCCTCAACCACGGTAATCGTACCCATGGATTCGTTGCAGCGCTCCAGCTGATCATTCACCCCGGAGCTGTTTGCGCCCCCGGCCGAACCACTGGCCACGGTACGGGCACCGCTGCTGCCGATACTCGGCGTCGTGCCGCAGCCCGCCAGGGTCAAGGCCAGCAAGGCGCAACTCGTTACGATCTGGATTTTATTCATGTTTGGCTCCTGACAATCAGGCGGGGCGCCCGCCTATGGATGCATCGAAAGCAAGCACACTCAGCCGACACATTAATTTTTGGCACATCCGGACAAACTTCGCTGATTTTTCCTTGTCCGCCCAGCGCGGGCAAGGCCTTCCCGACAGTCGTGCCGAGCGCGCCTGAAATACGCCACTTCGGGCAGCCACGCCATGCGCCGCAAGCTTGACCGTCGGCCAGCCTCCCGCCCAAGCTTGCGGCGTATGGGCTTAGGCGCAATCTCCGGCGCAGGATGAAACAACGCATCGAATTCGCGAACACAGTCAGTGCAACATTCCTGTCACAGGAATATCGTATTAGCTCAAGGCACATTCAACTGATTTCGACTCCGCAATGAATTCCAATAAGACTCGATCTCCCTATCCCAGCCACGACCGGTTGGTGCTGTTCGATGCAGACGGCACGACCATCGACGCTTTCAAGGCCATCGGCCGGGCGTTCGCGGAACACAACATGGATCTGGGCGATCTGGAGCGCTTCCAGAAACGCCACAACATTTTCAAGTATCTGGGCGGGCTCAAGGAATTTCCGCTGAATCTGAAACAGCAGATCGGCAAACAGCGGCGCAAGAAACTGATTGCCACCATGACCCGGATCTACCGTACCGAGGCCAGTCTCTTTCCTGGCATGGCGGAATTGCTCAAGGCGCTGATCGCCCGCAGCGATGTGCGCGTCGGGCTGGTAACCCGCAATATCACGAACTCACCGGAAACAACCCTGTCAGCCCTGCTTGCCCGCCATGACATCGATCTGCGCGAACTGGATCACTGGGCGCATGTCCAGCTGGGACAAAGCAAGACCGATGCGTTCAAGGCTGCGCGCGAGCGCTTCGGCATCAATCCGGCCCGCGCCTTTGTGTGTGGAGATGAATCCAAAGACTACAGCTCGGCAATTGCCGCCGGCATGCACCCTTTGATCGCGTCATATGGCTTTGAAAGCTTCGAACGCCTGACAGAACGCCATGAGGTGCCCGTCGAAGTCATCGCCCAAAGCCCGGAGGAACTGATCGCACGCCTGATGCACGCGCTCGACCTGCCTGTGCCGGAGAGTGCCCGCGCCGAGAAACATGAGCGAGGCCTGTAATGCAAAAAGCCCAGTCCGAAGACTGGGCTTTCTACATATTTTGGTAGGGGCAGTAGGATTCGAACCTACGACCAATTGATTAAGAGTCAACTGCTCTACCAACTGAGCTATACCCCCAAAATCTTTAACGCTTCACAATCCAGTGGTAGGCCGTGCGGGATTCGAACCTGCGACCAACGGATTAAAAGTCCGCTGCTCTACCAGCTGAGCTAACGACCCTCCAGAAGCGAAGGGACGCATTCTAGCCAACAGACCAAGGCTGTGTCAAGCAAGAAAACACATTCAGGCCTGATTCACCAGACCCAATCGACGACACAGCTCGCTGGTCAAACCGGCCTGGTTGAGTGAGTAGAAATGCAGGCTCGGAACTCCACCGGCAATCAGGCGTTCACACAGGGCCGTCACCACATCCAGACCGAAAGCGCGCACGCTTTCGGCATCATCACCGAAGCCTTCGAACTTGCGCCGCATCCATTGCGGGATCTCGGCGCCACAGCTCTCGGAGAAGCGGGCGAGCTTGGTGAAGCTGGCGATCGGCATGATGCCCGGCACGATGGGAATATCGATACCCTCGCGGCGCACACAGTCGACGAAATGAAAGTAGGCATCCGCATTGTAGAAATACTGGGTCATCGCCGAGTTGGCGCCAGCGCGCGCCTTGGTGATGAAGGCCTTGAAGTCCGCCTCGAAACTGCGCGCCTGCGGGTGCACTTCAGGATAGCCTGCCACTTCGAGGAAAAATTCGTCGCCGGAATCCTTGCGGATGAATTCAACCAGTTCGTTGGCATAGCGGAACTCGCCCGGATCGGCCATGCCGGAGGGCAGGTCGCCGCGCAAGGCGACGACGCGCTTGACGCCGATCTCGCGGAATTCGGCCAGATGCTCGCGGATGCTGGCTTGTGTGGCTCCGATACAGGACAGGTGCGGCGCGGCGTCCAGCCCGGCTTCGCGGATCTCGCGCACGATCTGCAGGGTGCGGTCACGCGTCGAGCCGCCTGCGCCGTAGGTGACGGAAAAAAATTCGGGGTTGAGGGCGGCGAGTTGATCACGCACGCCACGCAGCTTTTCGATGCCATCAGGCGTCGCGGGCGGATAGAACTCGATGCTGAAATGCGGTTTGCTGCTCATCATTCAAAACTCCAGAAACTGCACTGCCACTCGCACAGAGTGGCAGTGCAGGCACGGCATCAATAACGGTAGTGATCGGCCTTGTACGGGCCTTCAACCGGCACGCCGATGTAGGCGGCCTGATCCGGACGCAGCTCGCTGAGTTGGGCGTTGAGCGTCTTCAACTGCAGACGCGCGACCTTCTCATCCAGATGCTTGGGCAAGGTATAGACGCCCACCGGATACTCGGCGGTACGCGTGAACAATTCGATCTGCGCAATGGTCTGGTTGGCAAATGATGAAGACATCACGTAGCTCGGATGGCCCGTACCGCAGCCCAGATTCACCAGACGGCCCTTGGCCAGCAAGATGATGCGCTTGCCGTCAGGGAAGATGACGTGATCGACTTGCGGCTTGATCTCTTCCCACTGGTACTGCTCCAGCGACGCGACATCGATTTCGTTGTCGAAGTGACCGATGTTGCAGACGATGGCGTTGTTCTTCATCGCCTTCATGTTGTCGTGCGTGATCACGTGGAAATTGCCGGTGGTCGTCACGAAGATGTCGGCTTTTTCAGCCGCATATTCCATGGTTACGACGCGGTAGCCTTCCATGGCTGCTTGCAGCGCGCAGATCGGGTCGATTTCGGTGACCCAGACCTGTGCCGACAGGGCGCGCATGGCCTGGGCGCAGCCCTTGCCCACGTCGCCGTAACCAACAATCAGGGCGACCTTACCGGCGATCATCACGTCGGTGGCGCGCTTGATGCCGTCCACCAGTGATTCGCGGCAGCCATACAGATTGTCGAACTTGCTCTTGGTGACCGAGTCATTGACGTTGATCGCCGGGAACTTCAGGTCGCCGCGGGCGTGCATCTGATACAGGCGGTGCACGCCGGTGGTGGTTTCTTCGGTCACGCCCTTGATGGCGGCCAGACGCACGGAATACCAGGTCGGATCGATCGCCAGCTTGGCCTTGATCGAGGCGAACAGGATGGTTTCCTCTTCCGAGCCCGGCTTGCTGATGACCGACAGATCTTTCTCGGCCTTGGCGCCCAGATGCAGCAGCAGCGTGGCGTCGCCGCCATCATCCAGAATCATGTTGGAATAACCGCCATCCGCCCATTCGAAGATGCGGTGGGTGTAATCCCAATATTCGGTGAGGGTTTCGCCCTTGACGGCGAAGACCGGAATGCCGGCAGCGGCGATGGCAGCAGCGGCGTGATCCTGGGTCGAGAAGATGTTGCACGAGGCCCAGCGGACTTCGGCGCCGAGCGCGGTCAGCGTCTCGATCAGCACGGCAGTCTGGATGGTCATGTGCAGCGAACCGGTGATGCGCGCGCCCTTGAGCGACTGGACTTTCGCGAATTCTTCGCGAATGGCCATCAGGCCCGGCATTTCGGTTTCGGCAATGAGAATTTCCTTGCGGCCCCAAGCGGCATCGGCCAATTTGGGATCGCTGGAAATAACGTAATCGGTAAAGGTGTTAGCCACGGTGTTCTCCTTGAACAAGTGGCCGGAACGGGAGAAATGAGGCTGGATGCGGCTCACCGTCTACCCCGTGCCCGGCACGGTTGAACTGGTGAGCGCGGTTGAATCTTGACCCGCCGCAGAACAGCTGCGGGTTCCGAGCCTGGGATCGTGATGACCTCGCAGCGCTCCTCGGAAGTTTTGGATTATAGCGACAAATTCCGCCGAAGCCAGCCCTGAAACACATGCTAACAGAGCCCTCTGAAGAGCCGCGTGCAACGGCCACCTTCAACATGCCATGCCGAAGACCCAAGCGCAGAGCGGCTTTCAAGGCATGCTTCGGTCAGGAACAACACAGCAATCCACCTCAAGACGCGAAGCCCAGCTGCCGATATCAGTACTGCCGCACCCATTCGGCTTACGGCCAAACCCGGGGATTCCGCCATGCGTTTTCATGCTTGCTGTCTAGTACCGACCCTGGCGCTGCTGGCAGCCTGCGTCCAGTCGGAGCCGATCAAGCTGGGTTTCATCGGCGGGGTATCGGGGCGCTTTGCCGATCTCGGCACGGCCGGGCGCAACGGCGCACAACTGGCCGTGGAATGGCGCAATCAGGCAGGCGGTATCAAGGGGCGGCAGGTTAATTTACTGGTGCGCGATGATCGCCAGGACGACGCCGGAGCACGCGATGCCGTGCGGGCGCTGGCCGCCGAGGGCGTCAGTCTGATCGTTGGCCCGATGACCAGCTCGGTTGCCGTTGCAGCGCTGCCCGAAGCACAGGCTGCCGGTCTGGTCATAATCGGCGGCACGGTGACAACCACGCGCCTGTCGGGCAAGGACGATAATTTTTTCCGTGTCGTCTCCAGCACCAGCGTTTATGGTCGCAGCATGGCCGACTTCCAACGCAATACAAATAATCTGTCGCATGCGGCAGTGCTGGTGGATCTGGCCAATCGTGATTACACCCTGAGCTGGCTGGAAGATTACCGCCTCGCGTTCGAACAGGCGGGCGGCAAAATCGTTGCCGCTGTGGAGTTCGATTCGCGCCAGAGTCCGGATTACGGCGCGCTGGCGCAGCAACTGCTCAAAAGCCGGCCAGACGTCATCTCACTGGTGTGCAACACGGTGGATGCGGGCATGCTGGCGCAAAAGATCCGCCAGCAAAACAACACGGTGCAGATCGCCGGCGCAGGCTGGGCTGCAACCGAACGCCTGATCGAGCTGGGTGGCGTGCACGCCGAGGGCATGCTGGTCGAACAGTATTTCGACCGCAACGACGCCTCGGCCAACTACCTCAAATTTCGCGAGGCCTACCTCAAGCGTTTCGGTCAAGAGCCGGGCTATGCCAGTGTGGCCGGTTTCGATGCCGCCAATGTGGCGCTGGACGTGCTGAGCCGTACCGATCAGCGCAAGGAAATCAAAGCCGAACTCCTGCGCCGCAAGACTTTCCAGGCCTTGCAAGGGCAAGTGGTGTTTGATGCCTTTGGCGACGCCAGCCGCCCGCAGTTCATGACAGTCGTTCGCAACGCACGGTTCGAAGCACAGCACTGATCCGGATCAGGTCATGCTTTCCTAGCATCGTATCCTGACACTGACAGCCTTGTTGCTGGGTCTGCTGCCAGCCCTGCTGGGTGGCGTAGCGATCCGGATCTGGTTGATGCCGCGTCTGGAACAAGAGGCGGTCGCCGCGAATACTGCCCTGGCCCGCACGCTGGCACTGCAAACCAGCCTGTATCTGCAAGGGCCGCTCGCTTCGCAGCGCTTTGACGCTAAAGAGTTGCGCACACAAAACCTCTCGCGCCTGAAACCACAGGAGGTTCTGGACTGGCTGATGACCTCCAACAACGTGTTTCAGGCTGTCTATCTGGCGACGCCGAACGACGTGTACGCATGTCAGCCTGCACGGCTACAGCAGCCTGCGGCGCACCGATCTGCTCGGGCTGGATCTGTCGCGCCTGCCCAGCAAGGCTTCGATTTCACCTGGCCCAGGAGCCACGTATGCGAATACTCTCAACTCCTGGACGGTCTGCACCAGATGTTCGACGTGATGCGCTCACGCGAACAAGCCCTCCGCGATGCCAACGAACAGCTGGAAGAGCGCATCCAGGAACGCACGCACGCCCTCTCGGACACCAACGAAGAGATGTCCGTCAGCATTGAAGTACACAGCACGCCCGGTCAAGGCAGCCGCTTCATCCTCGACCTGCCTCGGGTTGCTCCCGGGGCTCCGCCCGGAGCGCCAAGCTAAGCGAGAACAGGATGCTGAAGAGGTGCATGCCACGGCCATCTGCGGGCATGCATGCTGAAGAGTCAAGCGGGTAGAGGCTTTTCAGCCAGCCCTCGATCGCCTGATCCACGCACGCAGATCATCCAGCGGCATCGGTCGGCCGAACAGATAACCCTGCGCTTCGGGACAGCCCATGCGCTTGAGCAAATCCGCCTGCGCCTCAGTTTCCACGCCTTCGGCAATGACCTCTTTACCCAGGCGCTGACCCAACTGGATTACCACCCCGGCGATGCTGGCATCAGCCCCGGCTTCGTCCAGATCGCAGACAAAGGCCTTGTCGATCTTGAGGCGGTCGACCGCCATGCCCTTGAGTTGCGCCAGCGAAGAGTAGCCGGTGCCAAAGTCATCCACCGCCAGCTGAATCCCCATACCGTGCAAGGCGTCCAGCGTTTCCCGGACATACACGGCATCTTCCATGGCAATCGATTCGGTGATCTCAAGCTCCAGACAACACGGGTCAATCCCCGAGTCACCGATGATCTGGCGCAGTTCGGCCAGAAACGCCGGATGGCGGAACTGGATCGCCGACACATTGACTGCCATGCGCAAACCTTGGCAGCCTTCGCCATGCAAGAGCGCCAGGACGCTGCAAGCCCGCCGCAGCACGAAAAAACCAATTTCGCGAATCAGCCCGGACTGCTCCGCGACGGGGATGAAGCGATCCGGGCCGATCATTTCACCACTCTCGGTGCGCCAGCGCACCAGCGCCTCCAGCCCGATCAGACGACGGTCACTCAATGCGATCTGCGGCTGATACACCACAAACAAACCCTCGGCGCGCATGGCCGTTCGCAAACCGGTCAGCAGCGTCACACGATCATGGGTCTGACGTGAAATCTCCGGCGTATACCAGGCCAACTGCCCACGCTGCGTAGACTTGGCCGTGCGCAAGGCCTGAAACCCGGCCTCCAGCGCGGCGGCGCCGCCACTGGCCTCCACATCCACAAGGCGCGTCAGGCCCATAGTGACCGACACCATGCTCTCCTCACCCAGCACCGAAAGCGGCGTCGCAAACATCGGCAGTAAAGTCTCCGGCAGCACGCAATCCTGCGGGCCGAGCACCGCAAAAATATCCGCCGACAAGCGTGCCAGCATCGCCTCAGCCGGCACGCCCGCACGCAAACGCTCACCCAGCGCCCGCAACAAGGCGTCACCAAAAGTCTGGCCCAAGGCCTCATTGATCTCGCCAAAACGGTCAATATCAATCAAGGCCAACACCCAGCCGCCCTGCGTACCTGCGGCACAGCGCGCATCCAGCAACTCGCTCAGGCAGCGGCGATTCGGCAGGCCCAGCAAACGGTCATAGAAGGCATCATGGTGCAGGCGCGCCAGCAAAGAGCGGTTGTCCAGACAAGCCGCAAATTGCGCCGCAAAGGTTTCCAGCACGCTGTCATCCACCTGACGGCGCACCAGCGCAGACGCGTCGAGATACAGGCTCAGCACACAGCCATCGCGCGCCGGGATGCTCAAGGCGACCCCTTGCGCGCACCATTCGGCTCGCTGATTTTCCAGGCTGCGCAAACAGGCGCCAGTCAGGTCGGCATCCAGCAGGCTGGACAGCGGAAGCCCCTGCGCTGCGCTGCGCGCGCCGGTGGCACACAATACGCGCACGTCAGCCCAGACGTCACCGGCCTGCCGCAGCAGCGCCAAGCCCGCGCACGCCACCTGCAGCATTGCCGCGAATTGCTCAAGCACCCCGCGCGCGAACGCTTCGTCATCCTCCAGGCTCATCAAGGCGCTACCGCCCTGAATGATGCGGCGTAGTTGCTGCCGACTGGCTTCGATACTGCGTATCTGCCGATAGGTACGGATTGCCGAAGCCAAGCAGGTAAAAATGTGATTGCGGGTGAGCTCGGATTTGGTCCGGTAATCGTTGATATCGTAATCGCGGATCGCCGTGATCTCGGGTGCAAAACCGGGCTGGCCGGTATGCAGGATGATGCGGGTATCGATCAGCTTCAATTCAGTGCGAATCGACTTGACCAGATCAAGGCCGGCCTGCTCATGCTCCATCACCACGTCCAGCACGATCAGGGCCACATCCTTCTCGCGCTGCAGCAAGGCATACGCCTCGCGGGCCGAATACGCATGCAGCCACTCGATCAGACCACCTTCCACCACCAGATTGTTCATGGCAAACACCATGGACTGATGCACGCCTTCGTCGTCGTCGACGATCAGGCAACGCCAACGCAAAGCCTCCGGAACAAGCTCATGGAGCTCCTGAGCTTCTTCTGCAAACAGAAACAGGGGTTCAGCTTGCGAACTGTCGTGCGTCACGAGGGCGGCCCTGAGTGATGGGAAAAAGCGCAGATCAGAGCTTGTAAACGGCACTCCGGCGCATTTCTGAATACGCACCAGCCCTATTCGCCAAGTACTGAAAACCGCAGTTGCCAGCCCATTTCTGAAGCGTGGCGAAGCAAAATAGGAGTCATCATGCTTTACGGCGAGACGGCTGTAAACCAAGGCGCAGTGAGGCTTTCCACAGACAAAGAAAAGGCTGCGCGCGGCAGCCTTTTTGGCAATCCTGGATCAAGCCTGGCAGACGCCAGGCTGTCTCAGACTCAAAGTCCGGCGGACGCGCGCAGTGCAGCCGCTTTATCCGTAGCCTCCCAGGTGAATTCTGGCTCGGCACGGCCAAAGTGGCCATATGCAGCAGTCTTCTGGTAGATCGGGCGCAGCAGGTCGAGCATCTGGATGATGCCTTTCGGACGCAGGTCGAAATGCTCGTCGACCAGTGCCGACAGGCGCTCATCCGAGATCACGCCGGTACCGTTGGTGAACACGGTCACGTTCATCGGCTTTGCCACGCCGATGGCGTAAGCCACCTGCACCTGACACTCGCGCGCCAGACCGGCAGCGACGATGTTCTTCGCCACATAGCGGGCGGCATAGGCGGCCGAACGGTCGACCTTTGTCGGGTCTTTGCCGGAGAACGCGCCGCCGCCATGCGGGCAGGCGCCGCCATAGGTGTCGACAATGATCTTGCGGCCGGTCAGGCCACAATCGCCTTGCGGGCCGCCAATCACGAAACGCCCTGTCGGATTGACCAGATACTTGGTTTTCTTCAGCAGATCCGCCGGAATCACCGCCTTGATGATGTCTTCGATGATGGCTTCGGTGAAGCTGGCTTTCATCTTGGTCGGCGATTCGCTCTGATCCGGGCTGTGCTGGGTGGAGATCACCACGGTGTCAATCTCGACCGGCTTGCCATCCACGTAACGGAAAGTTACCTGACTCTTCGCATCCGGGCGCAACCAGGGCAGACGGCCGTCCTTGCGCAGCTCGCTCTGACGCTGCATCAGGCGGTGTGCGTAATAAATCGGGGCGGGCATCAGCTCGGGGGTTTCATCGCAGGCGTAGCCAAACATCAGGCCCTGATCGCCGGCGCCGATATTCAGGTGATCGTCAGAGGCGTGATCGACGCCCTGAGCGATGTCGTTGGACTGCTTGTCATAGCAGACCATGACTGCGCAACCCTTGTAGTCGATGCCGTATTCGGTGTTGTCGTAGCCGATGCGCTTGAGCGTATCGCGGGCGACCTGAATGTAATCGACGTGGGCGTTGGTGGTGATTTCACCGGCCAGCACGACCAGGCCGGTGTTGCAGAGGGTTTCGGCCGCCACGCGCGAACGCGGATCCTGCTCGAAAATCGCGTCCAGAATCGCATCGGAAATCTGGTCGGAAACCTTGTCCGGATGCCCTTCCGAGACGGACTCGGAGGTAAAAAGAAAATCATTGGCCATAAGGCACTCCACAAAAGCAAAAACCCCGGATGATCGTCGGCGCGGCCGACTCCGGGGTTTCGAGTGGTCGACGCTTTAGCAGAATTTGTGTGTGCGGCTTGCGCTGCACAACCGCCCTGCAAGTTGTCTTAACTCGGCGGTGCGCGATTATAGCCCCCGCCTCGCCCTATAATGCAAGCCCTTTTCCCCCTGCCCATGCAGCCAAACGTGTCACTCAACCGCCTGCTTCCACCCCTGTTCCGCCTGTTCGGCCGCTTCTCGCTGCCTGCGCTGCATCGCCTGGGCGGCTGGGCCGGACTGGCAACCTACGCGTTGTCGGGCAGCTACCGTCGCCGCCTGCAGGAGAACATGGCGCGCGGTCTGGGACGCAACCCGACGCGTACAGAACTGCACGCCAACGCCAGTGAAACCGGCCGCATGATGCTGGAGTTGCCCTTCGTGTGGCTGCGCCCACTCGACGAAGTCCTGCAGCACATCGTCGAAGTAGTCGGCTGGGATCTTGTCGAATCTGCGCACACAGAGGGCAGCACGATCATCGCCCTGACCCCGCACATGGGCTGCTTCGAAATCGCCTCGCAGTACTTCGGCACACACCTGCCGATGACCGTGCTGTATCGCCCGCCCAAACAAAGCGGCATTGAACAGATCCTGCGCGCCGGGCGCGCGCGTGGTCAACTCACCCTGGCCACGGCGGATCTGGCCGGAGTGCGACACATCATCAAAGGTTTGCGCCAAGGCGTCTCCACCGGCCTGCTGCCCGATCAGGCGCCGGGCAAGGGTGAAGGCGTATGGGCCCCCTTCTTCGGCAAACCTGCCTACACCATGACATTGGCCGCACGCCTGTCCGAGGTGAAGAACACCCGCGTGCTGCTGTTCTGGGGCGAACGCATCGTCGGCAAGGGCTGGCGCCTGCATATCTTCGCACCACAAACACCAATCGAAGGCAGCCTGGAAGAACGCGTGCATGCCATCAATCACGCTGTCGAAGACGTGATCCGCAAATGCCCGACGCAATACCTGTGGGGCTATAACCGCTACAAAACCCCGGCCGGTGCGCCGCCGCCTCCTTCGGCCGATGCTTCCCCCTCACCCCTTGCTCCTGACGCTGAATGACACGCATCTTTCTCGCTTTTCTGTGGTTGCTGCACTGGCTGCCACTACCGGTTCAAGCCGCCTGTGGCTGGCTTCTCGGCCACCTGCTGTATGTGCTGGTCGTGCCGCGTCGCCGCGTCGTGCTGACCAACCTGCGCCTGTGCTTTCCCGAACTTACAGCAAGCGAGCGCCGCAAGCTGGCGCTCCGCAATGTAGTAGCTGTCACCCGTTCATTTCTGGAACGCGGCATCGTCTGGTGGGCCTCCGAAGCGCGCATCCGGCGTCTGGTCGAGCTGCGCGGACTGGAGAAACTCCAAGCACTGCAGCGCGAAGGTCGCGCGATCATCTTGCTGACCCCGCACTTCACCAATCTGGACGCCGGCAATCGCCTAGGCTTGGAGATTGACGTCGTCAGCGTATTCTCGGCGCAGAACAACAAGCTACTGGAAAAAATGCTCCTGCACGGGCGCACACGCTTCGGAAATCAGCAGCTGCTGTCGCGTCAGGACGGCATCCGTGGTGCAGTGAAGGCCCTAAAAACCGGCCGCCCGCTGTACTACCTGCCGGATATGGACTTCGGTCCGCGCGACTCGATCTTCGTGCCCTTCTTCGGCGTGCAGGCAGCCACTGTGCCCGGCCTGCCACGTATCGCGCGTCTGGCGAACGCCGTCGTGATCCCGCTGATCATCCTCGCCAAACCGGATGCGAAGGGCTACGTCTGTGAATTCGGCGATGTCTGGCAGGACTTCCCGAGTGAAGACCCGGTCGCCGACACCGCACGCATGAACGCCTTCATCGAAGCCGAAGTCCGCAAACACCCGGAACAGTATTACTGGGTACACAAACGCTTCAAGACCCGCCCGCCGGGGGAAGCGAAGCTGTATTAAATTCAGTGCTGAGTGCTGAGAATTGTAGGAGCGGCTTCAGCCGCAAAAGACTTCGCGGCTGAAGCCGCTCCTACAAAACCAACGATGCCGCACCTCGAGAGCCGCACTGATCAAGCCTCTTCAGCACGCCTGCCCGGAGACGCTTACCGGGAAAGGCTCTACAAGCATGTCCCCCTAATTCCGAGTCCCGAGAGTCCCCAGCTCAATCCCGCTTGCCCGAGGACTCAGCACAAGCGCAGGCCTGCTGGAAAACCTGCCCGTCTTCCAGACGCCACGCAGTCAGCGCGCCGCCCCACACGCAGCCGGAATCCAGGGCAATCACTTGCCCGGTCTCACGAAAGCCCAGCGCCGACCAATGCCCATGCAGAATCGTATGGCTGCGCCAGCGTGCATCGGCTGCTTCGTACCACGGCACATGGGTCGGCGTTTCTTCCGGTCGCCCCTTGGGCTTGAGATCGATACTTCCGTCGAGGCGCAGGAAACGCAGGCGGCACAAGGTATTGACGATGATGCGCAAGCGGTCCGGCCCTTGCAGATCGTCGCTCCAGTTTTTCGGTTTGCTGCCCCACAGACCGCGCAAAAAGGCTTGCCAGTCACAGCTTTGCAAGGCAACTTCCACCTCGTGCGCCAATGACTGCGCCTGCGCGATGCTCCACTGCGGCAGCAGGCCCGCATGCACCATGGCGAAGCTGTCTTCGACGTGGAACAAAGGGAGATGGCGCAACCAGTCGACCAGTTCCTCACAGTCCGGTGCGTCAAGCAGATCCTGCAACGTGTCGTCCGCGCCTTGCTCGACCGCACCAGCCACCACGGCCAGAAAGAAAAAGTCATGATTGCCGAGCACACAGGTGGCTCGCTCGCCGAGGCTGCGCAAATAACGCAACACGGCTGCGTTGCCCGGCCCACGATTGATCAGATCACCCGCCAGCCAGAGCTGATCTTGGATAGGATCAAAATCGCACTGTGCCAGCAATGCCTGCAGCGGCTCGGCGCAGCCCTGCACATCGCCGATCACATAGCGGAAACGGGTCATTGCACCGAGCGCAGGAAGCCACCCGCTGCCAGGCTGGCAGGCGTGGCTTGCTGCATCGGCTCGTATTCAGGCACCCAACGCCGTAAGCCCGCGCGCACTTGCTCATCGGCAGGGCTGGCGCCCTGATCCAGCCAGGCCTCCACTTCGTTGATGAGATCGACGGCCACAGGTCGGGAGCACGCAATTCGCAACTTGGGATGCGGCGTTGCACGCGTTCGTTCAGCATCGGCCAGTAACTCTTCGTAGAGCTTTTCGCCAGGCCGCAAGCCCGTAAATTCGATGCGAATCTCGTCTTCAGTAAAACCTGAAAGGCGGATCATGTTGCGCGCCAGATCGACGATTTTCACCGGCTCGCCCATGTCGAGCACGAAGATCTCGCCGCCCTCGCCCATCGCGCCAGCCTGCAAAACCAGCAGCGCGGCCTCCGGAATCGACATGAAGTAACGGGTGATTTCCGGGTGAGTCACCGTGATCGGACCGCCACAGGCAATCTGCTCCTCGAACTTCGGGATGACACTGCCATTACTGCCAAGCACATTACCAAAGCGCACGGTTTCGAAAAGTGTCGTGGGCTGCGCAGCATACAAGGCCTGACACAACATCTCGGAGAGGCGTTTGGTCGCGCCCATGACATTGGTCGGATTCACTGCCTTGTCGGTCGAAATCAGCACGAAGCGCTGCGCCTGATGCTTCTGCGCACAGCGTGCCACCGTCAAAGTGCCCAGCACGTTATTGCGCACGGCCTGCCAGGCATTGCGCACCTCCATCAAAGGCACATGCTTGTAGGCAGCAGCATGGAAAACTACCTGCGGAGCATAGGTCTCGAAAATCTCATCCAGACGCGTGGCGTCCTTCACGTCAGCGGCCAGCGTAACGACTTCAAGCACAGGCTGATACTGCGCAAACCACTGGTCAATCGTATAGAGGGCAAATTCGCTCTGCTCCAGCAAGATCAAGCGTGCAGGCGCAAAGTGGGCGATCTGTCGGCACAGCTCGGAGCCGATGGATCCGCCGGCCCCTGTGATCAATACCGTCTTGTCCGACAACAAGCCAATCACATTCGCGGTATCGATGCAAACCGTCTCGCGACCCAGCAAATCCTCAATCCCCACTTTGCGGATGCTATTCACGGAAATACTGCCGGACATGATGTCTTCGAGCGCGGGCACCGTCAGCAACTGCAGATTTGCCTGCGCACAAAGATCAGCCACCCGGCGACGCAACTCCACCGAAGCGGAAGGGATCGATAGAATGACATGGCGCGCTTTCAGGTCCCCGGCAATCTCGGGCAAAGAGGCTATCGCGCCGACAACGCGATGCCCGCCCAGCTCACGCCCCCACTTGCCCGCGCTGTCATCCAGCAAGCCCACCACGCGCCAGTCCGGGCTTCGCTCCATATCCCGCACCAGCATGGCCGCAGCGCGGCCGGCGCCGATCACGATCACCGGCTTACCCTGGCCCACCAGCGCGCCAAACATGCGATGTTCTTTCCACATGCGATAGGCAATCCGGCCGCCGCCCATGAATACGGTCAACAACAAAGGATAGAGCACAATCAGCGAACGCGGCACCGCTGGCAGCGGATGGAACAGCATGGCATACGCCACCATCGCTGCCAGCGATCCAGCCACCGCCTTCAACACCCGCTTCATATCCGGCAGACTGGCAAAAATCCACAGGCCCCGATACAGGCCAGCAATCCAGCACATCAAGGCATGCACCGGCAGGATCACCGCCAGACCGACAAAAATGGTTTGCGCGTACTCGTCAGGCCAGGAGAAATTAAACCGCAGCCAGAATGCGCCTGACCACGCCAGTGCGGCCACGCCCAGATCGAACAGGAAGACCAGCAGGGATTTTCGACTCATTTTCAGCATCACCTTGTCAGGCGTTGATTTTATCCGACTCAGGCAGCCCGGCATCGAAGCGCCAGGCCAACCAGATCAGTGCGGCCAGACTGAGGCCTGCAAACAACAGTGCCCACAGCGGCCAAACCATGCTCGCCAGGGCCAGTGGCAGCAAGAGGAAAATATTGATGAGCAAGACCGATAGTGTCACAGGTTTGTGCGCGCCCAAACGACGCGACGCCCACTGATAGGCATGCGTGCGATGCGCATCGGTCACCCGGATGCCGCGCAGCCCACGCCGAACCAGTGTCAGCGTGGCATCGACCAGAAAGACGCCTAACAGAATCGTCCACGGCCAGATCGCTGTCGTGCCCAACGCCGTCGCATGCAAGGCCATTACACCAAAGCTGTAGCCCAGAAAACCACTGCCCGCATCGCCCATGAAGATACGCGCTGGCGGCCAGTTCAAGAGAAGAAAGCCCGTGGAAGCCGCCGCCAGCAAAAACAGCGGCATGCCATCCGCGCCAGCCAGCCAGAGTAGAGCCCCACCGGCGCCACCGACAAACACGGCTTGCATCCCAGCAAGGCCGTCAATGCCGTCCATGAAATTGTACAGATTGATGGCCCAGGCCAGCGCCAGACCGGCGACGCCGGCGCCGAACCATCCCCACGCAAAGCTCGTAAACCCCAGATCCAGGCTCGGCCATCCGCCCAGACAAAAAACCGCCCAAGCCGCTGCGAGCAGATGAAAAGAAAATCGCAGCTTGGCCGACAACGATGAATGGTCATCCCAGAAGCCAACAATGGCGACCAGCGCGCCGCCAGGCAACAAAGCCCAAAACAAGTCTGTGGCCATGTCGCCGTATAGAAACCAGCCGGTGAGAATCAACAGAAATGCCAGAACGATGGCTACACCGCCACCACGTGGCGTCGGCACGGTATGCGAACTGCGCGCATTGGGCACATCAATGATCTGCTTCGCCAGGGCATAACGACGCAAAAGCAGCGTCCCCAAAAACGCCAGAATCATGCTTGCGAAACACAGCCAGATCTTCATTCGATCAACCTTTGTGGTGCGTCAGATAATACTCAACCGTCCGTTGCAATGCCTCCTCCGCAGACACGGAAGGGTTCCAGCCCAGCAAGCGTCGCGCTTTGCTCGAACTCACTTCAAGCGTGCCAATCAGCCGCCGGAATGCAGGCCCCAGGACAGGTAGCACTTCGCAGCACCTCAATATCCAGAGCGGGAACGGCAACAATGCCGACCGCTTGCCCATTGCCACTGCGATGCGGTGCACCAACTCGGGCGTACTCAAGGTGAGATCCTCGGCCAGAAACAGTTGGTTGGCCGCAGCAGGACGATCGCAGCACAGCAGGATCAGCTCGGCAAAATTCCACACATTCACGTAGCTGCGTCGGGCCTGTACCCGCCCAAGCGGCAAAGGCCAGCCATGATCTACCAGACGTAGCAGTTTGCGAAAATTCCCGCCGACATTCGCGCCATAAACCAGCGGCGGCCGCAGCACCACCCACTCCATGCCATGCGATTCGGCGAATTCCTGCAGCGCCGTCTCAGCCAACCATTTCGAACTGCCATACAAATCCAGCGGGCCGGGTCTGGACTCCTCGATGAAGGCCTGCCCCCCCGAGGACTCGCCGTTAACCTTGATGCTGCTGATGAACACAAAGCGCCGGACCCCGGCGGCTGCAGCCTGTTGAACCAGACGCCGGGTAGCATCCACATTTACACTATGATAAGCAGCGGCGGCGTGTTTGCGATCCTCACGCATCTGATGCACCCGCGCAGCCAGATGCACCACCACATCAATCCCGGCAAACGCGGCCGACCAGTCCTGCGTCGTCGCCAGATCGCCAACAAAGCATTCACTCAAACCGTCAGCGGGCTGTGTACGCACCACTTGCCGAACAGAATGCCCGTGCGCAATGGCTGTCGCGCAAAACACCTTGCCCACAAATCCGCTTGCACCCGTCACCAGAATTCTCATGCCTCAAGCAGCTCCGCGTAAACCTGCAAAGTCTGTTGTGCGACCGACTCCACCGAGAACTCAGCCTCGGCCAGTCGCCGACCCGCTGCACCCATACGGACACGCAGGGCGGGGTCTTCAACAAGAACCTTGATTGCGCCCGCCAATGCAACGACGTCCTTTACGGGGACCAGCAAACCGTTCTCTCCATCACGAACAACCTCACGGCACCCCGGCGCATCGGTCGTTACAATTGCCCGGCCGCACGCGGCAGCCTCCAACAATGACTTAGGCACACCCTCACCGTAATAGGAAGGCAGACAGGCGATATGACAGGAAGCCAGAATCGCCGGCACATCACTGCGCCGCCCTAACCATTGAACAACGCCATCGTCCTGCCAACTCTGAAGCTGCGCTGTAGAAATAGTGGCGGGATTCGCGTCATCCGGCTCACCCACCAGCAGAAATTCGGCGCTCACCCCTTGCTGACGCAACAGTCGGGCTGCCGCTACAAAATCGCCGACACCTTTGTCCCACAGCATGCGCGCAACCAGCACGATTCGCGGCACGCCATCAGGCTCGGGCCTCAGCGCGTACTCGGCAAGATTCACCCCCGCCCCCTTGATCAGGCGCACCCGTTCCAGCGACACAATGCGCGCGCCAACCATCTCTGCAACGTTATCCGGATTCTGCAAGATCATGCGCTTGCGCCCACCCCCGAGCAGCACGCGGAATGCCACCAGCACCGGCACGCGCAACACGCGGGCCTTAAGCGAAGTCGAGCTGAAAAGGATTCCCATCCCTGCCATCGCATTCACCACACGCGGCACGCCCGCCAGCATGGCCACCAGACTTCCGTAAAGAACCGGCTTGAGCGACACATGGTGCACAAGGTCGGGTTGTTCCTGCCGGTAAATTTTCCAGAGCTGAAACAAGAAACGGATCTCGGCCAAAGGATTCGCACTACGGCGCTCCAGCTCGATCGGGATCAGCCTCAGGCCCGCCTCCAGGATCTGTTCCCCGTGCTCACGCACCCGGGTCACCACCGTAACTTCATAATCCGCCTCGCGCGCAGCAACACCCAAGGGCAAACGATGGGAACAGAAGTACCAGTCTTCGGCCACGAAGAAGAGCAGCTTTTTCTTGCGTACACCAAGCATCAAAGATCCTCGCCTTGATGTGCCAGCCACTGCTGGAACATCAGGACATCCCACAGTGGATACTGCCAGTTACGCCGGCCAGAGAGATGCTCAGCCCAACGCAGACGAATCAGGGCAGGCTGCAGATAGCCTTCGCGACGCAGGCGGGACTCATCCAGCAGATCCTCAGCCCAGTCACGTAGCGGGCCACGCAACCAGTCGCCAATCGGCACACCGAAGCCCATCTTGGGCCGCTCAATCAGCTCGCGCGGCACATGCCGATACAGCACTTCGCGCAGAGCCCACTTGGTGTCATGCCCTCGCAATTTCATGTGCATGGGCAGGCGCCAGGCAAATTCGACCACCCGGTGATCAAGCATCGGCACACGCGTCTCCAGCGACACGCCCATCGCAGCCCGATCCACCTTCACCAGGATGTCATCCGGCAGATAGGCCGTCAGATCCATCGCCATCATCTGCTCGACAAAGCTGGCGCCCTCGACAATCATGCTGCCGTCTGTCAGACAAACCGGAGGCTCCGAGCCACCAATCACCAGCGCTGCCGGACAATGCCAATGCGATATCAGCATCTGATACAGTACCAAGGGCGAATCGGCCCCCAGCACGCGTGCGCCCTTATGCAGCTTGTCACCAATATTGCCGTGGCGCAGCGAGCGCGGCATCACCGGCGCCAGCGGCCCCAATAGCCGATTCCAGGCGCGCGGCGACAGACCATGAATCGCCCCACCCATCGCCTTGCGAACGAAGCCGGGCATGCGCGAGAGTTTTCCCCACATGCGTTTGGCAATCAGGTAACGCGTATAGCCGCAAAACAGCTCGTCCCCCGCATCACCCGAGAGCGAAACCGTCACATGCTCACGCGCCAGCTTCGACACGAGATAGGTCGGGATCTGCGACGCATCCGAGAAGGGCTCGTCATAGAGGCTGGGCAACAAGGGGATGACATCCATCGCCTGTTGCGGCGTCACATACAGCTCGGTGTGCTCCGTCCCCAGATGCCGCGCAACCGCCTTGGCATGGTTGGCCTCGTTGTACTCCTTTTCGTGAAAGCCAATAGTGAAGGTTTTCACCGGCCGCGAGGACTGCGCCTGCATCAGCGCCACAATCACCGAGGAATCCACCCCGCCGGACAGGAAAGCTCCCAGCGGCACATCGGCCACCATCTGCTGCGCCACCGCATCCTTGAGCAAACGCTCCAACTCATCCACCGCCGTTTCTTGGGTGTGATGATCCGGCTCGACAACCCCCCGCGCCACCATCGCCTGCGGATCCCAGTAAAGCTCCGATACGCCCTCATGGCTGCGAGCAGAAAACACCTGCACACTGCCCGGCCGCAATTTTTGGATACCACTGTAGATCGAGTGAGGTGCAGGAATGTAGCTGTAACGCAGCAGCTGGGTAATCGCGTCACGATTGACCCCTGCACAAAACGCCGGATGCGCCTTGAGCGCCTTGAGTTCCGAGCCGAACAACAGGTATTCACCCTGCCAGCCGAAATACAGAGGTTTCTCGCCCAGGCGATCACGGGCCAGCGAAAGCGTCTGAGCCTGGCGATCCCACAACGCAAGCGCGAACATCCCGATGGCGCGCTCCAGCGTAGCCTTCAAACCCAAATATGCGAACCCGGCCAGCAGCGTCTCGGTGTCGGAATGCCCCCGCCAGGCCGGTGCGGCGCCAGAGGCCTCGAGCTCCTCACGCAGCTTCAGGTGGTTATAGACCTCACCATTGAAGGCAATCACATAGCGCCCACAAGGCGACAGCATCGGCTGATGTCCTGCCACCGACAAATCCAGAATCGACAAGCGGCGATGCCCCAGCGCAATACCCGCCGCTTCATCCAGCCATTGCCCGGAATCATCCGGCCCGCGATGGGTGATGCGATCAGTCATGCGCGCGAGTGCGCCTGACCAACCCTCACGTGCCCCACCCATCGAGAAAAAACCAGCAAACCCGCACATAGCGCAATCCCGCCTGATTACCCCTGCCGTAAAGACGACAAGTGCTTAAAAATTTCTTCGTACAAGCCTGCCACCTGCCGGATTTCAAACCCCTCCAGCATACGCTCGCGCCCGCGTGCACCCATGATCTGCCTTTCGGCTGCCGACAAACACAACATTGCTTGCATCGCCTCAGCCAGTGCGCGGACATCGCCTGGCGCAACGACCTTCCCGCAATCGCCGACAATCGCTTCCGAGTCGCCCACATCCGTCGCCACGCAAGGCACTCCGCAAGCCAACGCCTCCCCCAGCACATTCGGGAAAGCCTCGCCGAAAATGGACGCCAGGCAGCTCAGATCAAGCGCCGCGGTCAATCGAGGAATATCGTGACGCAAGCCAAGGCAATGTACCCGCCCAGTCAGACCGTGCCGCTCAATCAATCCGCGCAATTCGACATTGTCACCAGTTGCGCCAACGCCAGCCATGACAAAATTCACACCCGGGCGCATTTTCAGCAGTAATCCAGCCGCCTCAAGAAATCCAGCATGATTTTTCTGAGGCGAATAGCGCGCAAACAAACCCAGCAGCAAGGCATCTTCGGGCAAGCCCAGCTCAGCCCGCACGGTTTCGCGTGCGACAGGATCTGGCGCAAACTTTTGCAGATCAAATCCGTTCTGGATCATGCAGAATTTTTCGGGCCGATATCCTTCCTCGACATGGAGGTCGCGCGCCCGCACCGAACAAGTGATGATGGCGTCCGGCACGGGGCCGGAAAGCCAGCTGCACAACTTGATAACGCCACGCGTGGCACGACTGGTCAAGCGCTCATCCACCCCGGAATTCCGGATACCCCAGGCAACCGGCACGCCCGCCAGCTTCGCCGCCAACCCGCCAATCAGGTCTGCGTGGTACATCCAGGTCGACACCACGTCTGCATTCAGCTCGCGCAAACGTCTGGCCAGCTGAAGAATGGCGAATGGATTCGGCCACCCTGGATGCATATCCAGCGCTTCAACATGAATCCCCGCCGCCTGATACTTGGGCAACAAATCGCCGCCAGCACGCAGCGTGATAACCGTAGCCCCCTGCAGATGCTGGCCATGCTGCAGCACTTTGAGCAACATGTTTTCTGCTCCACCAGCGACCAGACCAGTAATTACAAAGACGACCTTCATGGCTGCCCCCCTCGCATGAAAAGGGCTGTAGAGGGAAGAGAGAAAGGAGAAGGGAGAAGAGAAAAACCAGATACTTCCCGCGCCCTGCCATCTGGAGAACCGCAACTGGCGGGCTTACCCAGCCCTACCCCTTGAAGACCATCGCCCATAGAAGATCTCCCGGCGGGCACACTGAAGATCCTCACCCACAGAGGATCTCCGGGCAGGTCGTACACGACCCATGCCCCTTCACCCTTCACCCTTCCCTCCCACACCCTCACTCATCCACCTCCTCAAGCAACAATTCTTCGTACAACCGAACAATGCGCTCAACAGCATAGGGCGCCACGACATCCGGCAACACCCGTGCCGGCCTGCGCGCAGCCCAGCACCGCAATGCCGCCGCGAGCGCCTCCGCACTGATCGCCTCGGCAATCTCGCAGGCGAGAACATCGGCCAGCGCCTCGCGCACACCACCAAGGCAAGGCGTGGCGATCACCGGCGTGCCGCAGGCCAGCGATTCGAGCACCACATTCGAGAAGCCTTCGTAACGCGAACTCAGCACGAAGCCATCAGCCGCGGCAAACCACGCGTAGGGATTGGACTGAAAGCCGCGCAGGTAAATGCGCCCCCCCTGCCCGGCGGCATCGATCTGCGCCTGCAGGCGTTCGCGTTCCGGCCCCTCGCCAAGAATGTCTAGCTGCAGATCCAGCGCCGGGCATTGTGCCACCGCCGCAACGAGTAGGTCGAAGCCCTTCTGCGCAACCAGACGACCGGCAGCGACAAAGCGCAGACGCCCCGGCACACATGCAGCGAACTCGGCGGGCAAGGCCTCCGCGCCGCGCGCCCGGATCGTCTCCAACGCAAGCGGGTTGCGGATTACCCGAGTCTTGTTCAGCGGAAAGCCAAAGTGCGCGACCAGATCATCACGCATGTCATACGACTGGCAGACCAGACGATCCACGCGTCGATAGGCGTGGCGATACAGCGCCGCCCACAGGCGCGGCCGGCGGAATTCACGCAGGTATTCGCTGACGACCATGGTCTCGCGAGCTACGTGGCGCAAGCCACGCGGAAAGAAGACCCGCATCAGACTCAGGGCCAGATTCAGGTGGCCCAGCGTGGAGAACAGCAGCTCGGGCCGCCGCGCCCACAGCAGGCGGATGATCTTCGGCAGCGCTGCCAACACCCGCGTGCAGCCCAAGTCGATCAGCTCCACGTCGGCCGGCACGGCATCTCGATACGCCGCATCGCGCATATCCACCACGGCCAACACGGGACGAATGCGCGTGCGGTCAAAATGCTGCAGCAAGATCAGCATCACCCGCTCCGCACCACCGCCGTGCAGGGAGGGAATCACGAACAACACCGTCTTCAAGACGCCACTCCGCAGCGCCGCCGATCCCGCCAGGCCAGCAAGGCGCCAGCCGGAAAGCACAGCGCACACAGCGCCCGCGCAGCAAAGCCTTGCGGCCAAGCCAGAATAACGCCACGCGCAGCACGATCATGCAAACTGAATCGCGCCCAGTTCACCGCCATGCGCACAAACCAGAGGGGCGCAAAGCGGAACCAGCCCAGTTCCTGCGACAAGACCTGCCGCGCCCAGCAGGCCTGACCGGCCGCATTGCGGCGCGCATCCTGCACACCGGTGACCATGATCGAGTCCCTGGAGTGAAAATACACGCGCACCACCTCGTTTACGAACAAGGTCTTGTACCGCGCGCCGATAGCCCCCCACGCCACCCCCTCGGGAACATGCCCGGGAAGGTCTTGCGGAAAAGGGAATTGTCGCAGCACATCCGTGCGGATGAAGCCCCACTTCTCCCCGCCAACCCGATGGCGATACGCCATCTCCTGCGGCGAGCTCTCCATCACATCCTGCGGGAAGCGCTGGCCCACCAACTGCCCGGCCTCATCCACGCACAAGGCGCTGACGCCAGAAAACTCCTCATGCCGCCCGGCAGGAATGGACAACCAATGCTTACGGAATATCCCCAGTGCATCGGCAGGGCAGGCATCATCACTATCGAGCGGCAAAAAGAGCTCGCCCTGCGCCTCAACAACCCCGCGATTGAATGCCGCTTTCTTGTGGCCGTTCGCTTGCCACACGTAACGCACCAGAAAATCAGCCTCCGCCTGCCAGCGTTCAAGCAACTCACGTGTGTTGTCGGTCGAGCCATCATCGACGATCAACCATTCGAAGTCGCGACAGATCTGTGCGCACAAACTGTCATACACGCGATGCAGCACGGAGGCGCGGTTGTACGTCGGCGTGAACACCGTAAACAAGGGGCGACTCTGCTCGTTCACGCTTTGCCCTCCCCGTCCGGATAGCGCCTGCGATAATAACCAGTAAGGCCCGCCAAAATCCGCAACACAGCTGGCGGATACACCGCCCACGCCAACATCCGGACGCCGAACACAGTCCATGCCATACGCAAGAGCCGCAAGACCTCGCCGCCGCCCTCGCGCGAAACCGTTACACACACAGCAGACAACCCGTGCGCCTCGCAACGCAGGCGCAGCCAGGTCGCCAGCCAGGCGGGCATTCCCGCCACACGCGCGGCCGCGACAACCGATGCCCAGATGCGCAGGTTGTCGAGCTGCTGAGGCCCCTTGGCTGTCGCCGTAGTATTGCCTCCATGCTGACGCCAGACGCCGACGCAGCGATCCAACAAGACCACATTCCCCTGCGTCGCCAGTCGGTACAAAGACTCCCAGTCGGAGCTGATCGCGGGCGAACGGTAAAAATCAAGCAAGAAGGCCTTCTTGCGGTCGTACACGACAGCCATGTGCATGAGCTGATGCTCTGCGGGCAACTCCGCCACGAGCACAAGTCCGCAAACCCGACGCACGCCAAGCGTCACACCAAACGTTTGCTCCGGGTTCTCAGACGTTGATGCATACCCGGCAACCATCACACACGCAGGATCTTCCTCAAAGAAAGACATGGCTTCTGCAATAAAGCCCGGATCGAGGAAGTAATCGTCCCCGTCCAGATTGACGACGTAATCCCCGCTTGCCAACTCGTAGAACAGGCGACGGTAATTACCCACGCGGCCAAGGTTACGTTCGTTGCGAACGATCTTCAGACGTGGATCATCAAAACGCTCAAGACGAGCCAGCGTGTCGTCTGGCGAGGCATCGTCGCAGACGATAACTTCCAGATTCGACCAGGTTTGCCCTAGGGCGGACTCGACCGCCTGCTCGACAAAGGCAGCCTGCACGTAGGCAGGGATCATCACCGAGACCAACGCCCACCCCGTCCCGCAGCCCTGGCTAGCACTACAGCTCATTCATTCACGCCTTGCCAACCAGAACTCGAATGACTTTCCCCGGCAGCCCAAGGAGCTTGACGTAGTAGTGCGCAAAGCCCTGATAGGTCCGGTCCGGCAGGGCCGACGCCAAGCGAACAGGGAAAAAAGCCATCCGAACAAGTTGCTGGCGCAGCGATAAGCCGCCCTGCGAAACAAGCATCTCCTCATGGAGCTTTTTTTGATCTTCCAGAGCTCTTGCTTTCAATGCAGGCAGGTCAACATCAAAAAGTCGCGGAGCGCCTTTTTTAATCCCGACGAAGTACAAGTCGCACACATACGGATTCTTGATGAAAAAATACTGCTCGAATAATTCATCGAGCGTCAGGCTCCGTCGAAAGTCTTTCTCCGTGAGATTCAGGTAATAGTCCCAGCCGACACTCTGGGTCCCCGGTGACGATTTCGGAGAGGTACGCGTGGTGCCGTGCTCCAACTGCCCTGTTGTCGCACAGGTAACAAGCACTACGCCTCCCTGTCGGGTCATCCGATGCATGTTCCGGAGAGTTTCGACCCACTGAGGGTTGTGCTCGAAACATTCGCAGGAAATAGATAGCTCGTAAGACGCGTCTGGATGGTCAAGCGTCCCTCCTTCACACACAACGTCGACGCCCGGGCCTTCCGTCAAGTCTACGCCGACGTAAGAGCTTCCTTCGAACACCTTCCGGACTTCGCCATTCACATCGTACGAACCGATCTCCAGAATCCTGAGATCGCGATAACTGTCAGACAGAGCTCGACTGACCGAGCGGACGAATTGAAGCTGCTGCGGATGTGCCATTTTTGGCCTCCAATAGATAAACCGTCTTGCGTGAATTGATGGCTTCAATCCACGCAAGCTAATCATTCACTCTTTCCATGTCCCGAAAAAATACAAACACAAACAGAGCGCAGAAAACAAATGCATCACAACTGAAGATAGAACGACACCATTAAGTCCGAGCGAGTCGATCAGAATCACATAGGCCAGCGCCTTGACTACAATCCCGAGCAGAATTACGACTATCAAGACGGCATGACGCTGAGTGGCTGCCATGACGTTGAACATGAAGATAGCCACAAAATACGCCGGCATCTGAATCAGACTCCAGCGTAGAACCTCGGTTACCTGAACACTATCCTCTGGCGTGAACGCTCCGCGCTCGAACAGCAAGCGCACCCCCTGCGGCGCCAGCAAAGCCGCAACGCCAGCACAAACCACGCTGGCAACCACAATCAGCAACACCCAGCGCCCCAACCTACCGCGCAGATCTTCCCCTTTTGCGACCACCCGGGACAGCACAGGCAGACAGGCACGGCTCAGGCTGGTAGCACCGAGCCCCAGCAACAAAGCCATGATCCGGTTGGCGTAGCCGAGGGTGGAAATTGCACCATCGCCGAGCGACCCACAGAAAAACTGATCCAATAAGGGCAACAGCGCCGTCAGCGCCTGAGCGAACAACATTACCCCAAAGCCACGCCGGAAATCGATCCAAGCCAGCGCTTTGAAAGACAATCGAGGAACTTCAAACTCCCCAGCACGCCGCGCGAACCAGATAAAAGTGCCGGCCTGAACGGCAAAACCAAACACAGTCCCCCAGATCAGCACGGCGGGCCGGGCATCCAGCAGAAGCAAGGCCAGCAACAGAACCAGCGAGGGCACCGCTTCCAGCAAGGTATTCAAATGCCGCCCGGCGGCCAGCATCCACGAAGCCAGCAGACTGGAGATCAAACCAAACGGGACGATAAGGGCCAGCACTTGCAGCATACCCTCGCCAATCCCCCCGCCTTGCCCATGCACGATCTGCGGCAAAACCGGGGCACACAGAAAGAGACCAACGCCAATCAACACCCCGGCAGCCAGCGTCCAACCCAGCAATTCGCTGCGAAAACGATGAAGTTCCGCCTTGTCTCCGCCCTGCAGGCGCGCGGACAGAGGTACGAGCACGATCGAAACCACACCCAGCGCTAACGCCACCGGGTAATTCACAACATTGAAGGCCAGCAGATAGCCATCGACCGCCGGTGCCGTGCCGAAGCCGGAGGCAACGGCCATCTCCTTGAAGGCCCCGGCCAGCTTGGCGAGGAACACGAAACCACCCACCCACAGCATGCCGCGCAGGATACTGCGACCGGCGCTATGTCCCGTGTCGCTCATGCCGACAGGCGGAAATACCCGCGATACCAGGCCACAAACCGCGCCATGCCTTCAGCAATCGGCATGTCCGGCTTGAAATCGGACCAGGCCGTCAGCGCAGAAACATCTGCCGAAGTTACCGGCACATCGCCCGGCTGCATGGGCTGGAAATCTTTTTCGGCGGTCTTGCCGGTCGCAGCCTCGATGGCGGCGATGAAGTCCATCAGCGGCACGGGATCCTGATTGCCGATATTGAAGACGCGATAAGGCGCGCGACTGGTGCCGGGGTTCGGCGCCTTGCCGTCATAGGCCGCGTCCGGCTCGGCAGGGAGATCCAGCGTGCGCACGACGCCCTGCACGATGTCGTCGATATAGGTGAAATCACGCAGCATCTTGCCGTGGTTGAAGACCTTGATCGGGCGGCCTTCGAGGATTGCGCTGGTGAACAGCCAGGGCGCCATATCCGGTCGGCCCCAGGCACCGTACACGGTGAAGAAGCGCAAGCCGGTCGTGGGGATGTTGTAAAGATGGCTGTAAGTGTGGGCCATCAGCTCGTTGGCCTTCTTGGTCGCCGCGTAGAGACTGACCGGATGATCCACAGGATCGTGCTCGGAGAAGGGCGTCTTCTCGTTGCCGCCGTACACGCTGGAGCTGGAGGCATATACGAGATGCTGCACGGCGTTATGGCGGCAGCCTTCGAGGATATTCACGAAACCGACCAGATTTGAATCCACATAGGCATGTGGATTTTCCAGCGAATAACGCACGCCGGCCTGGGCGGCCAGATGCACAACACGTTCGAACTTCTCTTCCGCGAAGAGCTTGGCGATGCCGTCACGATCAGCCAGATCGAGTTTAACGAAACGGAAATTGGCAAAGGGTGTGAGTTGCGCCAGACGATCCAGCTTGAGCTGCGGATCGTAGTAGTCGTTCAGATTGTCGAGACCCACGACTTCGTCGCCACGCTGCAGAAGCAGGAGCGAGGTGTGCATGCCGATGAAGCCGGCGGCGCCGGTAACGAGAACTTTCATAGAAGAGGCGCTTTCAGGACAACGGCAGGGCTGCTGCACAAAAATAAACGCGGCTTCAGCGCCGCGAGAACTCGATCATTTTCGCATACTTGGCGAAGCTGTTGAAACAACCGATCAGGATGTGAATCAGGCCTGGCGTGCCGTCTAGCCAGCCGCCGCGCAAAAAGTAAAATTTGATAAAACGGAAAAACGGGCTGAATAGAAGCTTGGCAAATGGAACCTGCGCCCCTTCCTCGATCAGGGCCTTGGCCGCCAGCGTGGTATAGCGGTTCTGTTTGGCTAGGTAGATTTCGATGTTGTCTTCCGAATGGTGCAGCAGATCACCCTGCAAACGCCCGACGATTCCAAGCGTGATGACCTTTTCGTGCACGATATCGTCTGACCAGCGGGCCTGGCGGCGGTCGAACAGACGCAGGGACAAGTCCGGATAGCCTTCACCGTGACGCAGGTAACGGCCGAGAAAACGGTTGCTGCGCGGAAATTCATAGAACTGGAAAGCGGGCTGGATCAGCGCAGTTTCGATGCTGGCACGCAGCTCCATCGAGACGATCTCGTCGGAATCGATACACAGCACCCAGTCATGCGCAGCCTGATCAATGGCGAACTGTTTTTGCGGCCCGAAGCCGCGCCATTCCTCGACGATCACTTTGGCGCCGAACTCCTGCAGCAACTCGATGGTGCCATCCGTACTGCCCGAATCCACGGCCACGATTTCCTCGCAGAAGCGCAGCGAGTCCAGCGTGGCACGCAAAGGGCCGACGCAGTTCAGGGTAATCAGTACGGCCGACAGCGGCAGGCGTTCAGTCATGGGCAGCGTCAAGGGTTACAATCCGGCGCTCATTCTAGCGGACATGGCGCGACGGAAGTCAGCCCTCTCCCCCAGCCCCTCTCCCCGAAACGGGCGAGGGGAGCTTCGAGAGTCGCACTGCGACTGATACAAAACTGCCATGCGCTCGATCCTGCTCGTTAAAACCTCTTCGCTCGGTGATGTGATCCACAACCTGCCGGTGGTCAGCGACCTGCGCCGCATCTGGCCGAATATCGCCATCGACTGGGTTGTGGAAGAGGCGTTTGCCGAGATCCCGCGCCTGCATCCGGGGGTGCGCACGGTGCTGCCTATGGCGCTGCGGCGCTGGCGCAAGCAATTGGGGCAGCGCGCGACCTGGGCCGAGATGCGCGAATTTGTCCGCCAGTTACGCACGCCGTATTACGACCTGATCCTCGACACCCAGGGCCTGATCAAGAGCGGGATCATCACCCGCCTCGCCCGTGGCCTGCGCTGTGGCTACAACGCAGAGGTCGCACGCGAACGGCATGCGGCCTGGTTCTACGATTGCAAATATCTGATCCCGCCGAACGCCCACGCGGTGGAGCGCAACCGCTGGCTGTCTGCCGCGGCATGTGCCTACGAGCAGCCCGCAGCCTTGCGCTACGGCATCCATGCCCCGCAAGCCACCCCGGGTGCGGTTCTCCAGCCTGCCTACTGCGTACTGCTGAGTGCCACCAGCCGCGACGACAAGCTCTGGCCGGAAGAAAACTGGGCGCGACTGGGTCAGCACCTGACCGCGCAAGGACTGCGCTGTGTGCTGCCGGCCGGCAACCCACGCGAACGCGAACGCGCCACCCGCATTGCGGCCAGCATCCCCGGCGCCACTGTTGCGCCGCCCTCCTCGCTGAATGAACTGGCCACGCTGCTGGCGGGCGCAGTGGGCGTGGTCGGCGTGGATACCGGCCTGACGCATCTGGCGGCGGCTCTGGATCGCCCGGTGGTGGCGCTGTATGTAGCGACCGATCCGGGCCTGACGGGCGTGTTTGCCGGCGTGCAGGCGGTCAATCTGGGCGGCAAGGGGCAAATACCCTCGCCCGAGCTCGTGCTCGCCAGCCTTCAATCCTTGCTCACCAAGGTCCACGCATGATTCGCCTGCTCTACTCCGTGCTGTGGCATCTGGCTCTGCCCCTGATCGGCCTGCGCCTGCTGTATCGGGCGCGCAAGCAACCGGAATACCTGCAGCATCTGGCCGAGCGTTTCGGCGCTGCGCCGCTGATCGGCGAACGCCCGCGCATCTGGCTGCATGCCGTGTCGGTGGGCGAAACCCGCGCGGCCCAGCCGCTGATCAAAGCCCTGCTCGCCCAGCACCCGCAGCACGAAATCCTGCTGAGCCACATGACGCCGACTGGCCGCGCGGCCAGCGGGGAGCTCTTCGGCAAGGAAGAGCGCGTCACCCGCAGCTATCTGCCTTATGACTTTCCCTGGGCGCAACGCCGTTTCCTCGCCCGCGCCCGACCACAGCTAGGCGTGGTAATGGAAACCGAAGTGTGGCCGAACCTGATGCACGCCGCCGGCATTGCCGGGGTGCCAATGCTGCTGGTCAATGCACGCCTCTCGGCCCGCTCGGCGCGCGGCTATCAAAAGCTGGGCGGCCTCGCCCGCGATACCTTCGCGCGCTTCGCCAAAGTCCTCGCCCAGACGCCTGACGATGCGCAGCGCCTTGCCACCTGCGGCGCCAGCGGCGTCGAAGTGACGGGGAATGTGAAATTCGACCTGGAACTCGCGCCGGCCCTGTTGGCGCTAGGCGCCGAGTTCAAAGCAGCGGCAGCCGGCCGGCCGGTAATCCTGGCAGCCAGCACCCGCGAGGGCGAGGAAGAGCCGCTGCTGGCGGCCTTCTCCCGGCATGCCCCGCCGGAAGTCTTGCTGGTATTGGTTCCCCGCCACCCCCAGCGCTTCAACGAAGTCGCCGCGCGGATCGCCGGGCAAAATCTCATCTACGCCAGGCGCAGCGCGGGTCTGCGCATCGCGCCGGGCACCCGCGTCTGGCTGGGCGATTCGATGGGCGAAATGCTGGCCTACTACGGCATGGCCGATGTCGCGATCATCGGCGGCAGCTGGCAGCCCTTGGGCGGACAGAACCTGATCGAAGCCTGCGCGGCCGGTGCGCCGGTGCTGGTCGGGCCGCACACCTTCAACTTCACCGAGGCCGCCGCCAAGGCCATCGAAGCCGGGGCCGCACGACGCTGCAGCGATCTGAACGAAGCCCTGCAAGTCTGTGCTGCCCTGCTCGCCAATGGCGCCACGCTGCAGGCCATGAGCCGCGCCGGACAAGGTTTTGCGGCAAGTAATCGTGGCGCCACGGCGCGCACGCTGCAGACCATTAACGCCGTATTGAAGGCCTGAACAAGTCTGCCCGAAGAGCCGCATGGAGCGGACTTCTTCAGGCATGCTCGCCGAAGAAGTCCGCTCCATGCGGCTCTGCCGGCATGTCTCCGGCACGATCTGCCTTTCGTAGGTGCGACTTCAGTCGCACGCCACGCGTGGATGGCCGACTGAAGGCTCTCCTGAGCTTGTCGAAGGTTCGGCCCTACGGAAACGTAGCCCCGGCACAAAACCCACATTCCATCTCCGTGAACGGAAAAGGGCGCTTGCCGCGCCCTTTTCCGTTCTGCAAACCGCTGAAGCTCAGCGATCCAGCAGCGCATTCACCTCTTCCAGATCCTTGATCGACAGCACGCCGACCGACTGCTTGAGTTTCACCTGCGCCATGATCGTGTCGTAACGCGCCTTGGCCAGTTTCTGCGCGGCATCGGCGAGCTGGGACTGGGCGTCCAGCACGTCCTTATTGATCTTCACGCCGACCTGATAGCCAAGCTTGTTGGATTCCAGCGAGCTGGTGCTCGACAGCACGGCCGCTTCGTAGCCCTTGACCTGCGCCACGCCGCTGGTTACGCCCAGATAGGACTGGCGCGCCAGTTGCGAAGCAGCACGCTTGACGGTTTCCAGATCTTCTTTCGATTTTTCCGACAATGCTGCCGATTCACGCACCTTGGATTGGGTCGCGCCCCCTTGGAACAGCGGCAGCGAAGCCTGCACACCGACCGTCCAGTTACGACTCTGTGAAGGTGTGTTGTTACTGCCATTACCGGAATGGTTGCGGCTGTAAGTGCCCACCGCATCGACAGTCGGCAGATGGCCCGCGCGGTTACGCTCAACCTCGCGCGCGGCTATCTCGCGAGCGATCTGCTGCGCCTGCACGTCCAGATTGTCTTTCACTGCAGCTTGCGCCCAGGCTTCGACATCGGCCGGCAAAGGCTGGGCCAGACTCATGCCCTGACGCAAACGCGCGAGTTCGGGCGGTTCCTTGTTGATCAGCACGCGCAAGGCTTCGCGTTTGACGTTCACGTCGTTCTGCGCGGCAATTTCCTGTGCCGAAGCCAGATCGAAACGCGACTGTGCGTCATTCACGTCGGTCACCGTCACGGTGCCTACTTCGAAACTTTTCTTCGACAGCTGTTGTTGCTCGCCTGCCGCCGTCTTGAGCTGGGTCACCGTGTTGAGCACATCCTGCGCATTGAGCAGATCAAAATAGGCCTGGGCACTGCGCAGCATCAGATCCATCTGCGCGGCCGCGTATTGAGCCTCGGCAAGGCCAACCTGCAGCTCGCCCTGCCTGAGCGCCACCCAGTTCTGCCAGCGGAACAGCGGCTGAACCAATTGCAAAGTGTAAGTATTGCTGTTGAAGGCATACTCACGCTCGGCTGGCAGCGTGGCATTCACATGGTTATAAGTGCTGGAGCCGCTCAGGGTCAGCGTTGGCAAGAGGCCGGCGCGGGCCTGCGGATATTTCTCGCGCCCGGCTTCAAGCTGCATGCGGGCACTGGCAAACTTGGTGTCGCTTAAAGTGGCGTCGCGATAGATTTCAAGCAGATCAGCGGCCTGCACGGCACCCGCGCCAAGCATGGCAGCAAGCACAACAACTGCGTGTTTCATTCCCGTCTCCTGATAAAACCCTGAATTCTCAATAGGTCGGCATCGCCGGATCGACCCGCCTTGCCCATGCATCCACGCCGCCGGTCAGGTTATACACTTTTTCAAAACCCTGCTGCGCCAGATAGGCGGCGGCGCGCATGCTGCGCATGCCGTGATGGCAGATGCACACCAGCTCACGCGTACGATCCAGCTCCGTGGCCCCGGCCGGCACCTGCGCGAGGGGCAGCAGTTGCGAATTATCGAGAGCGCAGAATTCGTGTTCCCAGGCCTCGCGCACATCCAGCAACAAGGGCGCCGGCCGCGCCGGATCAGCCAGCCAGGCTTGCAATTCTTCCGCGCTGAGGCTCGTCACCATGTTGATGCTCACAACACGAATTGCGACTGTGTTGCCAGTTTGAGTGCCGGCACCACGGTTTCAAAAACGCCGTGCTCGCGGTATTCGCTGGCGCTCACCCGCGTCACCAGGATTGCCCGCATCACCGGCGCACGGCCGACGAAGGCAAACAAGCGGCCGCCTACTTTGAGCTGCTCGCGCCAGTTGGCCGGAATGCTATCGACCGCGCCGGAGGCGATGATCACATCGTAAGGTGCATGCTCGGCCCAGCCAGCGGCACCATCGGCGTCCTCCACCAGAACATTGTCCACACCAGCCCGGTCCAGATTGCGACGCGCCTGCGCGGCCAGTTCCGGTTCGATCTCCAGCGAGCACACATGCGCGCCACGCGCCGCCATCAGGGCGGCCATGTAGCCCGAACCCGTGCCGATTTCCAGCACGTGTTCGCCACGCTTGAGTTGTAATGCCTGCAAAGCCTTGGCTGCGGTCTTCGGTTCGAGCATGGTCTGGCCCTTGCCGATCGGCACTTCGATTTCGGCAAACGCCAGCGCCTGCAGATGGGCCGGCACGAAGCGTTCGCGCTTGACCTGGGCCAACGCCTCCAGCGCCCCCGGATCGAGCACGTCACAGGTGCGGATCTGCTGTTCGATCATGTTGAAGCGGGCTTGTTCGATATCCATGTTCTTATCCTCTGTCGTCTGCGCGGGGTGGGCTGGATTTTAACCCCTAAAAAAGCGGCTCAAGCTCACCATCAACAATAGTCCGAAGACCCGCGCCCAGCTTGCCTGTGCAGCAGCCATACCTGAAGAGGCTTACCACATGTGCCTCTCCAAGCACGCCATTTCACCCCTCAAACCTCACGGTAAGGCGTGCGGTTCCAGGCTGCGTACAGCGCCGGCAGGAACAGCAGCGTCAGCAGCGTCGCCACAAACAGACCACCCATGATCGCCACCGCCATCGGCCCGAAGAAGGCGGATCGCGACAGCGGAATCATCGCCAGAATGGCCGCCGCCGCGGTCAGGATGATCGGCCGGAAGCGCCGCACGGTGGCCTCGACGATGGCCTTGGCAGGCTCGACACCGGCTTTCTCGTCCTGATCAATCTGATCAATCAGGATCACCGAGTTGCGCATGATCATGCCCGACAAGGCAATCGTCCCAAGCATCGCGACGAAGCCGAAGGGCTGGCCGAAGCCGAGCAAGGCGAGGGTCACGCCGATCATGCCCAGCGGCGCCGTTAGTACGACCATCACCACGCGCGCAAAATTCTGCAACTGCAACATAAGGATAGTCAGCACCACCAGAATGAACAGCGGCACGCCGGCGGCAACGGACTTGCCGCCCTTGGCACTTTCTTCGACCGAGCCGCCGACCTCCAAGTGATAACCCAAGGGCAAGGCCTGTTCAATCTGCGCGATCTGCGGCGCCAGCTGTTTGACCACCTCGGACGGTTGGACCGCACCGTACAGACTGGCGCGTACATTCACCGTCGGCGAGCGGTTGCGGCGCCAGATGATGCCGGGCTCAAAGTCATAGTCCAGCGTGGCGATCTGCGACAGCACCACACCGCGCCCGCTGCCGTTCGGAATCGTCATCTCCGACAGAAAGGCCATGCCGATATCTCGCCGCGCGCCACGCAGATAAACCTCGATGGTTTCGCTGCCTTCGCGGAACTGCGTCACGCTGCCGCCGTTGAGGGCGGTGGCCATGAATTGCTGCACGTCCTGCCGCGACATGCCGGCAATCCGCGCCTTCTCGGTATCGATATGGATGCGCACGACCTTGGACGCCTCATCCCAGTCCTTCTGCACGTTCGCCAACTGGGCATTGCCGCGCATCAGCACCGCGATCTTGTCGGCGATCTGCTGCAATTGCGCCTGATCCGGCCCACTGACCCGGTATTGCACCGGGAAGCCTACGGGTGGGCCATTCTCCAGCCTGTTGATCGAGGCGCGCAGCTCCGGGTAATCCGTCCTGAACAGCTCGATCAGGCGCGTGCGCAAGGCCTCGCGCGCCTGGATGCCGTGGGTGAGCACCACGAACTGGGCAAAATTGGCCTGCGGCAACTGTTGATCCAGCGGCAGATAGAAGCGCGGGCTGCCACCACCGACATAGGCGACGTAATTCTCGATGCCCTCCTGTTTCTGCAAAAAGGCTTCGATACGCTTGACCGAGGTTTCCACGGCGCTGACCGAAGCGCCCTGCTGCAGGCGCAGATCGACCAACAATTCGGGGCGCGTCGAATCCGGAAAGAACTGCTGCGGCACGAAGCGGAAACCCCAGATCGACACCGCAAAACTCAGCAAGGTCGCGCCAATCACCAGCCAGCGATGCTGCACGCACCAGACCAGCGTACTGCGGAAACGCTCGTAGAAAGGCGTGGAGTAAATCGCTGCCTCAGCGTGGGTGTGCGTGGAGCGTTCGATCAGGCGCACCGCCAGGCGCGGCGCGATCTTCGCCAGCACGCGCACGATCAGGCCGGTCTTGCCCGAGCGCTTGCTGAAATCCGGCAGCAGGTAATAGCCGATATAGGGCACGAAGAGTACGGCCGCGACCCAGGACACCAGCAGGGCGATCACCGTGACCTCGAAGATTGAGCGCGTGTATTCGCCGGTCGAAGACGCTGCCGTGGCAATCGGCAGGAAGCCCGCCGCCGTGACCAGCGTGCCCGACAGCATCGGCATGGCTGTCGAAGTGTAGGCAAAGCTCGCCGCGCGGGCGCGCTCCCAGCCCTGCTCCATCTTGGTTGCCATCATTTCCACGGCAATGATCGCGTCATCCACCAGCAGACCGAGCGCCAGGATCAATGCGCCCAGAGAAATCTTGTGCAGCCCGATGTCGAGCATGTGCATGAACAGGAAAGTAATCGCTAATACCACCGGGATACTGATCGCCACCACCACGCCAGTGCGAAAGCCCAGCGAAAGCAGGCTTACAGCCAGCACAATGACCACCGCTTCGGTCAGTGAGCGCACGAAATCCTGCACCGATTCGGCCACAGCGCGCGGCTGGTTGGCCACCCGAGCCATCTTCACACCAAGCGGCAGTTGCGCGTCAATCTTCGCCGTGGCCTGATCCAGATGCTTGCCCAGTGCGATGATGTCGCCGCCGGCGCGCATCGAAATGCCGATGCCAAGCGCTTCGCTGCCCATGAAGCGCATCTTGCTCGATGGCGGGTCGACGTAGCCGCGTTTCACCTCGGCCACATCACCGAGGCGAATGGTACGCCCACCGGCACGGATCGGCAGTGCGCGCATCGATTCCAGCGTATCGAATTCGCCCTGCGGACGCAGATAGATGCGCTCATCCGCCAGTTCGAAATAGCCACTGGAAATTTTCGAATTCTGCTCGGCAATCGCCGCCATCAGTACTTTCGGATCGATGCCCAGCGTGGCCATGCGCAGCGGCGAAAATTCGACATAAACGCGCTGCTCCTGCTCGCCAAAGAACTCGACCTTGGCCACGTCCGGTACAGTCAGGAACTCCTGACGGATCGCCTCGGCATAACGCTTGAGCTCGGTGTAGGAAAGGCCTTCCCCACTCAGCGCAAAAATATTGCCGAAGGTGTCGCCGAACTCGTCATTGAAATAGGGGCCGTTTACGCCGGCCGGCAGGCTCTGGCGGATATCGCCGACCTTCTTGCGCACCTGATACCAGACATCCTTCATCGCACTGGAATGCAGCGAATCCCTTGCCACCACGATAATCTGCGAGCCGCCCGGGCGCGAAAAACTGCGCAGGGTTTCGATCTCGTTCATCTCGCGCAGCTTCTTCTCGATCTTGTCGGTAACTTGCAGTTCGACCTCACGTGCGCTCGCGCCCGGCCAATTGCTGGAGATCACCATCACCTTGAAAGTGAAGGGCGGATCTTCACTCTGGCCGAGGTGCGTATAGGCGCTCAAACCAATCAGCGTAAGCACCAGCATCACGAACAGGATCAGCTGGGGATGGCGCAGGCCCCAGTCCGACAGGTTGAATTTTTTCATCGTTTCACATCCAGCACGACTGGCGCGGTCTGCTCGACCGGATTGACCTTCAAGCCCGCGGTCAGCGCATAGGCGCCCACCGTCACGATGCGTTCGCCCATCGCCAGGCCGCTGCGCAGCACGACCATCTCGTCGCCATAATTTTCCACCTCGACGGCCCGCGCCTGCACCACGTTGTCAGCCCCGACAATCCACACCTGCGCCTGCTTGCCTGCACCACGCAGTACCGCTGCCAGCGGCACGCGCACCGAGCTTGCGGCACTCGCTTCCACGAAACCCACTGCCGCCGTTGCCCCCAGACTGAAACGCTCATCAGCCGTCGGCACGCTGATGCGCGCAGCATAGGTGCGGGTACTCACATCGGCACTGGCGGCAATTTCGCGCAGGACGCCCGGATAGGTCTGATCCAGCGAACCCCATACGCGCACCAGCGCAGCCTGGCCGGGCTTGAACTGACGGGCACGCCCCTCGGGAATCCAGGTCAGCACCTCGCGCTGCGCCGGATCGGCGATACGCACGACCACTTGCCCCGCCGCCACGACTTGCCCCGTTTCCACCGGCAACGCCGTCACAACACCATCACGCTCGGCCAGCAAGCTGGTGTAGCCGACCTGATTGTCGGAAGCATTGTTCTGCGCCTGCGCCTGCTTGAGCCTGGCCTGAGCCGCCTCGAACTGGGTACGGCGCGTATCGACTGCGCTGCCGCTGAGGAATTTCTGCGCAAACAGATTCTGCGCACGCTCGTACTCGGCCTTGGCCAGGGTCAGATCGGCTTGTGCCGCGCTCACCTGAGCCGCTGTCGCCGAGGCCGACAGGCGCACATCCTGCGGATCGAGGCGCGCCAGCACCTGACCTTTGCGCACCGCATCGCCCAGATTCACGCGGCGTTCGATCAGCTTACCGCCGAGGCGAAAGCCCATATCCACTTCATAGCGCGAGCGCACCTCGCCCGAATAAGCGAACAGCGTGGCATCGGCACCGTCCTTGACTGTCATCACCACAGCCGGGCGCAGGGCCACGGTGGGTTCTGGCGCCTTTTTGCAGCCAAGCAGGGAGATTGCTGCCATGAGGGCGAGCAGAGCTGTTTTCATTCCGGTTTCCTTTCGCCAGCCGGATCGGCCAGCAAGCCACGCATGAACATGTCCAGATGCGTCTGGACAAAGATTTCGGGATCAATCGATTCGGTATCGCAGCAGGCCAGCGTCTGCCGCCACATGCAGCTGAACATCAGCGGCGCGATAGCCAAATGACAGAGCACCAGCGGATCGCCGACACGAAACTCGCCGGATTGCATGCCGCGCTCCAGCACCGCCATGAACAGCGCACGCCCGCGCTGCACGACATTCTCGTGATAGAAGGCCGCGACCTCCGGGAAATTGCCCGCTTCGGCCATCACCAGCTTGGGAATGCCGGCCAGGCGTGCATCGCCAAGCACCTGCCAGTAACGTCGCAGCAATTCGGGCAACAGTTGCGCAGGGGCCCGGTCCGCCGCCTCGACCAGCGCCTCGCCCGCCGCGAGATGCGGCACGACAGCCTCTTGCACCACAGCCCGGAACAGAGCTTGCTTACTCTCGAAATAAAGAAACACCGTGCCTTTGGAAACACCGGCACGCCGGGCAATGTCTTCCATCCGCGTCGCCGCAAAACCCTTCTCGACAAACACGTCGAGCGCCGCCGCCAGCAATTCGGCGGGACGGGCATCTTTGCGACGCTGACGGGCTGGGGTAGGCAGAGCGGACATGGGCAAGACGGACGAGCAGAAAGTCGACAATCAATACTAACTAACCAGTCAGTAATTAGCAAATCTGGAAACAATCTTTCGCAAATTTCTGACAAAACCCTCTTCACAAAGCAGTCAATGAGAAGTATTCTCAACTGCGAACAATTCTCAGGCGTAGCACCATGCAACTCTCTGAACTCACTCTGGGCACCCGTGCCACCGTCGTTGACGTCAGCAATCTGACCGAGCCCGACCCCATTGCCATGCGCTTGCGCGATCTGGGCTTTGTGGCTGGCGAGCCGGTCAGCCTGGTCGCGCACGGGCCGTTCGGCGCCGACCCCATGCTGGTCCAGATCGGCTTCACCCGCTTTGCCCTGCGCCGCAGCGAAGCGGCGCGTGTGGAGGTTGCGCATGTCTGAGATCGCCCTCCCCCTGCCTTTGTCGATCGCGCTGGTTGGTAACCCGAACTGCGGCAAAACCGCCCTCTTCAATCGCCTCACCGGCAGCCGCCAAAAAGTGGCGAACTACGCTGGAGTCACCGTCGAGCGCAAGGAAGGCCAGATGGAACTGCCGTCCGGCCGCAAGGTGCGCGTGCTTGATCTGCCCGGCGCCTACAGCCTGAACGCCACCAGCCCGGATGAAGCGGTCACGCGCGACGTGTGTCTGGGTCAGCACCCCGACGAAACCCTGCCCGATCTGCTGCTGTGCGTGGCCGACGCCACCAATCTGCGCCTGCACCTGCGCTTCGTGCTGGAACTCAAACGCCTCGGCCGGCCCATGGTGCTGGCCCTGAACATGGCCGACGCAGCACGCAAACGCGGCATCATCATCGATGCCAAAATCCTCGAACAGGAACTCGGCTTCCCGGTCGTGGAAACCATCGCCGTGCGCCACGAAGGCGCCGCTGCCTTGATCGCCGCATTGGATGGGCATCTGCCTGAGATTCCACCGGCCTCGGCGGCCGATGCCGACCTGCACGCCGAAGCTCGCCTGTTGATCGCCCATGCCGTGCACATGCCCGATCCGACCAGTCCGCTGGACGCTACGATTGACCGCTGGGTGCTACATCCCGTGGCGGGCTTGGCAATTCTCGCGGCCATCATGCTGTTCGTCTTCCAGGCGGTATATGCCTGGGCCGGCCCGTTTCAGGATGGCATCGAATCCGGCATCGGCTGGGTCGGCGCGCAGGTCGCGGCAAACTTGCCGGCGGGCATGCTGAGCAGCCTGCTGGTCGACGGAATCATCGCCGGCACCGGCGGCGTGCTGGTCTTCCTGCCGCAAATCCTGATCCTGTTCTTCTTCATCCTGGTGCTCGAAGAATCCGGTTATCTACCCCGCGCGGCCTTCCTGCTGGATCGCTTCATGGTCGGCGCCGGCCTGTCCGGGCGCGCCTTCATCCCCATGCTGTCAAGTTTTGCCTGCGCCATTCCGGGCATCATGGCCACGCGCAGCATCCCCGATCCGCGCGATCGCCTGCTCACCATCCTGGTCGCCCCGCTGATGACCTGTTCGGCCCGTCTACCGGTGTATGCACTGCTGATCGGCGCCTTCATCCCCTCGCAAACGGTGGCCGGCGTTTTCAATCTGCAAGGTCTGGTGCTGTTCGCCCTGTACATGGCGGGCATCGTCGGCGCCCTGCTGGTGGCGCTGATCGGTCGGCGCTTCGGTGGCAAGCTCGCCGAGCACGCGCTGTTGCTGGAAATCCCGGCCTGGCGCCTGCCCAATCCGCGTGACCTGTTCATCGGCCTGCGCGAACGCGCCATGATCTTCCTGCGCCGTGCGGGTACGTTGATCCTCGCCCTGTCGGTACTGCTATGGGTGCTATCCACCTTCCCGACTCCGCCGGCGGACTGGACGCGCCCGGCCATCGAGTACAGCTTCGCCGGTCACATCGGTCGCGCCCTGGCCGTGATTTTCGAGCCCATCGGCTTCAACTGGCAGATCTGCGTCGCCCTGATCCCCGGCCTGGCGGCGCGTGAAGTCGCCGTCTCGGGACTCGCCTCGGTGTATGCGATTGCCGCCGAAGGCGAAGGCGCCACCGAAATGGCTTTGGGCAGCGCCCTGGCGGCCCAATGGTCGCTGGCCACCGCACTGTCGCTGCTCGCCTGGTATGTATTCGCACCGCAATGTCTGGCCACACTGGCGGTGATCCGCCGTGAAACCGGCTCGCTCAAGATCACCCTGTGGGCCACCGCGATGCTCACGGGCATGGCCTATGCCGCGTCCTTGCTGGTCTACCGCCTGACGCTGCTGCTGACATGAACGCCTACGCCATCCTCGAACCCCTGCTGGTCGGCGTGATCATCGCCGCCAGCATCGGCTTTGCACTGCGCCGCTTCGCGCCGCGTCTGCTCGCCCGGCTAGGCGCCGCGATCCGCCGCGCCGGGCTGCCGGCCTGGCTGGGTGAGCTTTGCGGAAAGCCCGCAAACAGCGCCGGCTGTTCAAGCGGCTGCAGCAGTTGCAGCAGCTGTGGTCCCATACAAAACAAGCAGATAGTCGTCCTGCATCGCAGCAAACCCGAACAAACGGTCTGACACCGACCGCACCTGTAACAAAAAACTACGCTTCCAGCCCTCAGCTGTCTCAACCAGCTCGCTGCCCGGCCGTTAAAGCTCTCAAGGATCGGTGATTTACGACCGGTCAGCATCAGGAGCACGGTCATGAGACTCTGGAACAACATTGTGATGTACGCACCGCGCTCGCCGGACTACTACGCCCTGCCTGACACGGAGCACTGCATCTTTCGGCTCATGCACAAATATGCCGACTCGCAAGCTTGGAATCTGTACTGGCTCAGCCAGCCGCAGACCGACCTGATTCCCCTGCATCGCAGCGACTGGCATGCCCACTACCAATCCTTCAGTGGCGCGCAGACGCGTGCTTTTTACGAAGCACTGGATACGGCCGTGCTCAACAAGATGAGTCTGGCCACCATCATGAGCCGCCCGCCACGTGAAGCCATCCGCCTGTTGCGCGCTGCGAAACTTGATAACACCCGGCTCTACGCCATGCTGGGCGGCGAGGAATGGCGCAGCCTGATGCTGGGACGCCTGTTTCTGGCCGAGCGTCTAAATGTGACGCGCCCACCGCAAGAGGAAGCGGGTCAGGTCGTCATGGCCGATTTCATCCTGCATCGCTACGCCCGGCTGGGTAGTCACGACTACAAGCACGCCAAACGACCGGCCTGAGCACCGGAACACTCATGGACAAGAAAAAAGCGGCCGACGGCCGCTTTGTCATTTGAATACGCCGCTGCCCGCAACAATCGCCAGCCCGAACACCAGCACCAGAAACACGGCCATGACCGTGCGCCGCACATCCCATTCGTAACGCCGCACCGGTTTCTGCGTTGCGGGCGTGGCCGCCTGCAAACGCTGGCGCAGGCGTTCCAGCTTCTGCGCCTTGGCTTCTTCGTCGAGGGCGAAACCAGCTTGCCCGTCCGATCCGGACTCCTGCTTCATCACCACACTCCAAGTATCCATGCCCGAAGAGCCGTACCCAGCGGGCATCTTCACGGCATATACCTGCACAAGTCCGCCCCGCGCGGCTCTACAGGCATGCTCGATAAACTCCTTCAACTGGCACGTCATGGCGCCGCCAACAATCCCGCCCAGCGCGCGTTCCAAAATTCACAAACGAATCCGCCACTCAAGACAAAACGCGGCGAGTTGCTGCAGAAATCCAGTCAGGCTGCATGTTACTGGCAAACCCCCGGCGGCCAACAGCTTGCGGCTCGGTGGCGCTGGATGCGCTCAAAAACAAGGCGGCCAAAGCATCAGACTCAAAGCTTCCGGGTTTTTCGCCGCAAGGGCGCGACAATCGTCGATAACATGGTCGACAGCGGCGAAGCGCCCGGCATTCCGGCGAAATCCGGTTCATCCATGGGCATGCCTTCACTGCGCATTCTGGACTGCACCATCACGATCATCCGGCTGATAACCCGATCACGCCCCTGATGTTTGGCGATGTACAGGTAGGAATCGGCCTCATCTACCAGCACGCCGTAATCCCCTTGCCCGGCATAGGAGCTGACGCCGAAACTGGCGGTCACGATGCCTGCCTTGTGAACCGGTCGCTGGCTGATGGTACGGCGCATGCGGTCTGCGACCAGCATGGCATCGGTGGTGTCGGTTTCGGGGCAGATCAGCAGAAATTCCTCGCCTCCCCAGCGCCCGAAATGATCCGACAAGCGCATCCGGCGCCGGATACGTCGCGCAATTGCGGCAAGCACCATGTCGCCAACAGCGTGCCCGTGAGTGTCATTGACCTGCTTGAAGTGATCAACATCGAGCATGACGATGGAGAGTGGCCGCCCGTAACGCAGCGCCCGGTCAAACTCGTGGGAGAGCAGGCTTTCGATCTTGCGACGATTGTGCACGCCGGTCAGCACATCGGTTTCCGCCACGGCCTGCAATGTGTCAATTTCTTGCCAGCGCCGCCATGCGAACAGGGTCTGCAACACCAGCACCAGACCAAGCCAGATCAACCACTTGGCAGCCTGTGCGCCGGAGCCAGCGGGAAGCCATTGGCGTGCGCCCAAGGCATCCAGACCAAACAGCCAGATTGCGCCGATCAGACATGCAAGCACCAACACGCCCAGATCGAGCATCCGATCCCGATGTCTGAAATACCAGCGGCGGAATTTACGCCACACGGGTCTCATCACGCACCAGTCCCAAAGCCATTCCGACCACCCTTTCATCTCCGCACGGATGCGGGATAAATACTGCCGAACACAGCGCCATTACCGGGAAGTTCGGGCACTCGCGCCCCTCGCTCTCAGCGGTAGCGATACTGCCCCATCGTGCCGACCAGATCGCTGGAAACACGCTCCAGCTCCTCGGCCGTACTGCTGCTGCGCTGAGCCACGGCGACATTGCGCTCCGCCATATCGGAAATCACCTGGGTATTGCGTGCCAACTCTTCCAGCGCGCTGCGCTGCTCGGCCACGGACAGATTGATTTCCGCCACGCCCGCGCAAGTCGCTTCGGCCGTGCTGCGCGCCTCATCAAGGACGCTCACCACCACCGCTGCGGCCTCACTGCTTTCCGCCAGCAGGCGACAGCCAATCTCGATATTGCTGCCGACATTGCGGTAATGCTCGTCGAGCTGGTGCGTGATGCTTTCAATCTGGCTGGCGGATTTGGCCGAGTTTTCAGCCAGCTTGCGCACCTCGTCCGCCACCACCGCAAAACCCCGCCCGGCCTCGCCCGCACGCGCCGCCTCGATGGCCGCATTCAGGGCAAGCAGATTGGTCTGATCGGCAATCTCTTTGACATATCCGGTGATCTGGCTGATCTGCTGCATGTTCTCGCTGAAGGCCTGTACCGATTGCGTGATGCCGCCGCTGAGCACCTGCTCGGCCTCGCTCACTTTCTGCACCAGCTGCGCCAGCCGGGAGTTGCCGTGCTGCGTGCTTTCACTGTTGCGGGCTGACAGGCTGGAGATTTCGCTGGATCGTTCGGCAATCTGCGACACGCTGACGGTCAACTCTTCAAGCGTGCTGGCCGCCGCCTGCGCCGCCTTCGATTGCTGATCGGCGCTCTGCGACACCGCACGCGAGTCATCGGCCACGCCGCCGGCCATTTCATCCAGATGCGAAGCCTGGCTGCCAATCGCCTGCAAGGATTGACGCAAGGCACCGAGCAGGCTGGAGAAACTCTTGCCCAGCTTGCCGAATTCATCCTGTTGGCCGGCTTCGATCTCGCGGGTCAGATCGCGCTCGCTCGCCACCTTGCCCATCACCTCCTGCATGTGGCCCAGACGCTGCACGATGCTGCGCCCGAGCAGACTGGAGAGCGCCATCACCAGCAGCGCCACGGCGATCAGAGCGCCGACGAACCAGGCCGTCGCCCGGTAGAACTGCTGATCGATGTTGTCGATATACATGCCGGTATTCACCAGCCAGTCCCAGCCCTCGTAGCGCTGCGCATACGACAGTTTTGGCGAGGGCTCTTTCTCGCCCGCCTTGGGCCACCAGTATTCGACATAGGCGCTGCCATCCTTGCGCACCTTGTCCACCATTTCGGCGATGAAGAGCTTGTCGTTCTTGTCCTTAAGACCGCCGAAATTTTTGCCTTCAAGTGCTGGCACGGCCGGATGCATCAGCATCACCGGCTCCATGGTGCCGACACTGAAAAACTCTTTCTCCTGATAGCGGATCTTGCGCAGGGTTTCGAGGGCCTGTTTCTTGGCCTCGTCCAGCGGCAGCTTGCCGGCATCGGCCTGCGCCCGGTAATAATCGAACATCGTGAATACGATGCTCATCTGGTCGCGCAATTGCTGGCGAACCCCGTCCATCATGGTCTCGCGACGCGCCTGCAATGAAGCCAGGCCGATGGCCAGCAAAGCCGCCAAGGCGACCAGATTGATCAAGCGCAGCTTGGCGCGCAAGCTGAGAAGTCTGAACATGCCTTGTCTCCCGGGAATGCGTATCCACCCGGCAGAGCACCGGGTCACCCCAAGAGATTCGGCCGCTGTGGCCACAACTTGAGACGAGTGCCCGTGAAGGCAGAACAAGGCTGAAACAGCAGCACCCCGAAGACCCTCACCCAGCGGTCGTCTTCAGGGTGCATGCCTGCAGAAGTCCGCTCCGCACGGCTCTACAGCCAGGTCCGCGTACGTTCGACAAACGCGTCCAGCTTGCGCGTCGCCGCCCCGCTGGCAATTACATCCAGCGCGCGTTCCACGCCATTCGCCAATGACTCCGCCACGCCGGCCACATACAGGCTGGCGCCGGCGTTGAAGGCGACGATGTCGCGCGCGGCAGGGATCGTCCCGTTCAGCGCGCCAAGCAGGATCGCCTTCGAATCCTCAACGTTCGCCGCCCGGATCGCGGAGGCAGCATGCAGCGGCAAACCGACATCTTCGGGCGTCAGGCGGTATTCGCGGACGACGCCATCGCGCAGCTCGCCGACCAGCGTCGGCGCCGAGATAGAGATTTCGTCGAGGCCTTCCATGCCGTGCACGATCAGCACATTGCGCGCCCCCAGCTTCTCCAGCACCCGCACCTGAATGCCGACCAGATCCGGGTGGAAAACGCCCATCACCTGATTCGCCGCATCGGCCGGATTGGTCAGCGGACCGAGCAGATTGAAGATCGTGCGCACGCCCAGCTCACGACGCACCGGCGCGGCATGCTTCATCGCGCTGTGATGATTCGGCGCGAACATGAAACCCACGCCGATCTCGTCGATGCACTGACCGACCTGCTCCGGGCTCAAATTCAGATTCGCCCCCAATGCCTCCAGCACATCGGCCGAGCCAGACTGCGAGGACACAGCGCGCCCGCCATGTTTGGCCACGCGCGCACCCGCTGCAGCAGCCACGAACATCGCCGAGGTCGAGATATTGAAGGTGTGGGCGCCGTCGCCGCCTGTGCCGCAGGTATCAACGAGGCCCGTTCGATCGGACTTCACGGGCACCTTGGTCGCCAGTTCGCGCATCACCGTCGCAGCACCGGCAATTTCGCCGACGGTTTCCTTTTTCACGCGCAGACCCGCAATGATCGCCGCGATGAACACCGGCGACACTTGGCCGGACATGATCTGACGCATCAGATCAACCATCTCGTCATGGAAAATTTCGCGGTGTTCGATGACTCGCTGCAGGGCTTGTTGTGGGGTCATGGCTCAGATCTCCAGAAAATTCTTCAACAGGTGATGACCACCCTCGGTCATGATCGACTCGGGGTGAAACTGCACTCCCTCGATCTGCAGCGTCTTGTGGCGCACACCCATGATTTCGCCATCATCGGTCCAAGCGGTGATTTCCAGACAATCCGGGCAGCTTTCGCGCTCAATCGCCAGCGAGTGATAACGCGTCGCCGTGAAGGGTTGCGGCAGGCCTTTGAAGATACCCACGTCGGCGTGCTGGATCGGCGAAGTCTTGCCGTGCATCAGCTGCTTGGCATGCACAATCTTGCCGCCGAAAGCCGCACCGATACTCTGGTGGCCCAGACACACGCCGAGGATTGGCAGCTTGCCGGCAAAGTGCTTGATCGTCGCCACCGAGATCCCCGCCTCGGCCGGCGAACACGGCCCCGGCGAAATCACGATGCGCTCGGGCGCCATCGCCTCGATCTGCTCGATAGTGATGCCGTCATTGCGGAACACGCGCACATCTGCCCCCAGCTCGCCGAGGTATTGCACGATGTTGTAAGTAAAACTGTCGTAGTTGTCGATCATCAGCAGCATGGCATTCTCCAGATCTTGAATTCAGGTGTTGCAACCGGACACGGCAACTTCACGGGCAGCAAGCTCGCCGCCTTGACTCCACATCCGGTAATTCCCCTCAGGGCTGGGCGCGCGCAGGGGGACGCGCAAAATCTGTGCAGGATGGCTAACGCCACCAGCGAAACAAGGAAGACTTGCGAAGAAGGAGAGATTTGCGCCGCATTGTGGGGACATTCTAACAACCCGGAGGGCACCGGGAAAGCGCCAAGCCCGCCGACACGGCTCGATAGATCTGCCCAAAAGCAAAAAGCCCGGAGAACCGGGCTTTTTGATGCAAACAAAATCCGACTTAGTCCAGATACAGACCGATCAAGCCTTTGGTACGCACGGACTCTGCATCCGTCAGCTTCTCCAGGCGCGTGCGCTCGGCCTTCAAGTAAGCCAGCGCGCTGGTCGACCCTAGATCGCCAATTGCCTTGAGCGCGGTCGCACGGTCTTCCCAGTCATCCTTGGTGTTCTCAGCCTGCTTCTTGAGCAAGTCAAACTGCTCGGTCGCGCGCAGCATCCCCAGAGACGAAATTGCGCCTTGCAGCACCTCGTCATCCTTGTGCGCGCTCAGCTTCACCAGCTGAGGAATGGCACGCACATTGTTGCTGAAGCCCAGTTCATGTACATCACGATAGTCCAGAGTCGCGCCGCTGGTCTTGGCAATAGCAGCATCAACCTGTGCGTCGCTCAGCTTGGCATCGAAAAGGATGCGCGCCAGCTTTGCAGAAAACTCTTTGGCAGCCAAAGCCAGGGGCTGGTTGTAATTCGGATCGTAAATTTCGTTGAACGACCAGACCGGCACCTTGCCGCGTTTGATGAAAGCTACGATCCGCTGCGTACCCGAAGCGGTAACAACATCAGCACTGACGCTGGTGAAGGTTTCGAACGGAGAAAAACCACTGACCCGACGCGACTCAATGAACAAACGCTTGATGACAACCGTGTTGGCGCCAGTTGCACTGGTTGCACGCTGCACAGGAAGGCCGCGTGCCGTCATTTCCCTGATGATGTTGGCGCTAAGCCACGTCACTGGCTCCAAGGGCTTTTCAGCACTATCGGTCACGCTCATCCCAAAAAAAGGATTGATGAAAGCAACCTTGTTCTCGGCAGTACGTTCGTCGCTGAAATACAAAGGTACCGGTGCAGCACTGGCAGGTATAGCGTATTTCGCGGTCGACGGTGTTACGTCCTGAACGGTAACCTTCATGCCAACGGCGCAACCGGACAACAGAGTCACGGAAAGAAGCATGCTGGCCAGCAAACTGCCATTAAACGAACGGTATATTTTGTTCACAATTGTCACCATGTTGATTTGTGGTATGCCCGCCGCAACGCGGCTTTTAAGCGCCGCGATTTTAACAAATTTAACAAAACAAAACCGGCTGTCATCAATAATTCTGGGCATGCACTCATCCGTTTAGACGCGCCACTTCGGCCATCTCACACCTGAATTGCGGGCCAGACCACGCCACCAGTCAGCCCCCGGTATCGTCCTTGATTTTATTCAACTGGTTGCGCGCCTGATGCAGAATCTCATTCAGCTCTCTGACCTTGGCATAAGAGTCTCCGTGAGACTCATCAGCCAACCTCCGGCCCATCTCCTGGACAACCACGAGCAGATCCGACAACTCGTCGATGGTTTCGCGTCTTTCGCCTTCCCGGGTTCCATCCAGCATGGTGATCACCTTTCATGATTGAGGCGCACCGCCTGGGCGCCTCTATTTCAGTAAGCCTAGCGGAGACATTCAAAAACAAAACCATGCATACCCGAAGAACCGCTTCCAGCAAAGGTCTTCAGGAATGACTTCCGTTCAGCCAATCCAGGCGCGGCTCTTCGGCCACTCCGTACGATCAAATCCGCGTCGCAAGGATCTCGCCAGCAATGGCCGGGGTGATGCTGCCATGCTCGCCAATCTTCAAGAAGCCATGCCTGGTGAGGCGGTCGGCAATTTTCTGCGGCGCCAGTGCGGCATCCGTCACGCCGTACAGCGACAGATGTGTGTGCACGCCAAGTGACTCGAAGAAGGCTTCAGTCGCGGCAATCGCCGCTTCGATACGCTCATCTTCGCTGCCCGTATTGATGCCCCAGATGCGGTCGGCGTACTGCAGGAGTTTGGCGCGTTTCTCTTCGCGACGGTTGCGCCACAGACCGGGCATCACCACAGCCAGGGTCTGGGCGTGATCCAGACCGAATTCGGCGGTGATTTCGTGACCGATCATGTGGGTGGCCCAGTCCTGTGGCACGCCGCAGCCGATCAAGCCGTTCAGGGCCAGCGTCGCGCTCCACACCTGGCTGGCGCGGGCCGCATAGTCCTGTGGATTGGACATCACTTGCGGGCCGACTTCGATCAGGGTGTGGATGATGCCTTCGGCAAAACGATCCTGCAGCGGAGCATCCGCCGGGTAGGTCATGTACTGTTCCATGGTGTGCACAAAGGCATCGACGATGCCGTTGGCAACCTGGCGCGGCGGCAGGCTGAAGGTGGTTTGCGGATCGAGTACGGCGAACTGCGGATAACAGTGCTCGCTACCGAAACCGAGTTTGTCACCCGTGGATTCGCGCGAGATTACCGCGAAGGTATTCGACTCGGAGCCAGTGGCCGGCAAAGTCAGCACCACGCCCAGCGGCACAGCGGACTCCACCGGAGCGTGCTTGGCGAGGATGTCCCAGGGATCGGCGCCTTCGAAACGGGCTGCGGCGGCGATGAACTTGGTGCCATCAGCCACCGAACCGCCACCGACGGCGAGCAGGAATTGCACATCTTCGCGCTTGACGATGTCGACCGCCTGCATCAGCGTTTCATAGCGCGGATTCGGCTCGATGCCGCCGAACTCCAACCATTGATGATCTTTCAGCGCGGCCTTGACCTGATCGTAAACGCCGTTTTTCTTGATGCTGCCACCGCCATAGGTGACCAGCACTTTGGCACCGGCTGGAATCTGGCCGGCAATCGCGGCGATCTGGCCCTGGCCGAAGAGAATGCGGGTGGGGTTGTAGTAGCTGAAGTTCTGCATTGCCAAGCTCCTTGTTGATCAAACAGCGGGCCAGATGGCCGGCGGAAAAACATGTCGCGTCCTGCATTTTTTGGCGCAGTGCGCAAGGCTGCGCATTTCCTGCAATCAGCTGCCTGAAGAGCCGCGCCCAGCGAGGCTCTTCAGGCTTCAGTCGAGCTGCGTATCCAGCCCGCCCTCAGCAATCTCGGCAGCACGGATCACCGCGCGCGCCTTGCTGAGGGTTTCCTGCCATTCGGACTCAGGATTGGAATCGGCAACGATGCCAGCGCCGGCCTGCACGTGCAGGATGCCATCCTTGATCACCGCGGTGCGGATCGCAATCGCCACATCCACATCGCCATCGAAACCGATACAGCCCACCGCGCCGGCATACACGCCGCGTTTGGTCGGCTCCAGCTCGTCGATGATCTGCATGGCGCGTACCTTGGGCGAACCGGACACGGTGCCCGCCGGGAAGGTCGCGCGCAGCACGGACAGCGCCGCAGCACGCTTGTCCTGATTCGGCGGCAACACACCTTCCACGTTGGACACGATATGCATGACGTGAGAATAACGCTCGACCACGAACTGCTCGGTTACCTTGACGGTGCCGGTGGCTGCCACGCGGCCCACATCGTTGCGACCCAGATCCAGCAGCTGCAAGTGCTCGGCCAGTTCCTTCTGATCGGCCAGCAGCTCTTTTTCCAGCACCAGATCTTCTTCCGGCGTGGCGCCGCGCCGACGCGTGCCGGCAATCGGCCGCACCGTCACCAGTTGCTGATCACCATCATGTTCGAGCTTGACCAGGATCTCCGGCGAGGTGCCGACGACATGGAAATCCTCGAAGTTGAAATAGAACATGTAGGGCGAGGGATTCAGCGCGCGCAGGCTGCGGTACAGCGCCATCGGGCTGGCCGCGAAGGGCTTGCTCATGCGCTGGCTCAGCACCACCTGCATGATGTCGCCCTCGACGATGTAATCCTTGGCGCGCTGCACGGCAGCCTTGAAGCCTTCCTGACCAAAACTCGATACCGCCGGCTGTGGCGTGGTACGCACGTCGGCCGGAATGGCGACCGGCTCGCGCAACTTGGCGACCAGCTCGACGAGACGTCGCTGGGCACGCTTGTAGGCGCCCGGCACTTCCGGCTCGGCATACACGACGAGCGTCAGCTTGCCGGAAAGGTTGTCGACAATCGCCAGCTCTTCGGACAGCAGCAACACGATATCCGGCAGATCCAGATCGTCCCTGGGCTCGCTCTGGGCCAGCTTGGGTTCGATGTAGCGCACCGTGTCGTAGCCAAAGCTGCCGACCAGACCGCCGCAATAACGTGGCAGGCTGGCAAAGGGCGGCACCTTGATGCGCTGCATGTACTCGCCGATGTAGGCCAGCGGATCGCCATAGTCGCGACGCTCGACGATGCGGTCGTTGGACAACAGCAGCACGCTGCGCCCGCGCACTTCGATGCGCGTATTGGCGCGCAGGCCAATCACGGAGTAACGCCCGAAGCGCTCACCGCCCTGCACAGATTCGAGCAGATAGGTATAGGACTCGTTGGCGAGCTTGAGGTAGATGGACAGCGGGGTGTCGAGATCCGCAAAGGTCTCGACGGTCAGCGGGATACGGTTGTAGCCCTGGGCGGCAAGCGCCTGGAATTCTTGTTCGGTCATCATGACTCCGATATTTCTCTTCAATTCAGGAAGGCTTGGCCGGCATGCATGCCGGCCCGTGACGCAGCACTCAGAGAGCGCGCCATGAACTCCCGCTGCGTCGCCAACTGAAGGCTAGGCAAGTCGGGAGGATCTCCTCTGCGAGAAACAGGCTCTGGCAAGTCACGATGATGGAATTCAGGTTAATGCCCGCATTTCAAGAATGCTTGAAAATGAAGCGAAGCGGTTCTGACTAGGCGCGCCGACGATGACAGTACATTGAGTACGGCAAGGAAGCGCAACAACGTCAGAATCATTTTCAGGTGTTCGTCAGCAGCGGGGGTAATTCGACGAGCGACGATAGTAACCCGTCGCAATCTTCAGTGTCCACGGCGACCCCCTCGTTGTAGCCATAGGTCATCAGCAGCACCGGCAGGCCTGCGCGGCGGGCGCACAAGGCGTCATTGCCGGAGTCGCCGACCATCAGCGCGGCCTCGCGCGCCACGCCGACCTGGGTGCAGGCATGCCACAAAGGCTCGGGATCGGGCTTTTTCTGCGCCAGGGTATCGCCGCCGACAATCACATCCATGAAGGCCAGCAGGCCGAGTTTTTCCAGCAGTGGTGCCACAAAGGCCTCAGCCTTGTTGGTCACCACGCCCATTTTCAGACCGCGTGCGAGCAGCAGTGGCAGCGCTTCCAGCACGCCGGGATAGGCGGTGGTGAGCAGGCCATTGGTATCGTCGTAATGCTTCAGAAAGGAAGCCAGGCCTTGCGCCAGACGGTCCTCCGGGACAGGCCCGCGACCGACGGTGAGCAAGCGCTCGACCAGCACCGGAATGCCCTTGCCGACAAAGCTGGCGACTTCGGCATCCGTGCGCGGCGCCTCGCCCAGTTCGGCCAGCATGCGCCGCGCGGCCTCGGCCAGATCCGGGACGGAATCGACGAGGGTGCCGTCGAGGTCAAAGAAGACTGCTTGCGGCGAAAATTTGCGGCTCATATCAATCCAGTCCTAGGCTTTGGACGCAGCCTGCGCCCGGCGCAGCCACTCGGCATTATGGTTTTGGGCATGGCGGTGCCAGTGGCCGGAATCCTTGATGATCTGCTGATACAGCTCGCGCGCCTGAGCCTGATTCGCCTCACCGGCTTGCGTCACCAGCCAGTCGGCAAAACGGCACTTCGGCTCGGCATCGGTGCCGACTTCCAGCGCCAGCGCAAAGGCTTCGTGCACGCCGTCGATCCCCGCAGCCGCGCGGGCGCGGGCATACAACAAGGCGGCTTCGGGATGGCGCCGCGCTTCCTTGTGGTCGGCGTACAGGCGCTCCAGACTCGCCACGGCGTCCTGCGGCTGGTTCGCTGCCAGTTGGGCGCGCGCCAGACCGCGCAACAGCACCGCATCGGTCGCGAACGGGCCTTGCGCAGCATCGGCATATTCCTTCAGCGCAGCCTGCACATCGCCGGCATCGAGCAAGGCGGCGGCCAGACGCAGGCGATTGTTGATGATCGGGGTCAGCTCATAGGCCTTGCGGGCTTCGCGCAATTCACGGCCCGGATCCATGGCCTGCACCACCGCCCGCCCGGCCTTGCGTACGCTACGGCTCCCGCGCAGCTCGGGCAGGTAAATCACCGCAAAATACACAATGCTGCCCAGCAGCGGAAAGGAAAACAGCACAAACAACCAGAACAGATTCTGGCCGTGCCGGATCGCATGAATGCCGAAATACAAGGCGATCAGAATATGCACACCCAAACCGAAAATTTCCACGAATACCGCTCCGGATCAGAAGATGAAATGCGAGGCCGGCAGCATAGCAAGGCGAGGTGAATTGCGCACTGCGCGCAGTTCAAAAGGCGCTTGCAGCATGGCGGAAGACCCTGCCCGAAGAACCGCACCCAACTTGCCTGTGCAGCCACCCTGCCTGCACAGGCAAGCTGGGTGCGGTTCTCCAGCCTCCTTGTGGGATCGACGGGGACGTCGCTCCCACGGTGTCACGCGCCGTGGGGAGGAAAGCCGCTCATTGTTGCTGCTGACCGTAGCCCGCGAACTGCGCCTCAACCTCAGCCAGCTGCGCCGGCGTGAGCAGATGCGGCTCGCCCAGCAGCTTCGCGCGCCAGTAGTGCTCGCACAGGGTTTCGAATTCGACCGCAGCGGCAATCGCCTTGGGCGCATCCTCGCCCAGCACGAGCATGCCGTGGTTGGCCATCAGGCAGGCCGTGCGACCCTGCAAGGCCTGCAGCACTGCGTCAGACAAGGCTTGCGTGCCGTAAGTGGCGTAGGCAGCGCAGCGCACATCCGGCCCGCCGAAGCGCAGCACCATGTAATGAAACGCCGGGATCGTCAGCCCATGGCAGGCGAGTGCGGTGGCGCTGGACGAATGGGCGTGCATCACGCTGCCGACCTCGGGCCGCGCGGCAAGGATGTCGTGATGCAAACGCCATTCTGAAGACGGTTTACGCTCGCCACGGCAGCCGCCCTTGAAATCCAGCCAGACCAGATCGCTTTCATCCAGCTCTTCGGCCGGGATGCCGGATGGCGTGATCAGGAAGCCTTCACCACAACGCAGGCTGGCGTTGCCCGCCGTGCCGGCATTCAGGCCACGTTTGCTCATCTCGCGAAAGACGCGCAGCAAGGCCACGCGAGCATCGCGTTCGGTGTGGGTGGGGCCGGATTGGTGCGGGAAGCCGATCACGCGGCGGGTACTTTCGCCAGCTCGGCGCGCATCGCGGCGATCACCGAGTCATAGCGATTCGGGTCGGAATCCTTGCCGGCACCGAACACGGCCGAACCGGCGACGAAGGCATCCACGCCCGCCGCGGCGATCTCGGCGATGTTGCCCGGCTTCACGCCGCCGTCGATTTCCAGGCGGATGTGCCGGCCGGTCTCGCGTTTATACGCATCCAGCTTGGCGCGTGCCAGACGCGCCTTGGGCAGGGTCGCAGGGATGAAGCTCTGGCCACCGTAGCCGGGGTTCACCGACATCAGCATGATCAGGTCGATCTTGTCCATGACGTGATCGAGCCAGTCCAGCGGGGTGGCCGGATTGAACACCAGCCCGGCCTGACAGCCGTGATCGCGGATCAGTTGCAGGGTGCGATCGACGTGGCGCGAGGCTTCGGGGTGGAAGGTGATGATGTTGGCGCCAGCCTTGGCGAACATCGGCACCAGCGCATCGACCGGCTCGACCATCAGATGCACGTCGATCGGCGCCGAAGTGCAGGGGCGAATCGCCTCGCAGACCAGCGGGCCGATGGTCAGATTGGGCACGTAATGGTTGTCCATCACGTCGAAATGCAGCCAGTCGGCGCCGGCGGCGATGACCTTCTCCACCTCGTCGCCAAGGCGGGCGAAGTTGGCTGAGAGCAGACTGGGGGCGATGATGAAGGAGCTGTCGGACATGGCGGGTTCGCAAGGGTCGGCAAAGCGGTATTATCCCTGTCGCCCCCAGACAGAAGCCAGAAAAAAATGAACGAACCCAAACCCCCTCGCGCCATCAAGGTGGACGCCATTGCCCGTTACGTACCGGAGCAATCCGCGCCGGACGAAAAGCGCCACGTCTTCGCCTACCAGATCACGATTACCAACATCGGCACGCAAGCGGCCAAGCTGCTGGGCCGCCACTGGTACATCACCGATGGCAATGGCGATCTGGACGAAGTGCAGGGCGAAGGCGTAGTCGGCGAACAACCCTTGCTCGCGCCCGGCGAAAGTTTCGAGTACACCAGCGGCTGCGCGCTGGCAACACCCTTTGGCAGCATGCGCGGCAGTTACCTGTTCCGTGACGCGGAGGGTGTCGAGTTCGAAACAGACATCCCGGAATTCTTTCTGGTCGGGCCGCGCGTCCTGCATTAGCCGAAGAGCCGCACGCCGCCTTCATCTACAAGCAGGCACACAGGAGAAGTCCGACCCATGCGGCTCTGCAGGCAGCCTTCTTGCTAGGACAAAAAGAGCGAAGCTGCCCGCTTGGGTGCCACAGTTTTCCTCTGCGCAGCCGTTATAGCCGCTACGCCTGCCCCTGCAGCAAAAAGGAATGCCATGCTTCGTCACCTGCTTGCCCTGCTCTTCGGAGCCTGCCTGCTATGCCCCCCTGCCGCCCTGGCTGCCGGGCCGGACTGCTCGCGTCCGCTGACCCTGGCGCTGCACGAACACGGCCTGCTGTATTCATCCGCCACTGACAGCGGCGTCGACCGGGATATTGCCGATGCGCTGATCCGCCGCAGCGGCTGCAAGGTGACCGTCACCCTGATCCAGCGCGCACGCATCTGGCAGCTGATCGAATCGGGGGCGCTGGATTTCAGCCTGTCCGGCATCACCAACGAGACACGCGACAAATTCGCCGGCTTCGCCTGGTATTTTTCCAACAAGTATTACCTGTTGGTGCGCCGCGATGCCGGCGTCAAGGACATCGACGACTTTGCGCGCAAGCCCGCGCTGCGTCTTGGTGTGATCCGCGGCTTCCGCTACAGCGCGACCGCCAACACCCTGGTCGACCAGCTCAACGAGGCTCAGCGCGTGAGCTACTCATCCGGGTTGGAGCCTCTCTACCAATTGCTGCAAACCCGACACATCGAGGGCATGATCATTGAGCCCTTTGACTACCCGGCAGTGGAGAGCAGCAAGATCCGCGAGATCAGCAACATCCTTGAATTTGGCGATGATCCCGTGCCGCACGGCCTGATCATGTCGAAAAAATCCCTCAGTCTTGAAGAGCAGGAAAAGTGGCGCCAGCTGATCCGCGCCATGCGCGACGACGGCACGGTGCTGCGCATCTTCGAGAAATACTTCCCGGCCGAACTGGCCCGCACCCTGAGCAATTTCAAATACTGAAATGCTGAGCCTGCGTCCGCACCTTCCTGCAGCGCTGGCGCTTGCCGTATCGCTCGGCGTCACCGGCTTGCTCTGGCAACACGAGCAAACCCTTGCCGAACAGAATTTGCACGCCCGCTTTGACGACAGCCTGCGTGACACCACCAGCCGCATCGTGCAACGGATGAGCGCCTACGAGCAGATGCTGCGCGGTGTACAGGGCTATCACGCCGGCTCCGCCCAAATCGACCGGAAGGAATTCACCGCTTACATCGACAGCCTGCAGCTGGGCGCAGATTTTTCCGGCATCCAGGGCGTAGGCCTGATCACGCTGACACCAGCCGCCGGCAAGGAGGCACTCAGCGCCCGTATGCGCGCTCAGGGGTTTCCTGATTACACGATCAAACCGGCCGGGGAGCGCGAGGTCTATGCGGCCATCGTCCAGGTTGAGCCATTCAGCGGACGCAACCTCGTCGCCCTCGGCTTCGATCCCTACACCGACCCCGTGCGCCGTGAAGCAATGGATGCCGCGCGCGATGCAGGCGCTCCGCGCATCACGCGCAAACTGCAACAAGTGCTGGACCGCCAGCCTGACGAAGGCCCGTCCTTCATCCTTTACGCGCCACTTTACCGCCACTCCGCAGCGACGGACTCCGTTGCCCTGCGTCGCGCCAATATCGTCGGCTGGGTCTATGCCCCGGTGCGCCTGGCTGAACTGATGGGCAGTCTGTACGGCGAAGCAGAAACCGATGTAGCCATCCGCCTGTTTGATGGCATCACCGCCGAGCCTGCCGCGCAGTTTTTCAGCACTCACCCGGACTCCCCGCCAGCGCGCATGCACACCCGGGAATACCTTGAGGTCGGCGGGCTCAGCTGGACGGTCGAAGCCCGCGCCCTGTCCGGCTTCGAAGCCCGTTTCGGCAGCAAGGATGCAGGCATCATTGCCATCAGCGGCGTCTGCCTGAGCCTGCTGCTGGCAATGCTGACGCACCTGCTGGTCAGCGCGCGCCAGATCGCCATCGGACTCGCGCATGCCATGACCGAAGATTTGCGCCGCAGTGAAGAGCGCTGGAAATACGCCCTCGAAGGTGCCGGTGATGGCGTCTGGGATCGCGACCTGCGCACCGACGAAGTGTTTTACTCCCAGCGCTGCCTGGAAATTTTCGGCTACACCGAAAGCGAAATCCGCCCTGTGCGCAGCGAATGGGTCGAACGCATCCATCCGGAGGATCGCGATATGGCGCTGGCCGCCAGCTACGCCTGCGTGACGGGGCAACAAGACAGTTTCGCCAGCGAATACCGTCTGCGCTGCAAGGATGGGCGCTGGAAATGGGTGCTCCTGCGCGGCCGCGTGATGAGCCATGATGCCGATGGCAAACCCTTACGCCTGATCGGCACGGTATCGGACATCGACGCACGCAAAGCCATCGAAGAACAAGTCCGCCACATGGCCCAGCACGATACGCTGACCAATCTGCCCAACCGCGCGCTCTTCGTCGAACGCCAGCAACAAGCCCTGAGTCTGGCCCGTCGCGACCACTCCCAGGTCGCCCTGCTCTTCGTCGATCTGGATGAATTCAAGAGCATCAATGACCACTTTGGCCATGCCATCGGCGACCTGCTCTTGCAGGAAGTCGCCCAACGCATGCTGACCTGCGTGCGTGAATCGGATACGGTCGGACGCATTGGTGGGGACGAATTCATCGTCCTGCTGACCCAGTTACACAACGCCGAAGACGCCCGCAACATCGGCGAAAAAATCCGCGCATCACTGGCCGAGCCCTTCATTCTCGACCGCCAGACCATCCGCATCTCCGCGAGCATCGGCATCGCCAGCAACGTCGAGAGCACAGACGATGCCGGCGCCCTGTGGATGGCCGCCGACGTGGCCATGTACGCGGCCAAAGCCGGTGGCGGCAATCAGATCGCACTCAGCACCGACGAGGCGGCCAGCTCTGCCGGATGACTCGTTGTGCCAGAACGGGTGCCGCGCCACGGAGTCCGGCAGGTGCGCCCATGAAGAGCCGCGCGCCGCCTTGACCTACAGACATGGCATGCCGAAGAAGACCGTCCCGCGCGGCTCTCCGGAAGGCCTCCCGACTCAGGAAAATTCCCGGCAACCTGAAATAACCGCCCGCCTGGTGGCCCGGCCATGCGCTCCCGTATACACTCCTGCCGGCTCATCCCGTCAGAAAAATCATCCACCCTGCGGCTTAGCTCCCCGCCCGGAAAATCTCCCATGACTGCAACACCCCGCACCCCCAGCAAGCAGCCCAAAGCCCGCATCCTCTTCGCCCTCGCCCTGATCATTGTTCTGGGTCTGGTCGCACAGCGCTGGTGGTGGGGCCGCAGCCACGTTTCCAGCGACAACGCCCAACTCGAAGGGCATATCGTGCCCATCGCCTCGCGCGTAAGCGGCTATGTACTGAAGGTAAACGCGGCCGACAACCAGCTGGTGCCTCAGGGCGATGTGCTGCTGGAGCTTGATCCGCGCGACTACACCGTCAAGCTGGGTCAGGCCGAGGCCGACTATCACCAGGCACTGGCCGCCGCCGGCAAGGATGGCCAGCCCGGCGAAGCCCTGGCCCGCATCGGCGCCGCCCAAGCCACGGCAGCAGCCGCCAACACCCAGTCCGGCTCGGTCCAGGCACAGATTCGGGAAGCGCAGGCAAATGTCGACAAGGCCGAACGTGACCTGCAGCGTAACCGCGAGCTGGCCAAGCAGAAGATGATCAGCGCGTCCTTGCTCGACGCAGCGGAAACCACCGTCACTGCGGCCAAGGCGCGCGTCTCGGCGCTCGAAGCCCAGCTCAAGAATGTGCAGGAATCGGCACAGGCCGCCGGCCAACAAGTTGGCGTCTCGTCAGCCGGGCTGAAAGTGGCGCAGGCCAAGGTGCTCGCCGCCGAATCTGCCCTGCAGTTTGCCCGCAACCAGCTGGGTGATACGCGCGTGCTGGCGCCCGCAGCCGGCATGGTCACCAAAAAAGCGGTAGAGCCCGGCCAGATGATTCAGGCCGGCCAGACCCTGATGTACCTCGCCTCGGCCGAGCAGGTCTGGGTCACGGCGAACCTCAAGGAGACCGAACTTCACCAGGTGAAGATCGGCCAGCAGGTGGATGTCGAAGTAGACGCCTATCCGGATCTGAAACTCATCGGTCACGTCGAATCCTTCAGCCCGGCGACCGGCGCACGCTTCACCCTGCTGCCGCCTGACAATGCCACAGGCAACTTCACCAAGGTGGTTCAGCGCGTGCCAGTGCGCATCGCACTCGACAATCCGCCTGCCACGCCGCGCCTGCTGCCCGGCTTGTCGGTCAACGTGACGATTTCCACCCACTAAGCGCCGCGTCTCGTGAAACCGATTCTTCCCGGCTGGTCGCTCACCGCCACGCCCGAGGCCATTCTGGCCAAGCGTTTCATCATCGCCATGACGGTGACGCTGGGCTGCGTGCTCGAACTGGTCGACACCAGCATCGTGAATGTCGCCGTGCCGCACATGATGGGCACGCTCGGCGCGACGCTGGATGAGATCACCTGGGTCTCGATCGGCTACGTGATTGCCAACGTCATCGTGCTGCCGCTCTCCGGTTTTCTCTCGCACCTGTTCGGGCGGCGCAACTATTTCATCCTGTCGATTCTGGTGTTCACCCTGGCCTCGCTGGCCTGTGGCAATGCCAGTTCGCTGGGCTCGCTCGTGTTCTGGCGCATCGTGCAGGGCCTGGGCGGCGGCGGGCTGATTGCCACAGCACAATCGACCATCTTCGAAGTCTTCCCGCGCAAGGAAATCGGCAACGGCATGGCCATTTTCGGCATGGGCATCATGACCGGCCCCATGCTCGGCCCGACGCTGGGCGGCTGGCTCACCGATCAGTATTCCTGGCCCTGGATTTTCTACATCAATCTGCCGCTGGGCTTGATTGCGCTGGTGCTGACCCTGCTCTACGTACCGGAATCGAAGCATCGCCAGAAGATTGAAAGCATCGATTATCTGGGCATCCTCCTGCTGGCGGTCGGCGTCGGCACCCTGCAACTATTCCTCGAGCGCGGCGAGCGCCTGGACTGGTTCGCCTCCTGGGAAATCATCTTTTATGCCGTCTGCAGCCTCGCCTCGATTGGCAGCTTCATCATTCGCCAACTCGAAATCGACCACCCTGTGGTCAATCTGCGCGTGTGCAAGGACGCGCAATTCAGCGCCGGACTGGTCATCACCTTCCTGCTCGGCGCCTCACTGTTCGCCACCGTCTTCGTCTTCCCTGTGTATGTGCAGACCCTGATGGGCTACACCGCCTGGCAAACCGGCATGCTGATCCTGCCTTCTGCGCTGGCCTCCGGTCTGGCCATGCCCATCGTCTCCAAACTCATCAATCGAGGCGTCTCGGCACGCGGCATCGTCGTCCTCGGTGCGATGCTGTTTTTGTACTCGATGTGGGGGCATTACCAGTTCAGCACCGAGTCAGGTGCGGCCGATTTCCTGCCGCCCCTGATCCTGCGCGGGCTGGGGCTGGGCATGCTCTTCATGCCACTCAACAGCCTGACCCTGGCCAACATCGCCCCGGCTGAGCGCGCCGGCGCCACCGGCCTCTACAACCTCACCCGCCAGCTCGGCGGCAGCGTCGGCATCGCCATTTCGGCCACCTTGCTGGTCAGCCTGAGCAACAGCAAACGCGCGATATTAGGCGAGCATATCGCCGGCAACAGCGAATCCGGTCTGCTCCGGCTGGCCATGCTCAAGGCCCGTCTGCTCGCCACCGGCATCCCTGAAAGCATGGCTCAACTCAAGGCCTACGCCCTGCTCTCGCTGCAGATCGGCAAGCAGGCGCAGATGCTGTCCTTCGCCACCATCTTTCTGCTCTTCGGCCTGGCCATGGTCGGCATCCTGCCGCTGCTCTGGCTGATGAAAAAACAGAGCGTCACCGCCGGCCCGGACGCACACTGAACCTGCCAACAGACTGCCCGCTCAGCCGCATACAGCAAGGCTGAGCGCGCAGGCTGGCTGCACAAGTCCGTCCGGTGCGGTTCTCCGGGCATGCCACACAAAACCCTCAAAGGAGCAAGCCATGACAAAATCGACGCCTTGGCCTGGCGCCAGGCACCTACTGACAAAGCTGACGCTGCTGTGTGGCGTTTTGCTGTTGGCCGCCTGTGCCAACCCGCCGACAGTCCCCGCGCCAGACGCAACCCCGAAAACATCGGCGACCCTGCCGGATCACCCGCGCCTGATCGCCAGCCGCGCTGACTGGCAGCAACTCGCCACACGCCGCGCCAGCGATCCGGATCTCAACCGCCTGGTCGAGCTGTTGCTGGAACGCGCGCGCGCCGATCTGAAGCGCGAACCCGTCGAGCGCAAGCTGCAGGGCCGCCGCCTGCTTGAAGTGTCGCGTGAATTCATCCGCCGCAGCCTGCTGTGGAGCTTTGCGTATCGCGTCACCGGCGAGCGCGTCTTCCTCGACCGCGCCCGGCGCGAAATGCTGGCGGTGTCGGCCTTCCCGGACTGGAATCCGAGCCACTATCTGGATGTCGCTGAAATGACTGCCGGCCTGGCGATCAGCTACGACTGGCTGTATCACGACCTTGCCCCGGAAGATCGCAACACGCTCCGCCGCGCCTTGGTCGACAAAGGCATCGCCCAAGCACGCAATGGCCACAAGACCTTTACCATGACGAATAACTGGGGCCAAGTGTGCATCGGTGGCATGGTGCTGGGCGCACTCGCCGTCGAAGAAGACGAGCCGGAACTCGCCCGCGATCTGCTTGCCGCCGCCAAGAAAAGCTCTTTCATCGCGCTCGACGCGTATCAACCGGACGGCATCTATCCCGAAGGCCCCGGCTACTGGACCTATGGCACGAGCTACGAAACCCTGCTGATCGCGGCCCTGCGCAGCAGCCTGCACACCGACTGGGGTCTGCTGGATGCGCCTGGCCTCAAGCGCAGCGCGGAGTTCTTTACCCACGCCGTCAGCCCCAGCGGCAGGCAGTTCAACTTCGCCGATGGCAACGAAGGGCAGGAGATCGGGACTCCCCTGTTCTATCTGGCGCGCGAGCTCAACCAGCCCGCCCTGATCGATGCCAAACGCAGCATGATCCGCAACAAGCAGGGCCTCAACGAACGCTTCGCCCCGCTGATCGCCCTGTGGTGGCCCGATGCCGCAAAGGCCCAAGCGGCGCCACTCCACTTCTCTGGCCAAGGCCCGCAGCCGGTGGCGATCTGGCGCTCATCCTGGAACGATGCGAACGCGCTCTACTTCGCCATCAAGGGCGGCGGCGCCAATCACAACCACGCGCACATGGACGGCGGCAGCTTCATCCTCGATCTGGATGGCGTGCGTTGGGCGAAAGATCTGGGCATGCAGGATTACAACAGTCTGGAAAGCCGTGGCATCGACCTGTGGAACATGAAACAGGCCTCGCCGCGCTGGAATGTCTTCCGCCTCGGCAATGCCGCCCACAACACCCTGAGCCTTGACACCAGCCCGCACAATGCACTCGGCATGGCTACGCTGCGCATGCAGGGCGACAATGAGGCGCAACTCGACCTGAGCCCGATTTTCCTGCCCGGCCAGCTCAAGCAGGCCACGCGCACAGCCCGCGTGGAAGGCCAAAGCGTCAGCCTCAGCGATGCGGTCACGGGAGCCAAGCCCGGCAACGAAATCCGCTGGGCCATGACGACCGAAGCGGCGATCACATTGAACGGCAACGAAGCCACGCTCAAACAAACTGGCAAAACCCTGCATGTGCGCTTCGCCGGCACGCCCGTCACGCTGGAAGTCGTCGATATTTCCAAGCCGCGCGCCGACTTCGACCTGCCCAACCCGAACGCCCGTCAGCTCGTCGCCCGAGCCCCCGCCGGAGCGAATGGCAACTGGAATCTGAGCGTGCGGTTCTCGCAGGAGTAGTCACAGCCGGCCCCTTGCAGAGCCGCGCGGGGCGGCCCTGCGCGGGCAACCAGCTCGCACAGGCAAGCGGGATGCAGCTCTACGGGCAGCGGCTCTTTGGGCGGACGAATACAGTCAATCCAGACGCCGCCGCGAGACTTGCCTATCATCACGCTCTGAATCTCTTTTCGCGCTGCCTCCCATGCCCTTCTCCGCCCTCGGTCTTGCCCCTGCCCTGCTCAACGCCCTCGCCGAGCGCGAATTCACCACGCCCACGGCGATCCAGCTCACCGCCATTCCGGCCGCGCTACGCGGGGAAGACGTGCTCGGCTCGGCACCGACCGGCTCCGGCAAGACCGTGGCCTTCGCCCTGCCCATCCTGCAGCAGCTGGCCGGCATCAAACGCAAATCGATTTATGGGGCCGCACGCCGCACCCACGCCTTGATCCTCGCCCCCACGCGCGAACTGGCGATCCAGACCGGCGAGACGCTGAAAGCCTTCGCGCAGCACCTCGCCGAGCCAGTGAAGATCGTCGTGGCCTTTGGCGGCGTCTCGCTGAACCCGCAGATGATGGCCCTGCGCGGTGGTGCCGACATCATCGTCGCCACACCCGGCCGCCTGCTCGACCTGCTTGATCACAATGCTTTGAGCATCAGTGCGATCAGCACGCTGGTGCTGGACGAAGCAGACCGCCTGCTCGACGCCGGCTTTGCCGACGAGTTGCAACGCCTGCTCGCCCTGCTGCCCGCTCAGCGTCAGAGCCTGCTTTTCTCCGCCACCTTGCCGCCGGGCGTCGAAGAACTGGCCGCCGCGCTCTTGCACACTCCGACGCGCATCGCCGAGGTGGGCGATGAACCCGAGATCGCCCAGCACGCCATCGCCGTCGACGCCCGTACGCGCACCCAGCTCCTGCTGCACCTGGTCAAACAGGAAGCCTGGACGCGCGTGCTGGTCTTCGTCGCCACCAAATATGCCTGCGATCTGGTCGCCGACAAGCTCGCACGGCGCGGCATCCACGCGGCGCCACTACACGGAGAACTGAGTCAAGGCACGCGCAGCGAAGTGCTTGCCGAGTTCAAGGCCGAACGCCTGCATGTATTGGTGGCCACCGATGTCGCCGCGCGCGGCCTCGACATCGCCCGCCTGCCAGTCGTCATCAACTACGACCTGCCCCGCGCCCCGGCCGACTACGCGCACCGCATCGGCCGCACCGGCCGTGCTGGCGAAGCAGGTCTCGCCATCAGTTTCATCAGCGCCGACACCGAAGCCCACTTCCGCCTGATCGAAAAGCGCATCGGCTTCAAGCTGGAGCGGGAATTCGTCGAAGGCTTCGAGCCCACCGAAGAACCCAGCCCGGATGTGGCTGCTGGCGGACTCAAGGGCAAACGCAAGAGCAAAAAAGACAAGCTGCGGGAAATCGCCGCTGCGGCTGCCGATGGCGGAGTAGAGAGCACTGAGGGCTGAATGCGGAAAACCCCGCCCGGCTCGGCTGACGGTCGTAGGGCGGAACGCTGCAGAAGCTTCCGCCAGCCGCCGCAAAGCGACATTCATCCGCGTAAAGGGTGAGTGGGCGGAACAGCTACGCGCTCCGCCTCACACATATCCGCCACGCGAGGCATCGACAGGGAGCCGTCGCACAGCCTGCTGAAGAAGCTTATCCAGAGCGCTTCTTCAGGCTGCCAGGCCCAGCAGACCCTTCAGCTGGGCAATCGCCTCGGCTGATGACAGCAAACCGGTATCCAGCGCCAGATGCGGGTTTTCGGGCGCCTCGTAGGGCGACGAAATCCCCGTGAATTCGGGGACAGCACCTGAGCGCGCCTTGCAGTACAAACCCTTTGGATCACGCGCCTCGCACACCGCCAGTGAGGTGCTGACAAACACTTCTCGAAATTGCTCCGGGCCGATGATCTCCCTCGCCAACTCACGATCCGCACGAAACGGCGAAATAAACGCGGCCAGCACGATCAGCCCGGCATCGTTCATCAGATGCGCCACCTCAGCGACACGACGGATGTTCTCGGCACGATCCTCCGCCGAAAAGCCCAGATTGCGATTCAGCCCATGACGCACGTTGTCGCCATCCAGCACGCAGCAGGCGCGCCCCGCCGCAATCAGCTCGCTCTCCAGCGCATACGCCAGTGTCGATTTGCCGGCGGCGCTCAGGCCGGTGAACCAGATCGTCAAGGGCTGATGGCCCAGCAAGGCCTGCCGATCCTCGCGCGAGACTTGCCCGCCATGCCACACAACCAAAGGTTTCAATTTATCGTTCATAGTTTGGTCTCAACTCTCGATATGCATCCAGGTCCTTCAATCGACAAAACCCAAGATAGCATTCCCAATAAATCGTAACGCAGCCCTTCAGCTGACCCGTCAAGCTTCCGAAAGAAGCACACGTCTGTAGAGATCTAAATACTTCTCCCCTGCCGCACTGGTGTGGAACAAACGCACACAGCGTTCATGGGCCGCCGTGCCGTACTGCTCAGCCAACGCTGGAGTCTCTATCAAACAGCGCATCGCGCGAGCCAAGGCCTCGGGATCAGCCCCTGGAACCACCAGACCGGTTTCTCCATGTGCATTGACATAGGACGTACCTGTGCCAATCTCCGTTGAAATCAGCGCTTTCCCTAGCGCTGCGCCCTCAAGCAGCGACACGCCAAAAGCCTCTGCCCGTAGATGTGATGAGAACACGACAGCTCGGCATTGTCGGATCAATGCAAACTTATCCTCATCAGTGATCTTCCCCAGAAAATGCACATTCGGAATCCCCGAAGCCAAATAATGCAGGCGCTCGCGCTCTGGGCCATCTCCCGCGATTACCACATCAAAGCCGGTGAGCTTCGCGGCCTCAATCAGATACTCCAAGCCCTTGTAATAACGCAACACACCGACAAAGAAGAAAAAAGGCTTCTGAAACCGTTGCTGCCAGTTCGCGGAAGTCTCAGCCGAAGTTTCCGGAATATCTGCAGGATCAATGCAAAGTGGAATTACGTCCACTGCGCGCCCTAGTCGTGAAAGATACTCACTGGTACGTGCGTACGCGGGAGAAGTTGTCACGATTGCCTTCGCCTTGGCCACAAAGCGGGAGCGCAACGGCGCATACAGCGCTTCAGCCACGCGTTGACGCACGATATCGGAGTGATAGGTAATGACGTAAGGTTTGCCGGGATTGCCCAACAATTCCAGCACATCGCCAAATGGCCACGGATAGTGGAAATTCAGGATATCGGCCTTCTTTGCCAACTGCCGGAACAGCAATATCCCGCCAGGAGAGCCCATGTCACAGGAGGAAACATCTATCACGCTTTTAGCGCGAAAGACGTCCGCATCGTCGATACGCACAAATGAAGGCCGAGGCTGTTTTGCCAGCGTAAAGACCATCGAATCGCACCCTGCGCGCTTCAAACCCCGAGCAATCTGACGAATTGCCTCCTGAAGCCCTCCCTGGGTTTCGGGGAAATAAGTCCGATAGACGTGAAGTACTCGCATGTCAATTCTCTGAAAAAGAAGCCTGCTTGTAGAGACGATAAGCGTGTATTTCCAAATTCGAGGCGGCCTCTACACAGACAGACACCTCGGTAGCGCTTGCGGGCTCGCGCATCTGGACAATTGCATCAACCAGCAGGCCGGCTCTGGTCGCCTCTATCGGTGACACAAACAACTCCTTTGCGCCTGCATCGGAGGTAATCCTCACCACATCACCTCGTGACGCGCCTTCGTTTCCTTGCAGCTGAAAACGGTAACGCCCAGCCTCAAGACCTACATAAGGTCCATAAACAATACATCCCGAACGCCCGTCCGCCTGAACGCCGGAATCGCTCCAGCGCCCGACCTGCGAAGGTAGGCTCCAAAGAGCCTTTCCTGAAAAATCAATGTTGCGCCCATTGTGCGAAGCTTTCGGCCTCACCACGATCAGCCGACGAACATCCCCCTTTAGATCCTCCGCCACCTGAACAGAGACTCCCGAATCAACAGACCTGAGCTGTTGAAAACACTCAGCTCCTGATGCCCCAAGGCAGAGGACCTCAGCGCTCCCCTTTCGGTCGAGTGTTTCCGTCAGATACTTCCGAAGCGCCGTACCGTTGCCAACCCAGCGAAAAGCCAATCCATACGCGCGCTGCTCCACAATCATGGCACGCATAACCGCCGGCCAAACGCGCCAATAGTCTCCCGCATAGAGGCCGTCTGCAGACACGCCATCGTCCTCCGCCTTAGACAGGACCGCATAGTCGTTGCGCTCTGCAGGCCAAGTCAGCCAAGCTGCATAAACGGCTGTTACTGCGACAAGAGAGACGCAGACAATGCCAATCACACCGTTTGCAATAACAACTCTCCGAAACAACAAGGCCAGCACCGAAGAGATGGCGAAGTATGGCCAAATAAAATAGCGCCAATGAAATAGATTCCGCTCAACCCACTCGCTAGATAAAAACACCAAGATCCAAAGCGCTGCGAACAAGACCAATGCACAAACCAGCCGGCTCTCAAGCGCCGGAACTGACTCAGCCACGCCATTCCCGAGGTGCCATTTTCGAAAAGTATCAGCAATAAAGTGAGTAAAAGCGAGCAGTCCAACAAGAAGCAGAGAACCAAAGTAATTGATGCCAGGAAAAGAACCCGAAATCAGCGCGCCCACCCCCCTGTGTATACGTTCAAACGCAAACTGGGAATACCCGCCGCCAACAGCCTCTCCAAAATACTTCGAGATCAAGACCCACGCCACAAGCGACGCCGCCGAGAAAATTGCCAACACCACAGCTCGCGAACAAGGCTTCTTTCCCCATAGAACCCCAAATAGAATCACAAATACAAGCGGAACAATCACAGCCGGATTGACTCCTGCGGCAAGAAAGACCAGCAATAACGATGCAGCAAAGAAGGGCCACGCTCTCAGGTGCCGCCCCCATACAAAATAACTCGACAACAAAACAGCCAACAACGGAAAAGTGTATTCAACATGCCACACGGCAATTTCAAAAACACCCACCCCAGTCAGGCCGGAGAAAAAAACACAAACCAGAACAACATAGGTCAGCAAGAATTCTCGCCCCCGCCCTCCCAGCATCTCATTTAGGACAAAAGCCTTCGTTGCGAGCGTGGCCATCAAGACTACAACTGGAACAATCGCAACAACTTTTAGATTAAATGCCGGATCCCTGACAAAGCTCACTACAAAGGGAAGCAGATTCGCCAGCCTGTCCTGACCCCAGTAGAACAAGGTCAATTTTTGCAAAGACATGATTGAATTCATGATCACGTCTGCATTCATGAGAGCAGGACTAAGGTGGCGTGAGATTAACGCCGTCGCAGAAATTGACACTGCCAAGACACAGAGTAACGACCAAAACCATGGCGCACGAGAGGACAGAAATCGAGTCACCATCTCTCAGACCTCATCGACATGCGTAACTACCAGCCTGCTGACTGTTACGGAACGGATTCGTCAGATCATCCGTGTACTCGCCCATCAGCAGACGATGCTTGGGAAGGAAGTGCAGGCGGTAATAGCGGCTCATTGTCGAAAGCCGCCGCCCCTTCTCCGTCAGCTTCACGCAGCCGTTCTCGATCACGATGGTGCCAGACTCGATCTGCTCGGTCAGCCGGACGTCGACCAGACGGTGCTCTTTCAGGTACTCCTGCGTAAAGACGTCTTTCATTGCATCCTGCCGGATTCCACCGCCGCGCTGCTCAAGCTTTTCGAGGATGTAAAACGACAGCGAGCGATCAATAACCGTAGGCACCGAGATCGCAAAGGCGTAGCCGAGCAAGAGCCAGATCAAAAGCATCTGAAACTTTTCGAAGGGGTTGAATCCCCTCCCGAAAGGCAACCATAACAAAGAAAAAGCCACTACAGCTGCCAGCACACCATCGGCAATGGCCGCATAGAACACGACATTCACGTCCAGAAAATTAATATGGGCAAGATAGATCGTTAGCAGCACGATGCCGAATACAGCATTCGCCAGTACAAAAAGTTTTGTTTTCATTGCTTGAATACCAACAGCTTGTTTCCAACATAACTGAGCGCGAACTGCATCGCCGTAGCCAACAGGAAGCCCACCCGATAGTCGTTCCCCAGCCAGTCCGCCCACAGCCACATCACAAGTCCGTGAAGCAGGGCGATAGAGCCGTAGAGCGCGATGAACCGGGCAGCCTGCCCATGCCATGCATCACGCGCGCCATGTGCGAAGACGAAATAGCGATTACCCAAAAAGGAAGCCGCAATGCCAAACATCGCGGCCACCAGATTTGCTAGCCCTGCTGAAGGAAACCCAAGCACATGCAGATTGAAGGCCAGCACAGCATAGTGCACCACAGTCGCCATCAGGCCGTTCAGCACATAGCGAACAAACTCAGGCATCCAGACTGATCTCCCCGGCAGGCGTCAGGATACGATCCACAAACTCTTTGTAGCTGAGTGCCGTTGTCACCGAACCACTGCGCACGACACCTGTGAGCATCAACATCATGAGCGCCAGCGTCCCGGTCTGAAGAAGCGTCAGCACGAGGATGCCGAAAGCCACCGAGAACCAGCCCGGCGTAGCGAACCCGGCCAGCTTGAGTACGATAGCCAATAGCCCGCCAAGCACGGAGAGTGCTGCAACCCCTGCACACAGCAGCCCCACACGCACCAGTACATCTTCGGCAAACACCATCAAGGCGCGAAACCCGTGCAAAGCCAGTCCGACAAAATTCATCTTGGATTGACCGGCATAGCGTGGACCTCGAGCAATCGAGCAGATGCGAAGACGCAGCTTGGACGCCAGTAATGCAGCCGCCACATGAATCGGCGTTTCCTGCATCGCAGCGAGTCGCTTCACCCCAGCTTGGCGCAGTGCCATAAAGTTGCCGAAGCTGATCGCCCGCCCTGTCATCAACGAGAAAACTCGCTTGTAAACCTCATAGAAGGCCTTGAACTTCAGAGACTCCACCCGGCTCTTGCGCTGGGCCACCGCTGCGTCAACCTGCACGTCGTCTAGCGCAGCAAGCAATTCGGAAATGGTCTGCGGCAGATCTTCACCATCGGAATCCATGACCACGACAAGTTGTGATGAAGTCATATGCTCTGCAGCCAACCCAAGACCTATGGAGATGGCACGCTGATGGCCCACGTTGCGCCGCAACTTCACTATTGCACCACCGGCCTGCAAACCTTCAAGCACAGAAGCAGGCAAGGGCTGGCGCACAGAGCCATCATCCACCGCCAGAATGAAGAGCTTGGTGCCGAATACTGCGTCCAGCTCCCTGAACAGTCGCGACGAGGCCTCCAGATCCTCATAGACAGGGGTGACGACAATGACTTCGGCGTGAGCGGTAATCATGCCTTAACCACCTTGCGGAAGTAGTCGATGGTTTTCTGCAACCCTTGGTCAAGCGCAATCGTTGGCTCCCAATCCAGCACTTCGCGAGCGAGCGAAATGTCGGGGCGGCGCTGCTTCGGATCGTCCTGCGGCAGTGGGTGAAATACCAGTTCCGATTTACTGCCGGTAAGTGCAATCACGCGCTCGGCCAACTGCAGCATCGTGAATTCGCCGGGGTTGCCGATATTCACCGGCCCAGTAAAGTCTGCCGGGGTATTCATCAGACGAATCATGCCCTCAATCAAGTCGTCCACGTAGCAGAAACTGCGCGTTTGGGAGCCTTCGCCATAGATCGTGATGGGTTCTCCCTTGAGCGCCTGCACGATAAAGTTACTCACAACCCGGCCATCAGATGGGTGCATACGCGGACCATAGGTGTTGAAAATGCGCATCACCTTAATCTCAAGCTTGTGCTGGCGCCAATAGTCGAAGAACAGAGTTTCGGCACAACGCTTGCCTTCGTCGTAACAGCTGCGAATTCCAATGGTATTCACCCGACCCCAATAACTTTCGGGTTGAGGATGCACTTCTGGATCGCCATACACCTCGGAAGTGGATGCCTGCAGGATGCGGGCCTTCACGCGCTTGGCCAGGCCCAACATGTTGATCGCGCCATGCACACTGGTCTTGGTGGTCTGCACCGGATCAAACTGGTAATGCACCGGAGATGCTGGGCAAGCCAGGTTGTAGATCTGATCAACCTCCACATACAAGGGAAAAGTCACGTCGTGCCGCATAACCTCGAAGCGTGGGTTTTGCAGCAGATGCTCAATGTTGCGCTTCGAGCCAGTAAAGTAATTGTCGACGCACAGCACATCGTGATCCGCATCCAGAAGCCGTTCGCACAGATGCGAACCCAAGAATCCCGCACCACCGGTTACCAATATTTTTGCCATTTTTATCTTCTCCCGATCGATGAGTATTCAAGCCCGGCCGCGCGCGGCAGCTCCGGGTCATACATGTTGCGTCCGTCAAATACCACCGGGCTCTTAAGTGCCGCCTTGATGGCCTCGAAATCCGGACTGCGGAATTCCTTCCACTCAGTCACGATCAGTAGCGCATCGGCATTCGTGAGTGCAGCCATAGGGCGGTCGGCATACGTCAAACCTGCCGCGTCGCCAAAAATGCGACGCGCCTCCTCCATCGCAACCGGATCGTAGGCAGATACCGTAGCGCCGCGTTTGAACAACTCGATGATCATCACACGGCTAGGCGCCTCGCGCATGTCATCGGTGTTGGGTTTGAAGGACAGGCCCCAGATTGCAAAGTGCTTGCCAGAAAGGTCTTCACCGAAACGCGCCACAAGTTTGTCGAGCAGCACCTGCTTCTGTGCATCATTGGCATCTTCCACCGCCTGCAGCACCTTGAGCTGCAGGCCTGCGTCGGCAGCAGTCCGGATCAGAGCCTTCACATCCTTGGGGAAGCAGGAGCCGCCATAGCCGCAACCGGCGTACAGGAAGTGCCAGCCGATGCGGGGGTCCGAGCCAATGCCTTGACGCACCTGTTCGATGTCGGCGCCGAGCTTCTCGGCCAGTACCGCGAGCTCGTTCATGAAGGAAATCCGCGTGGCCAGCATGGCATTCGCGGCGTATTTGGTCAGTTCGGCCGAACGCACATCCATCACCACGAGCTTTTCATGATTGCGCTGAAAAGGGGCGTAGAGCGAACGCATCAGGCTGATGGCCTGCTGATCTTCAGGATCGACACCGACCACGATGCGGTCCGGGCGCATGAAATCATCCACCGCAGCACCTTCCTAGAGGAACTCGGGATAGGAGACGACGCTATACGGGACTTCAATGCCTCGCTTGGCAAGTTCGTCGGCAATCGCTTCACGCACCTTGTCGGCAG